>JAFGLD010000351.1 GCA_016928235.1 Anaerolineae bacterium | reverse complement strand
GTCTCGCCGCTCAGGCTCTTGCTCCTGGCCAGCGCCTCGCTGACGTGAGACAGTGTCTCGCCTGCGCTGAATATCCCCTTCTGCAAAATAGCCGATACTCCCCGGTTCAGCCGCGCCATATCTTCCTGGGTGATGGCCCTGGCGGTCAACACGATCACCGGGATGTTGCGCGAAGCCTCGCTTTCACGCATCGCTTCCAGTACCTTGAAGCCGTCCATCTCCGGCATCATCAGATCGAGCAGCACCAGGTCGGGCCGGGCCTGCTCGATGATTGCAAGCGCCTCGCGGCCATCGCCCGCCCTCAGGATGGTGCATTCGGGCATCTGCGTCTGCACGATCCGGGCGTGCAGGTCGAGGATGGCGGGCTCGTCGTCGACGATCAGAATGGCCTTGCCGCCTTCCGCGCGGTGCCAGGTCATCCCCTGGCGCTGCAAGGCTTCGATCAAGTCTGCCGCGTCGACCGGCTTGGTCAGGTAGTCGAGGGCCAGCACCGAGCCGCTGTCTTGCCCTTCCGGCAGTGAATAAAAGAGCACGGGGATATCGGCGGTCGCCGGGTTGTCTTTGAGGAGATTGACCAGCGCCCAGCCCTGCTCAGTCGCCGGCTGGCAATCGAGCACGATGGCACTGGGGGGCGAAGCAGCCAGCTGGGATAACCAACCGGCGGCCCCATCGACCTCGACAACACGGATGTTGAAGCCTTCATCGACCAGGTATTCGATCAGGTCGCCGCTCGATCCGGCTCGATGGGTCAGCACGACGACCTGGTGCTGACCATCCCCTTCCAGGCCGATTTCGGCGGCGCCGGAGAGCACCGGCAGCGTGAAGAAGAAGGTCGAGCCACCCAGCTCTTCCCCGGGCGATTGGACGCCGATCTTGCCTTCGTGCAGCTCGACCAGCTGGCGGCACAGAGCCAGGCCGATGCCCAGCCCGCCGTATTCTCGCTTCACGATCCCCTCGGCCTGGCGGAACTCATCGAAGATAATTTCCTGCTCGGCCTGCGGCACACCAATGCCGGTATCGCAGATTTTGATGGTGACTTCGTCGCCGCGCGGCTCGACCACCAGCCTGATGCTACCCTGGCGGGTGAACTTGACGGCGTTATTGATCAGGTTCAAGATGACCTGCTGGAGACGCATCGGGTCGGCCCACACGTAAGGCAGCCGGTCGGGCATCGACACCTGCCAGACCAGCCCTTTATCCTCCGCCATCTTTTGGCCGATGAGCGCCGCCGCCTCGATGATCTCAGCCAGGCTGACCGGTCGCTTGACCAGCCGCAGCTGCCCGATCTCGCTGAGGGTCAAATCGAGGACATCCCGGAGCAGCCCATCGAGCTGGCGCGCATTGACATGGATGCGCTCCAGGTCTTGCCGGTAAGGAGCCGGCAGGCTTAGCTCTTCCTTTGTTTCTTCGCGCAGCAAAAGCTCGCTCAGGCCAACCAACAGGCTGAGCGGCGTTCGAAGCTCGTGGCCGACGATGGAAAGGAAGCGACTCTTGAGGCGGTTGGCCTCCCTGGCCTCCTCCTGCGCTTCGAGAGCTTCCTGGTACAGGCGGACGTTCCTGGCCAGCAAGAAAGCCCCCTTCAGCACACTGCTGATCTGCTCGGCGACCAGGTCGTAGAGGCTGCCCTCGCGCATGCCGACTTCGAAGACGATAAAGCCCAGCTTGTCTTCGTGGTAGTGAAGCGATTCGACCACCAGGTTGAGGATGCCATCCTGGGGCATCAGGCCGTCCGGGATAAGCTGCCACGATGGAAAAGTCAGGCCGTCACGGGGAAGGTCGATGCGCCCACCGGCGTTGTAAGCCATCACGAGCGTGGCCGCCACGGTGGGATCGTTGGGATCGGCATAAAGAGAAAGATAGCAGCCGGGGATGCCCAGCCGGGGCAGCTCCAGGGCCAGCACATCGAGCAGTTCCGGGACGCTGGCGGCAGTCGTCATGGCACGCTCGATCTCGTGCAGGATGTGCGCCCGCTGATCTCTTTGCCAGGCGGTGTAAGCCTGGGTGTGGCGTACTGTCTCGGCGATGTTGAGCCGGCCCTGCGCCAGGATGCTCTCGGCTCGCACCATCCTGGCGGCGTTGGCCAACAGGTAGGGCAGCACCCGGCGGCGCAGCTCAGAGAGGGTCCCCTGCCAGACACCGGCATCACCATCGCTCAGCACGATGGTCTGAAGCCCCTCGGCGAGCAGTCCCAGGAAAGCACCGGTTGGGGCATCTCCCCCTTCGATGTCGGCGACGAAAGCGGCGGCCAATCGCCGGGCCCAATCGAGGGAGAGCCAGCTGCTCCGGATGGCCTCAGCCAGCTGGGTGATGATCGGAGCACGCTGCGTGGCCCAGTCTGTCTCCGCCGGTGAGCTTGCGGGCAGCGCATCGACCGCCGCGATGGATGCCTGCTCGACGGCGGGGTCCTGGCAGCCGCACGATTGGCGCACCAGCAGATGGGTTGGCAGGCTGATCGACGAGGGAGAAGCCGGCCGGCCGTCGATGAGAGCCATCAGCATGGTGGTGGCCTGCCTGGCCAGCTCGTACATCTCCAGGGGAACGGTGGTAAGCGGCGGTGTGGCCATGCGGCTCACGTGGGCATCGTTAAGAGGGGTCAGGGCGATCTCGTCCGGGACGTGGATACCCCTGGCTTGCAGCTCCCAGGAGTCGTTGAAGCCGGTCAGCGGGATGTCGCCGGGGACGTGGATGCCCCTGGCCTCCAGCTCCCAGATAGCGCCCAATGCCAGATCGTCGGACGATGCGACCACCGCGTCGAACGGCACCTGCCGCTCGTCGATGAACACCCGGACGGCGCTTCGGCCGGTCTCCGAACGCCAGTCGTTAGGCGGCGAGACCAGGGCGGGATCGAAGGGGATGTTGTGCCTGGCCAGCGCATCGAGATAACCCCGGTAGCGGTCTTCGGCGCCCTGGTGCCCTTCCATCCCGCGGATGAAAGCCAGCCTGGAGCAGCCGTGCTCCTCGATCAGGTGGGAGGTGGCATCGAATAGGCCACTGTAATTGTCGATGACGATACTGGGGATGTCCGGCAGCACCATCCCAATGCTGACGAGCGGGAGCGGGCGGAAGCGATCGCAGAAACCTTGCATGGCCTCGCGCCCGACGTTATTCCCGATGGCCGAGCTCCACATGACGAGGCCGTCGACGCGCCGGGGCGTGATTAAGTCGTAGATAGTGTTGGCCTGCGCGTAGAACTGCCTGGCATCCTGGAAGCGCCGGCCGGGGAAGCTGATCAGGCGGGCGCCGTGGCTGTTGGCAGTGTCCAAGACTCCCAGCCACAAATCGTAAGCGCCAATGGTGGGCGCCAGCAGGCCAATAGTATGGTGTGTGGATGTGCTCATGATGATTGGTTTTCAGGTAACAATCAACGTAGCTACAGCTTACAGCTCATCGCGATCACGCACAAGCTAACGGGCCGGGATCTAACACTTGCTTGACAATGTGATATAAATCACATAAGATGATGTTAGCGCTAACGTTAGCGCTAACGCTCCGCCTAAAGGAATCTTCATGAGTCGACGTGTCACGATGGCCGATGTGGCCCGAGAAGCAGGAGTCTCGCAGATGACGGTCTCCCGGGTTGTCAATGAAAAGGGAGATATCAGCGAGGCAACCAGTCTGCGCATCCGTGAGGTCATTCAACGACTGGGCTATCGTCCTAGTGGCGTCGCTCGAAGCCTGGCAACCAAGAGGACCGGCACACTTGGGCTGGTCGTCCCCGACAATTCTAACCCATGTTTCTCGGCCATTGCGCGAGGCGCCGAGCATGTGGCTTATCAAGAAGGTTATAGCATTTTCCTGTGCAATACAGAGGAAGAGACTGATCGAGAGTTGGCTGTCATCCGCTCCCTGGAAGAAAAGGGAGTCGACGGCACCATTCTATGCAGCTCGCGTCTTGGCGAAGATGATCTACGAAGGGCTATTTCATACATCCCCTGCTTAGTCCTTGTCAATCGACGTTTGGAGCAAGAGGGTATTGGCTTTGTTGTGATCGATGATGAGCGCAGTGGCCGGATTGCTACCCGGCATCTGTTGGATGCCGGACATCGTGCTATTGCGATGTTGGCAGGCCCCATCAATTCTTATGCCGGGCAGCAAAGGACGAGGGGATACCGCGCCGCGATGCAGGCTGCTGGTTTGAAACCTGAGGATGGATGGGTGTTAAATTGCCCTCCCAGGATCGAGGGGAGTATGCAAGCCACCCGAGAGCTATTGTCTGCTCATTCGGAGTTAACCGCGCTAGTATGCTACAATGATCTAGTCGCTATTGGTGCCTTGAAAGCCTGTGCCGAGATGAGCTTGTCAGTTCCGGATGAGATTGCTGTGGTTGGTCATGATGATATTCCTTTGTCGGAGCTGGTGACACCGGCTCTGACAACCTGTCGTGTTTCGCAGTATGAGATGGGCAGTCAGGCGGTACAGCTGCTCTTGAAACATATTGGCGGGTGTGAAACGGAATGTCATGAGGTGATCTTCCAATCTGAGCTTATCGTTCGGGCAAGCGCGCCTTAGCGAACACGATCTCTGATCGTTGTTCGGTCGAATAAGGAGAATGGGAAAGGAGGCTGCCTACAAATAAGTGCGTTGTACCCCAAAGACCCTATTCGGTTCATTAGTGTAGTCTCAAAAAGGAGAAGCAGATTATGTTTCTAAATAGGAGAAGGACTTGTTCTCTTGGTAGAGCAATTTTGCTTGTGTTGCTGCTGCCGGTGATGGTTGCGGCTTGCACGACCGATGCTATTCCGGAAACACCGGCAGCTACAGAAAAAGCAACTGATGCTCCGGCAACTGAGGCCCCGGCAACTGATGCTCCGGCAACTGACGCTCCGGCAACTGATGCTCCGGCAACTGAAGAGGTGTTCACTTTGAGTGAAGCCCCTATGCTGGCAGAGATGGTCAGTGCCGGCGACCTTCCGTCTGTCGAAGAGCGACTGCCAACCAATCCTCTGATTGTGGAGCCGGTTGAGTCTATCGGTCAGTACGGCGGCACCTGGCATCGCGCCTTTCTGGGCGAGAAGGACTTTCATGCGCTTGGTCGCTTGATCTACGAGTCGGTGATCCGCTGGCCTCGCGATCCATCCGATCCGCTCCAGCCCGGAATGGCTGAGCGTTGGGAATGGAATGACAAGGGCACAGAGCTGACCCTCTATTTCCGTGAAGGGCTCAAGTGGTCCGACGGGGAACCCTTTACCGTCGATGATGTCGTATTCTGGTGGGAAAATATTGAGAATGACACCAATATCACGGCCTCTCCGCACGCGGAATGGGTGACCGAAGGCGAGCCGATGGAGCTTGTCGTCGTTGACGATATCACCCTGACCTTGAAATTTTCGGCACCAAACGGTCTTGCCGAGACGGTTGGCCTGGCCTTCCACGGCTGTCAGTGGCCGCTGGGCTTTGAGAACTTCGGTTTCTTTGCGCCGCGTCACTACCTGGAGCAATTCCATCCAACGTATAACGACGAAGCAACCTATGATGATTTCAAGGCCAAAGCTTTCAACCTCAACCCGGACCTGCCGGTTATGTATGCCTGGAAAGTCACAGAATTCGAAGCCGGCGGGACAGAGATGATTGCCGAGCGTAACCCTTACTATTGGAAGACCGATCCCACAGGACAGCAGCTTCCATACATCGACCGGATTCACTTTGCATTGGTCGAGGACAATGAAGCGATCAATAACATGGCGCTTGCCGGCGATATAGACATGCAGCATCGCCGGATCGATTTCAGCAAATACACGCTCTTCCAGGAAAATGCTGAGGCAGGGGACTATCGCACCTTTTTGTGGACAACTGCCAATGCCTCGAATATCACCTTGTTCCCGAACCAGAGCTTCGGTGACGTGAAATATCGAGAGCTGATGCAGAATCTCTCCTTCCGCCAGGCACTTTCACTGGCTATCGATCGCGCGTCGATCAACAAGGTGTCCTACCTCGACCAGGGTATCCCGCGCACGATCACTGTGGTGCGCGACTCGGCACTCTTCCAGGAAGATCTCGAGAATTACTATGGCGAGTTCGATCCTGACAAGGCCGAAGAACTGCTTGTCGAAGTCGGTCTGGTGAAGGGCGATGATGGCATCTATACCTTTGCCGATGGCTCTCCGGTTGAGCTGACAGTCGAGGGCAGCGACTCGGTTTCCGGTGGCAGCAAAGATACCCTGGAAATGGTCGTTGAAGGATGGACTAAAATCGGTCTAAAGGCGACGCTGACGATCAGCGCGCGTGAGATTTTCTGGGATAAGGCTAACGGTAACCAGGTCATGATCTCGTCGTGGGAGACCGACCGCGGTCTTGTCCCGATGGTCGACCCGATCTACCAGATTCCATTCGATATGCGCTCCTGGATGGGGCCCGCTTTTGGTACCTGGTACAACACTGGTGGCAAGGACGGCGAGGAGCCAACCGGCCAACTTCGCGATCTTCAAATTCTGTACGATGAGTATCGCGCAACGGTCGATTCGGAAAAGCAGCTCGAGATTGCGTTGGAGATTGTCAAGATGACCACGGAGAATCTGAATGTCATCGGTACAGTTGGCATGTCGCCGGCGCTGACGGTTGTTAAGAATAACTTCCATAACGTGATGGAAAGCTTTACGTCAGACTGGATCATCTTCACCCCTGGGACAATGGACCCGCCCCAGTACTGGATTGAGGAGTAAGTCGTAACGATCCTGATCGCGGGGAGGGTGTATGCCCTCCCCGCCTCTCTATTGGACTGATTCAATGCGACATTTGCTTTTGGACAATGGGGGAACCCATGATTAGCTATATCTTAAGACGATTGTTAGGTCTTATCCCGACAATTATTGTCGTGTCGATTGTCACCTTTATCATCATCCAACTCCCTCCGGGCGATTACTTCACGACGTTGCAGGCGTACGTCGCCGAGACCGGAGGTGGTATGGACCAGGCGACTGTCGAGATCATGCGTGAGCAGTATTGGCTTGACCGTCCATGGCCAATACAGTATCTTCGCTGGGTCTCCGGTTTCCCTCGTGGCGATTTTGGCTATTCGTTTGAGTGGCATAGCCCAGTGTTGCCCATTGTGTTGGAGCGGATGTGGTATACCGTTGCGGTTGGCGGCCTTTCGCTGGTGTTCATGGTGGTGGTGGCCGTTCCCATCGGAATCTATTCGGCTACCCATCAGTACAGTGTCGGCGATCATGCCCTCTCATTGATCGGGTTCCTGGGGTTATGTTTGCCCGGTTTTCTTCTTGGCTTGATATGGATGTTTCTAGGAATTGTGGTTTTACGCATCGATGTGGGGGGAACTTTATCCCGTGAGTATGCGGATGCTCCATGGACATTGGCCAAAGTGCTGGACTATCTGAATCACTTATGGCCTCCTGTGGTGATCTTGGGTTTGGCAAGTACAGCGCAACTTCAGCGTATCATGCGCGGCAACCTGCTCGATGAGTTGGGGCAGCAGTACATCGTCACTGCCCGATCCAAAGGACTCCCAGAGCGAAAGGTTGTCAACAAATATGGTGTCCGTGTTGCCATTAACCCGCTGATCAGCGTCATGTCAATGGAAATTCCAAAGATCATCTCAGAATCCACCATTGTCGGGATTGTCCTTTCTGTGCCCACTACCGGCCCTCTACTGCTGCGCTCACTGACCAGTCAGGACATGTATCTGGCGGGGACATTCTTACTTTTTATGAGCTTGCTGCTCATGCTCTCGAATATCGTGGCAGATATCGCGCTTGCCTGGGCTGACCCAAGGATTGTGTACACATGAACACGTTGCATAATCGTTCTGAGGAATTGTTTCAAATCTATGAGGCCTATGCGGATGCTCATGGCATGGTTGAGGAGACCGAGGGTGCAGAGGACATTGCAGAGCGCCGACGATTGGAGTCTATCTATGCTGCCTCTCAGTGGCAGCTCATCTGGCGCAAGTTTACGCGCAATCGGGTCGCTTTGGTGGGTGGTGTCATCGTTATCATCTACTATGTAGTAGCATTACTGGCCCAGTTTTTTGCGCCTTACACACTCTCGACACGCTTCATAGAATATATCTACCTGCCGCCGCAGCGTGTCCACTTTTTCCACGACGGTAAATTTGAGCCTTATGTATATGGCATCGAGCTTGAAATCGACGAGAATCTACGCAAAATATATACCACCAATCCGGAAAAAATTGTTCCGGTTGAGTTCATGGTTCGCGGAGAGCCTTATGAGCTCTTTGGTATTTTCAAGACGGACGTTCATCTCTTTGGCTCTTCGGAGGGGGCTGTCTCACTGCTGGGTACCGATCGGCAGGGACGCGATATGTTCTCGCGTGTCTTGTACGGCAGCCAGATATCGCTGACGATCGGTTTGTTAGGTGTGCTGATGAGCCTGACCTTTGGATCGGTGCTTGGCGTTGTATCGGGCTACTATGGTGGTTGGATCGATGATCTGATCCAACGCATGATCGAGTTGGTACGCTCCTTCCCAGCTATTCCGCTGTGGATGGCTCTGTCCGCGGCGGTGCCGGCCACCTGGCCACCACTTCGAACCTACTTTGTCGTGACTCTGATCCTCTCGGTAATCGGGTGGACATGGCTGGCTCGCCAGCTGCGAGGCAAGGTGTTGGCTTTGCGGAATGATGACTACATCCTGGCGGCCAAGCTGGCCGGGGCCGGTGATGGTCGAATTATCTTCAAACATCTGATCCCGGCAACATTCAGTCACATCATTGTGGTAGCGACGCTGGCAATGCCTTCTATGATTCTGGCAGAGACAGCCCTGAGCTTCCTGGGCCTCGGCCTCCGCCCGCCGATTACCAGCTGGGGTGTGCTTCTCAAAGAGGCTCAGAACCTCCAATCGATTGCTCTCTATCCGTGGGTGTTTACCCCCGCGCTGGCAATTGCTATCGTGATCCTGGCCTTCAACTTTCTGGGTGATGGCCTGCGTGATGCGTCAGACCCTTATACGGTGTAATTATGATCAAAGACCAGCATACCATTGTCGAGATCGATGACTTAAAGACTTATTTTAACACGCTAGATGGGGTTGTTCGGGCGGTAGATGGTGTATCGATGAACATCCATGCTCACGAAACGTTGGGCCTGGTGGGTGAATCGGGTTGTGGCAAGAGTGTAACGGCGTTCTCGGTCTTGCGCCTGCTTCCTAAGAAAACAGCGCGTATTGTAAATGGGAAGATTCTCTATCACCGGGCCGGCCGTGATGCGCCCATCGACCTCACCCGGGTCAATCCGGAGGGCGCGCTGATCCGGAGCATTCGCGGCAACGAGATCGCCATGATCTTCCAGGAGCCATTAACCTCCTTCTCGCCTGTTCACACCATCGGCAGCCAGGTTGCAGAAGCCATTGAGCTGCACCAGGACGTGAACGCAGCAGAGGCCAAAGATCGGGCGATTGACATGCTGGAGCAGGTGGGCATTGCCCAGGCTCGCCAGCGTTATGATGAATACCCGCACCAATTTTCCGGTGGCATGAGGCAGCGCGCGATGATTGCAATGGCGATCTCTTGCAACCCGTTGCTGCTCATTGCCGATGAGCCGACAACGGCGCTCGATGTGACCATCCAGGCGCAAATACTGGATTTGATGAAATCGCTTCAGGAGCGGTTGGGTACAGCTATTCTGATCATCACTCACAGCCTGGGTGTGATCGCGGAGATGGCTGACCGTGTCGATGTGATGTATATGGGGCGGGTGGTAGAGAGCGGCGACGCTCGGGCCATCTTCCATACCCCCCTTCATCCCTATACGGTGGGATTGATCCAGTCTATTCCAAAGCTGGGAAGCCGGGTCAAAAAGCGACTCACACCAATCCCCGGCAGCGTTCCTGATCCCTTCTCTGTGCCGAGTGGGTGCCCGTTTTACCCGCGCTGCCTGGCGCCTAAGCGCGTGTCTTGCACAGAGGAAGTCCCACTGGTCGAAGTTGAGCCGGGCCACCAGGTACGATGCACGCTCTATTTTTGATCGGCCACGCGATTGATTGTGAGAAATATCAATGGATAAACAACAGAGAGATATAGGCGCGCAGGACAGCCCTGTCCTGGTTAGTGTTGAAGACTTGAAAAAGTACTTTCCGATCCAGCGAGGTCTCTTCCGCCGGACAGTTGGATATGTCAAAGCGGTTGATGGAGTCAGCTTCTTTATCAATGAAGGAGAGACGCTGGGACTGGTGGGCGAATCAGGCTGCGGGAAAACGACTACCGGTCGTTTGATCCTGCGGGCGATGGAGCCCACTGAGGGGCATATCTTTTACCGCCAACATGATCGTATGATCGATCTTGCCGGAGTTCCCAGTGGACAGATGAAGAGCCTCCGGCGCGAGATGCAGATCATTTTCCAGGATCCGTTTTCTTCCTTGAACCCGCGCATGACCGTGATGGACATCATCAGCGAGCCGCTTGAGATTCATAATGTGGCGCAGGGGCAACAGTTAAAAGATCACGTGTGTGAATTGCTCGAAGCTGTTGGCCTCAAAGCCCAACACATGAACCGATATCCGTATGCTTTCAGCGGCGGGCAGCGCCAGCGGATCGGAATCGCGCGGGCGTTGGCGCTGCGACCACGCCTGATCATTGCCGATGAGCCGGTCTCAGCCCTCGATGTCTCGGTCCAGGCTCAGGTGCTCAACTTGCTTGAAGATCTCAAGCACAAGTTTGGCCTCACTTACCTGTTCATTGCCCATGACTTGTCGGTGGTCGAGCATATTAGCGACCGTGTTGCTGTGATGTACCTGGGGACGGTAGTCGAGCTGGCATCGTCAGATGATCTTTACATGAATCCGGGGCACCCTTATACCGAGGCGCTTCTCTCGGCCGTGCCGCGCTCCGATCCTGATCAGCCCAGCAACCGTATTCTCTTGTCCGGCGATATCCCGAGCCCGGCCAACCCGCCGCCGGGATGCAAATTCCATCCTCGCTGTCCTTATGCGCAGGATATTTGTTCTCATCAGGCGCCGGAGTGGTACGAGATCAGCCCCAAGCACTGGGTGGTCTGTCACTTTGCCGGCCAGCTGGATTTGAGCGGTATCGCGTTTCAGTAAGTGATACGCGATGATCAAGTTTTTTGTCTGTATGGTTGGTTTCGGTGATCACCTGTCAATGTTAAAAACTTGATCATCGCGTAAAAACTGCCCCAAGTTATCGAGAAGATACGAATGTTAAATAGCTGTCGGACGCTGCCTGTTTCCCTCGATCATTGGGGGTGATGGGTGTTCGTTTGCCTTGTTCCCAGATGGTTTGGTTTCCTGTGTAATGATGGAGCTCTTTTTGTCATGGCGCATCTTTTTACACTTTGTCTTGGTTTAGCAGGAAGAACATATCATGTCTAACACACTCAATCTGCCTGAGAATCGCTTCTTTGATCCCACTCCGACGCATCGTCAGATGGCAATGGAGCTGTACCAGGAAATCGCGGCACTGCCGCTTGTTTGCCCACACGGACATGTCGATCCCCGTCTGTTTGCGGAGGAGGATGCCACATTCGGCACCCCGGCCGAGCTGCTGCTGATCCCCGATCACTACATCTTTCGGATGCTCTATTCGCAAGGAATTCCACTCGAATCACTGGGCGTGCCGCGCGTCGACGGCGGAGAGGTCGAGACCGATCACCGCAAGATCTGGCAACTGTTCGCCGAGCACTTCTACTTGTTCCGGGGCACGCCGACCGGTATCTGGCTGGCCCACGAGCTGCACGATGTCTTTGACGTGCGCGAGAAGCTGACCGGGGAAACTGCCCAGGCCATCTACGATCAGATCGAAGCGCAATTGGCCAGACCGGAATTCCGCCCGCGAGCCCTCTTCGAGCGTTTCAACATCGAGGTGCTGTGCACGACCGATGCCGCTACCGATTCGCTTGCCGATCACCAGGCTATTCGGAACTCCGGTTGGAAGGGCAATATTCGCCCCACCTTCCGCCCCGACGCGGTCGTCAACCTCGATACGCCGAACTGGAAAGACAATATCGACGCGCTCAGCGCCGCCGCCGGTATCGACATCGATTCGTATCCGCGCTACATCCAGGCACTGGAGCAGCGCCGGGCGTTTTTCAAGCAGATGGGAGCTGTATCGACTGATCACGCGGCCGTCTCTGCTTACACCGCCGAGCTGTCGACCGGTGAGTCCGAGATGATCTTTCAGCGGGCGCTGCGGGGCGAGACCACGGTTGATGATGCCCGCCGGTTCACCGCGCACATGATCATGGAGAGCGCCCGGATGAGCATCGACGATGGGTTGGTGATGCAGTTCCATGCCGGGTCGGTGCGCGACTACAACACCCTGATCGATCAGCGTTTCGGCGCCAACAAGGGCGCCGATATCCCGGAGCGGGGCGAGTTTACTCACAATCTGCGACCGCTGCTTAACAAGTACGGCAACGATACGCGTTTGACACTGATCGTCTTTACGCTCGATGAGTCGACGTACGCGCGGGAACTGGCGCCCCTGGCCGGGCACTTCCCGGCTATGCGGCTTGGGCCGGCCTGGTGGTTCCACGACAGCCTCAATGGGATGACCCGCTATCGCGATCAGGTCATGGAGACCGCCGGGCTGTATAACACCGTTGGCTTTAACGATGATACCCGCGCTTTCCCATCGATCCCGGCCCGGCACGACCTGGCCCGCCGCGTCGATGCCAACTGGGTGGCCGGTCTGGTCGCGCGCGGCATTGTCGACCGCGAGGATGCGTCTGAGATGGTCAACGATTGCGCCTACCGGCTGGCAAAGCGTGCCTATAACCTGGGAGAGTGAGAGTGTGTTTGGAGATGATGCGTTGGGCCTCTATGCCAACTCGGTGATTGGGAACGATGAGACACGCTACTGCCTGGTTCGGCGTGATGGGCGGAAGTACCTGGGAATCTTTGGCGCCGGGGCCGAGGGATTTGAGGGGGAGTATCACCAGGAGCCTGACGATCTCTTCTTGTGTCCACTCTCGGCAGCCAACGCCGCGTTGCTGCGCGAGCGACTGCCCTGGCTGCGCCCCCAGACGCTTGGCCTGTCGACATCGGTAGGCTGCGGTGACCGGTTGGGTCTGGCGACACCGGGACATGTTGGCGCTGTGCGATCTGTGCGTGGCGTACGCCCAATTCTGGCGCAGCAGTCGATGCGTGAGAATGCACGCACCGGCCGCGCACCCCAGGAGGTCATCGATGACGCGACCTGGGGACTGTTCCAGGAGGGCTGGCGTGACCCGTGGGGCGCCGATGCCGATCACCTGAAATCGACCGACCACATTGACCTGTGCGCGGCGGCAGGCTATACGTTTTATACCGTCGACCCGGGTGATCATGTCGATAACGACGCCCACACCGCGTCGCCGGCTGTCTTGCAGGACAAACTGCGCGTGCTCCCCTGGGAACGATTGGAGGACACCCCGTCCGATCTCCGGGCGCGTTACCTGGGACATCCGATCAAACTGGCGTCGACCAGCCTGGAGTTTGGCGAAGAGACACTGCTGCGCGCAGCCTGCAAATACGGCGCCGCGTTGGCTTTCACCGCTGAGATGTATCGACACCTGTCTGCCGCGATGGGCAGCCGCCCCTTTGAGCTGGAAGTCTCGGTTGATGAGACTGAGACACCCACTTCGCCGCTGGAGCATGTCTTCGTTGCCCGTGAGCTGGCGCGGTTGGGCGTCCGGTGGATCAGCCTGGCGCCTCGCTACGTGGGTCGTTTTGAGAAGGGCGTCGACTACATTGGCGATCCGGCTGCCTTCGAGGCCGAGTTTGCCCAGCACGCCGAGATCGCCCAGGCGTTTGGACCCTACAAGCTCAGCCTGCACTCAGGGTCCGACAAGTTCAGCATCTACCCGATTGTGGCACGCCTGACCAATGGGTTGGTTCACCTGAAGACGGCGGGCACGAGCTACCTGGAGGCGCTGCGGGCAGTTGCCCAGGTCGATCCGTCGCTGTTTCGAGATATTCTGGCCCTGGCACACGAATGCTATGAGACCGACAAAATCAGCTATCATGTCTCGGCCAACCCGTCGAAGGTCCCGATGCCTGATACACTGGGCGATGATGCTTTAGCATCGGTGCTCGATCTGTTCGATGGGCGGCAGATGCTGCACGTGACCTTTGGCTCGGTGTTGGATCACTTTGGCGACCGGCTCAAGGCCGTGCTCGAAGCGCGCGAAGAAGCACATTACGCGGCAGTCAAAGCGCACTTTGCGCGCCATCTTGCATCATTTGATGGGTTGAGTGATTGATTGCCCAACGGAACTATAACCAACCATACCACCGACAGGTGAATACACATGAAGGATTAATCCGGTGAATTTTGAAGAGCTAAAACAATGTTACGATTTTACCGGCCGCACCATTGCCATTACGGGTGGGGCCGGGATACTGTGTGGCGAGATGGCCTGCTCGCTGGTCAGTCTTGGCGCCAACGTTGTGATTCTGGATCGCGATGTTGCCCTGGCCGATCGCCTGAAGGACCGCCTGGAAAGCGGCCCCGGCCGCTCGATGGTGCTGGCGGGCGATGTTCTGTCGCGTGACAGCCTGGTTGAGGTCGAGCAGCGCATCCGGTCCGAGTTTGGCGTGGTCGATACGTTGATCAACGGGGCGGGGGGCAACCAGGCCAATGCCACCACTTCCGATGAGCTGAGCTTCTTCGACCTGCCCGACGATGCGCTGCGCCGTGTCTTCAATTTGAACATGCTGGGCACCTTTCTGCCTTGCCAGGTGTTCGGGAAGGGGATGGTCGAACTGGGCAAAGGCAATATCCTCAACGTCTCATCGATGAGCGCCTATCGTCCTTTGACCCGTGTCCCGGCGTATTCTGCCGCCAAGGCCGGGATCAGCAACTTCACGCAGTGGCTGGCAGTCCTCATGGCGCGGGATTACGCGCCTAATATCCGCGTCAATGCGTTGGCGCCCGGTTTCTTCATCACGTCGCAGAATCGTTTCCTGCTGACCGATGAGAAGACCAGTGAGCTGACCGAGCGTGGCCGGCTTATCATCGCCCATACTCCCATGCAGCGATTCGGCGAGCCGGAAGACCTGATTGGCACCGTCCTCTGGCTCCTCTCCGACATGTCGAGCTTTGTGACCGGGGTTGTCGTGCCGGTGGACGGCGGATTCAACGCTTTTGGGGGGGTGTAACAGCAGTTTATAGCAGCTCACAGTTAAACCTAACAGCAACGTCTAGCAGCCAATAGCTATCGGCTAAAACATATGGAGGCATGTCATGTCAGACTATCCTGAAGCGGCTCGACCGCTCGCGGAGATGAAACCCCAGCACGGCTTTTTCGTCGGCATTGATTCCGACGGCTGTGCTTTCGATACGATGGAGATCAAGCAGAAAGAGTGCTTTACCCCGGCTACGGTCAAGCATTGGAACCTCCAATCGGTCTCTAAGTATGCGCGGGAGGCAGCCGAGTTCGTCAACCTGTACTCGAAGTGGCGCGGGATCAATCGCTGGCCGGCGCTGGTGATGGTCTTCGATCTCTTGCGCGAGCGCCCCGAAGTGCAGGCGCGTGGCGTCAAGCCACCCGCGGCGTCCCATCTGCGTGCCTTTATCGATAACGAGAGCTTTCCCAAGAGCAACGAGGGCCTGGCGGCCTTCAAAGCCCAGAATCCCGATCCGGAGTTAGACACTGCCTGGGCCTGGACGACGGCCGTCAACGCGACGGTGACCGATATGGTGTACGGCATTCCACCCTTTCCCTACGTGCGGGAGAGTCTGGAATTCCTGACCGACAAGGCCGATATGATGGTCGTCTCGGCCACACCGCTCGAGGCGCTTACCAGGGAATGGGAAGAGAACCGCATCGATCAGTTTGTGCGCATTATCGCCGGGCAGGAGATGGGCACTAAGGCACAGCATCTGGCCCTGGCCGCCAAAGACAAATATCCCTCCGATCACATCTTGATGATCGGTGACGCGCCTGGTGATTTGAAAGCAGCCCGTGCCAATAACGCCCTCTTCTATCCGATCAACCCCGGCGATGAGGATAAATCCTGGAATCGTTTCTACGATGAGGCTGTCCACAGGTTTCTGGCTTGCGAATACGCCGGGGCCTACGAAGAGGCACTCATCAAGGAGTTCGAGGCTTATCTTCCGGAAGTACCGCCCTGGAAACGGCATTGACGACTGCTGATTGTCGATTGGCAAAGCGTGACGGCGAGAACAAATCTGTGATTTATGAAATCTCTGGTTTGAATTGAGAGCATCAATGCGAAGTCCAATGTTGACTGAACCAAATGACATCGTTGGCGGGAGTGGGGTAGGGGAGTTTCTCTCTGATGCCGAAGTGTTTGCCTTGCTCGAACAGGCGCTGTCCCAGGCAGCACTCGACGGGAAAAAGGTGCTGGCGATCATCCCCGACAGCACCCGCACGGCGCCGATCCCGCTGCTCTTCCGCCTGCTGCACGAGTTGCTTCATGGGCGCGTCGACGCGCTGGATTATCTGGTGGCGTTGGGAACGCACCCCATCATGGACGAGGATGCCCTCAACCGGCTGGTCGGTATCAGCGCCGAGGAGCGTGCCGGGAAGTATGCCGGTGTGCGTATCTTCAACCATCGATGGGATGAGGTGGCGACATTTGTCACCATCGGCACGATACCCCGGGAGGAGATCGGGCAGATCACCAAGGGGATGCTGATACAGCCGCTGCCGGTTACCGTCAACCGCCTGATCTTCGATTACGATGTGCTGTTCGTGCTTGGCCCGGTCTTCCCGCACGAGGTGGTCGGCTTTTCGGGCGGCACCAAGTACTTCTTCCCCGGCATCTCCGGCCCCGATGTGATCAATTTTACGCACTGGCTGGGCGCGCTGATGACGACCATGCATGTCATCGGCACACAGAAGACGCCAGTGCGGGCCGTCATCGACCGGGCGGCGTCGTTCATCGACCTGCCGGTGCTGTTCTTCAACCAGGTGGTGACATACCAGGGGCTGGCCGGGTTGACTATCGGGGCCTACCCCAATGCCTGGAAGGCAGCGGCTGATCACTCGGCCCGGCTGCACATCCGCTATGTCGACAGGCCGTACAAGCGTGTGCTGTCGGTCATGCCGGAGATGTACGATGACATCTGGACGGCGGCCAAGGGGATGTACAAACTGGAGCCGGTGGTGGCCGATGGCGGTGAGGTGATCATCTACGCGCCGCACATCAGCGAGATATCGTACACCCATGGGCGCATCATTGATGAGGTGGGCTACCACGTGCGCGATTACTTCGTCAAGCAATGGGATCGCTTCAAGGGTAAGCCCTGGGGCGTGCTGGCCCACTCGACGCACTTGCGGGGCGTGGGTACTTACGAGAATGGCATCGAGCAACCGCGCATCCGGGTGACACTGGCCACCGGCATCCCCCGCGAACGCTGCGAGAAAGTCAACCTGGGCTACCTCGACCCCGCTACTATCAACATCGACGAGTGGAAGAATCGTGAGGATGAGGGGCTGCTGCTCGTCCCTCACGCCGGCGAGACCCTCTACCGCCTCAGGGGTTTGACGATTGACGATTGACGATTGCTGATTGGTGATTGATGGAGCAGCATCGATGGTCTTGGCGCTCCTGGTTTGAGAATAATCACCAATCACCAATCACCAAGAACTGCATTTGAAGGAGTAAGGGACTATGACGGACAAAGCAAACATCGGGATGGTTGGGCTGGGGGTGATGGGGCAGATGCTGGCGCTCAATATGGAGCGCAACGGCTACCGCGTGGCGGGTTTCGACCTCGACCCGGCCAAGGTTGGCGCGTTCAGGACTAACCACTCGGACAAGAACCTGGTGGCCTGCGAGTCGCTGCAAGCATTCATCGACGTGCTGGAGAAGCCGCGCCGGATCATGATGATGGTGCCCGCGGGCAAACCCGTCGACGCGGCCATCGCCGACTTGAAGCCCGCACTGGAGCACGGCGATTTACTCATCGATGGCGGTAACACCCACTTCACCGACACCGAGCGCCGGGCCACCGATCTGGAAGCGGCAGGCATCGTCTACATCGGGACGGGTGTCAGCGGCGGCGAGTATGGCGCATTGTGGGGCCCATCGATCATGCCGGGCGGGCAGCCGGAGGCCTGGGCTCTGGCGAGGCCCATCTTCGAAGCCATCGCCGCCAAAGTGGGTGACGACCCGTGCGTGGCGCACATCGGGCCGCGCGGCTCCGGGCACTACGTCAAGATGGTGCATAACGGCATCGAGTACGGTGACATGCAGCTGATTGCCGAGGCCTATGATTTGCTGCATCGAGGGTTGGGCTTGACTGCCCCGGAGCTGCATGATGTCTTCGCTGAGTGGAACACCGGCGAATTGGAGTCGTACCTGATCGAGATCACCCGCGACATCTTTGCCCATATCGACGGGGAGACCGGCCGGCCGCTGGTCGACCTGATCCTGGACGAAGCCCAGCAGAAGGGCACCGGCAAGTGGACGGCCCAGAGCGCGCTCGATCTCGGCGCCCCAACGCCGACGCTCAATGCGGCAGTAGAAGGACGCATCATCTCGGCCTATAAGGATGAGCGGGTTGCAGCGTCGACGGTGCTGTCAGGTCCTGAGCCGGCCATCGAAGCTGAGCGCAAGGCAGCCGTCGACGCGGTGCGTGACGCTCTGTACGCGTCGAAGATCTGCTCGTATGCCCAGGGTTTTGCGCTGATGCGGGCAGCCAGCATCGAGTACAAGTACGATCTCAATTACGACGAGATCGCGCGCATCTGGCGAGGCGGCTGCATCATCCGCGCCCGCTTCCTGGAGACCATCCGGGCAGCCTTCAAACGAAATGCCGACCTCACCAACCTGCTGATGGACCCCGAGCTCGGCAAAGCGGTGTCTGATCGGCAGGCATCGCTGCGACGCGTCGTGCAGTGGGCGGCGGGGAGTGGTATCCCGGCTCCGGCCTTTAGCTCGGCGCTGGCCTACTTCGATGCTTATCGCAGCGCGCGGCTTCCAGCCAACCTGATCCAGGCCCAAAGAGATTACTTTGGCGCCCACACCTTCCGCCGGATCGATCAGGAAGGCTCGTTCCACGCTCAATGGGGCGAAGATAACGGTAACAAGTGATAAGCCAGCTTACCGATTACGATCTTTGGGTGTTGGCATGTTGCACGTTTACACGTTGGCGTGTTAACGACCTCAAGTACAAAAACGTTGGTGGGCTGAAGGCTGACTACTGACAGCTAATAGCTGTATCCTTTCTTCACACAGGTAATGATGACGATGACCAAACCAAGAAATGTAGTTGTTGCACAGAGTGGTGGCCCGACACCGGTGATCAATGCCTCATTGCGGGCAGTGATCGAGACATGCAGGGAATATCCCGGCACCTTCGGGACGGTTTACGCCGGGTATCACGGCATCGAGGGTGTCTTGCAGGAGGAGCTGCTCAACCTCTCCGACCAGCCCGCTGACGATATCGCGCTGCTCAGCGCCACGCCGGCCGCCGGCTCGATCGGCACCTGCCGTTACAAGCTCAAAGCTGCTCAAGAGGAAGACTTCGAGCGGGTGATAGCGGTGCTGCAGGCACATGATGTCGGCTATTTCTTCTACATCGGCGGCAATGACTCGATGGACACGGCCAATAAGGTTGCCAAACTGGCGCAGGAGCGCGGCCTGGAGCTGATCGGCGTTGGCGTGCCCAAGACCATCGACAACGATGTGGGCGACAGCGCCTTCAAGCTGATCGATCACACACCCGGCTATGGCAGTGTCGCTCGCTACTGGGCGCTCAACGTACAGAACGCCAACCAGGAGAATGAGGGCTCGTGCCCGGCCGACCCGGTGCTGGTGCTGCAGGCCATGGGTCGCAAGATCGGCTTCATCCCGGCTGCGGCGCGGCTGGCCGATCCGCATCGCGAGATGCCGCTGCTGATCTGTCTGCGCGAAGCCGGGCTGTCGCTGGCTGACCTGGCCGACAGGGTCGACGACCTGGTGAAGATCCACCACCGGGCCATCGTGGTGGTCAGCGAGGGCTTCGACGTGGGCGAGATCGGCGAGGTGAAAGACTCCTTTGGACACACCATGTTCTCGTCCAGCAAGATGACGGTCGCGCAGATCGTGGTCAATTACCTGAACGAAGCCGGGTTGCCCGCCACCGGCAAGGCGCGCGGCAACGTGGTCGGCACCGATCAGCGTCACAGCATGGTGTATGCATCGACGGTTGACCTGGAGGAGGCTTACCGGGTCGGGCAGAAGGCGGTGCAGATTGCCGCGGAGGAGGGCTCCGGCTTCATGGCAACCATCTTGAGAGAGACGGGCCCGATCTACCAGGTGCGCTACGATAAAGTGCCGCTCGAAGTGGTGGCTAACTCAGAGCGTACGTTCCCGAAAGAGTGGATCGCGCCATCGGGCGTCGATGTCACCGATGACTTTCTGCGCTACGCCCGCCCGCTGATCGGCGATAGCTGGCCGACCATCCCCCTGGTCGATGGGATTCAGCGCTTCACGCGCTTCCAGCCGCTCTTCGCCGAGAAGAAGCTGTCGGCCTACGTGCCGCAGGCATATCGATGAGCGTCAGGAAGATGTCGCGGTAGTGTCCAGGCCAGGATGACCTGGGCCGAGATCGATATTAACGATTATGCAGAAGCCGGAGGATTGGCTAAGAAGCTGCCCGAGAAGTCGTGGTAAAGCCCCTCGGTTTTCCCGGAATGCCTTCACGTTCAGGGGGAAACCATTCTATTTGCTTGTTGGATAATGCACTGAACACGGTCGGTGTCTTTTGTGAGTACAACGCTGTCCAGAACGTTTTCTGACAAGCTATCGCTCAAGCTCCGGCGAGTTCATGCCTATCTTCGAACAGATGTCATGTCCTATTTTGGGCCGTATGCTTCTGTGTGTGCCGGGCAATCAACACAGAGGCGCGCCCAATCACTGCGTCGAACTGTCTGGAGACTGAGCGGCAGACGCGATTCGTCAGGCCGGTAGTGTGGGAGGGGGACGGGCATTACGCCCGCCCCCAATCACGATCGTTCAGTGAGGTCTGTTTTATCGCATTGAGGCGGCAACGGCAATCAGTTCGTTAAGGGAGAGAGTGCTACTGAGGTGATAACGCATTTCCTCCTGTATCCATTCCAGATGGTTGATTCCGTCACAGATGAACTGACCATCGCGCCAGACGCCGCAGTAAGATGCCCCTGGGATACCATCAATATCCACCTCATCGACCTCCACCTCCTGACCGAGCAGCCCAATCGAATCGTCACCTATATAGATCGAGAGATGCAGCATCGTGTAGGACATGTCATCTGCACGTTCCCATACCAGGCTGATGGCGGCTTGCTCTTCCGCGGACGGCACAATAATTACCTCACCGTTACTGCCATCCGCGGCGTAAACGGGGATGCGCGTAAAACCATCAGGGAGATATGTGGGCAGGGCAAACCCGTAAGTGGCCTGAGCTTCTTCGACGGTCATAAAGAGAGATGGGACGGTCTCCAAGGGGCTGTCGTTGTGTGGAAGGGCATCGACCTGTTCAAAGCTGACACCGCCTATCACCTGGATCAGATCACCGACGAAGGCACGGGCCTGTGGCGAGACGGCCAGCGATAGTGTAAATACGGCGATCAGTGTAGCGGTAGTCATGGCTAATCGACGCCATGTCCTGGTTGTTGTTTGTTCCATGATCAAATCCTTTCTTTCAAGTTTTTGCCAGAGCCTCGCCATTGCTTCAGGCGGGGGATCCCGGCGATAGTCTCGAATAAACCTATCTTTCATATGTCAAGCTCCCATTGTGTGCGCAGGTGTTTCACCGTACGGTGCAAGATGGTTCCCACATTGGAGGGCGTGAGTCCTGTAATGGCCGCAATTTTGCGGTTGTTCAGGCCGGCCCCATATTTGAGAGCGATCAACTCTCGTTCGCGAGGGGGTAAAGTATTGAGCAGATCTGCCAGATATTGCATATCCTCCTGCCGCTCATGGGTCGCCTCTGGTCCGGTTTGCCAATCGGCAGGCAGTTGGTCGGCATTTGGAAGCGGGGAGTCGGATTGCTGTCGGAGATGATCGGTTGCCACATGGCGGGCAATTCCGTATACCCAGGTTGCAAACTGCCCTCTGCTTTGCTGGTGGCGATGCCGATCGGCCCAAGCCCGGGTAAAGGTCTCTGCCGTCAGATCTTCGACCAGTTGCTCGTCGCCGAACCGGTAACGGAAGAAGTTATACACGCGGGGGTAGAGATCCCGGTAGACGCACTCCCAGTGGGCAGTCTGTGATGTCGTTAACTTGAGCAGTGTCTGTATTTGTTCCATATCACTTTACTATTCGGAAAAGAGCAGCAAGTATTACAAATTGAACGGAATCTCGCATGATCTGGGTCTCTACAGAATAGGGTTAACCTGAGGGGATGGGGTCGAGAGGCCTGATGACCGGGTACCCACGGAATACAACTAACACTAAAGTTCAAAGGCCCGTTGCTGAGGCGTCTGTCAATGCTTTTATGAGAAGTTGCTGGTGTTTCGCGGCATAATTAAGCCGTCAGTTATGACAACCTGCGAAACACTTAAACAGTTGGGTATGAAGGTCTTTTTTACCGTCGGGCTATTTCTGCCCAACTGTACTAGTCCGGATTTAGCCCTGATACCTGTGAATGAATGTTCAGATCGCAATCCTGCCCATTGGTTTTGACGCAAAATGTGCCCAAACGTTGCACAAATCCGTTCTTAATCTGTCACCGATTCCGCTATGGAAGGAGCAGCATTGCAGCAATTACCAGGGAGTTGCGGATGCTCAAACACCATCGGGAATGAACATCTATTTTGACTCGTCACTCGTTACCCCAACGACTACAAGTCGTCCATCCATACCTGTCAACTTAAGGTCATTTACCATTTGGATTGAGGAGTGATGGACAGCAGATTTGGCAAGTCGAGAAAAAGATCAAGAAGTTTTGGGGAAAAGATCATGATCTTTTTTGAAAGACATCAAGAAGTTTTTTGGTTAAGTTGACGTTTGTTCGTCCATCACTCGTCGCTATTTTCAAACGGTTGCATTCATGGGTGTTGGATTGAGTCCGTGTTTGACGGATGATATTGACCCTGTCAAGCCGTTATGTCCGGATCTCAGACAATAGGGTAGTGGGAGCAGGCTCCTCACCCGTCCCATCGATTTGCGCCGCAAGACTCGCGTACAATCAGCTCGATGGGGAGCGCCATCGATGCGGGGAGACGCTCCGGGAAATCGCGCCGAGTGATCAGGAACTGGATGGCGAAGCTGGCGATGGTCTGTTTGGGCACATTGACGGTCGTCAGAGCTGGCCTGACCATGCTGGACAGTTCGATGTTATCGATGGAGATGATGGCGATATCATCGGGGACGCGCAGTCCACGGTCATGAATGGCAGCCATCGCGCCAATCGCCGATTCGTCGTTGGCGGCGAAGATCGCAGAGGGGGGAGATGCCGCGTTGATGAAGTCGAGGGTGATGTCATAGGCTGATTGGGTCGGCTGGGTGGGTGTGAAATACTGAACCAGTGTCTCGTCGTAGGGGAGGCCATGTTCCAGAAGGGTTTGTTTGTACCCGATCAGACGCTGATCAGGAATTGCCAGGAAGGCGATGCGCCGGTGTCCCAGTTTGATCAGATGCCCGGTCGCCATGCGCGCGGCTGCGGCCCGGTCGAAGATAACGGCCGGCAGATCGAGAATGGACTCTTCCAGACAGACAATGTTGCCGATCCGCTCGGTAATCTCTTGGAGAAGCTCTTCGTTCTCGGGTTGATCGATGAAGGAGGGTAGGACGAGGATCAGAGCGGCGATTTCGTCCGGATGGATGTTTTTGTTGAAGAAGATCGGGTCCTTCAGGGCGTCGAAGAAGGCGAAAAAGCGGATCTGCTGCCCCATCTGATGGGCGCTGTTGTACAGGCTGGACAAGATCAGGTTGTAGTAAGGGCGCTCTAGTAGATTGTAGCTCTGGCCGCCCGTCACGATCCCAATTGAGTTCCTGGCGGCATCGCTCCCCATCTTCAGCCGCTGAGCATGCTCATTGGGTCGATATCCCAGTTCCTGAATGGCGTCCAGGACGCGCTGGCGCGTGTCGTCCGAGACATTCCGAGGCCCATTATTCAGGACGTAGGAAACGATCGAGCGGGATACCCCTGCCCGTTCGGCAACATCGTGTTGGGTGATGATTTTGTTTTTGTTCATTGCTCTGTCATTTCTGTGCAATCATAGCAAGCAGGCACCTTGTGCCCTTATTGAGTATCCATCCGCCAACTTTTATAGTTGCCCAGATAAATCTTTGCTGTGAGCGACCAAGAGATAAACAAAAGGTAAACGGGTAAGGTAACCCAAGTCATGCTTCACGCTGTTACCCATTTATCTTTTGCGAATGGGTGAAAATTCTCCTGAAGAACTATATCATCGGTACCGTGTCTGTTATACCACATGAAAGCCGGTTTCTCGAATAGCGTTTATAGGCAGTGCCACAAAGGGCACTTTTTAAAACTCGGTGATACGTCTCATCCGGTCGCGATATTTCTCCCGGAATTGGGCATTGAGGCGAAGTACCTCTTGCTCGTCCCCGGTGAAGGAGCAGCGTAGGCAATAGTATTCGTCCGCTTCCCGATCGTAGAGCATATCCATGTCGACTTCCCGCATTAAGCAGCGTGGACAACGATAGTTTAGCTTACCTTTTTGGCCTTGTGCCATGTGTTGTTCTCCTCTGAAAATAGTGATGGGTGACTTGTAGTTGTTGGGGTGATGAGTGACGAGCCGAAAAGTATTTTCATCTTCTTTGATCCTCTGAAAATAGAGCTGCGCGATGGGCAATCGGCATGATCGCAAAGATGCCCGGTTTACGGACGGAACCAGCGCATGGCCGGCAGCGGCCGGTTATCAAAGTCAAACAAGGCCTGGTTTTCCCAGTTGTTGCCCGCATTCGGGTCGGTGGGATCCCAGCCATTGCCGGGCACGGCTGTCCAGGTCGGCTCCCAATAAAATACACCCCATCCGCGCCCATGCGGAACCGCCTTTACGACTCGCATAATGTCTCTCAGGTTGTCCGATTGCCCGGTTGGGCTAATCGGGTAATCAAAGGTCATCTGGCCGGATGCGCTCACCGGGTTGACCACATTTTCTTCGTCATCCGCGTTGTCCAGCGTGAACGGGTAGGAAGTCTCGACGACGATCACCGGCTTGCCATAGCGCGATGCCACGTCGTTCAAGTTGTGTTGGAGGCCTGTAAGTGGCCCATGCCAGTATGAATAGTGGGAAAGACCAGTCACATCCCACCGGACTCCCCTTGATGACAGGCCATCGAGGAGCGAACGTGCGCCGGCGTTATCACCACCCTCTGCTCGATGCAGCATGACGAGCGTAGAACTGTTGCAGGTTTTTATGGCGCCGCAGCCTTCTTTGAGCAGCTCAGCCAGGTTATCGGTATTAAAGCCGGCTCTGCCGTCCGGCCATAGTATGCCATCGTTGATCTCATTCCCAACTTGCACTATGTCGGGGATGGTGCCCTGGGTCTTCAGACTGCTGCATACATCGAAAGTATGATTGTAGACGGCTTGCTTGAGCCGGTCGAAATCATAGTCTTCCCAGGCTTTCGGCTTGTACTGCTTTCCCGGATCGGCCCACCCGTCTGAGTAGTGGAAGTCGAGCAGGAGCTTCAAACCCAATGCCTTGATGCGCGAGGCCATTGTCAGGACAGTGGATTTGTCATTGTACCCGTCGGCTGGATCGACCCACACCTTCAAGCGAATGTAGTTGATGCCGTGATCTTTGAGGATTTGCAGAGCGTTGCCCGGCACACCATCCTCGTAGTAGTATTTTCCACCCTTGTCCTCGGCCTTTTTCAGGCTTGATACATCGGCGCCTCGGATGGGCAGCCCAATGCTGTCTTCCGGTTGCGATGCATCGATGGACATCAACTGGCCTTCTCGATTTTGAGCCATGTGCGCAGCTCTCCTTTCCCTGTGACGGTCTTTCTGATGCCGATGGTGTACATGGGCGAGAAGGCGAAGCCCTCGCGGAAGTACCCGGCGGCGTCCTTGATATTGGTGCGCATCGACAGGCGGGTGTTGGCTTGTGGCACGAGCGCCTCGGCCAGACGGATGTTCTCGACGGTGGCTTCGCGGCACTGGTAGGCGTAATCGATGGATTCGGAGCGCCCAGCCCCCCTGAGAGTCAGCTGGGTTCCGGTCAGATCTTCCGGATATTCGGTCGTGCCATAGCAGGCGGTGATGTATTCGTCTATAGTGATGTCGGCGGTCGGGTCGTCGGTGTCTACGATACGTCGGATGATCTCGACTTCGCCGGTTCCCTCGGTGATACGGATGATAGATTGTACCTGGAGGCTGAATTGAGAGAACTCGATGGTGACCGGATCGAGCGTCACGATCCGGGTGTCGCCATTTTCAGAGAAGGAGGCAATGGTGCGGCAAACGCACAGGTCGATTTCTTCACCCTTGTAGCCAATCTTGCAGCTCTTCACAGCGCCTTCGCCTGCGTAGTGGGTGAAGTATCCGGCTCTGTAGAGAGACTGCACCAGGAAGGGGTAGGAGGCATCTTGTACGTATTTGGTACCTACGCCGCATGGCCGTACCAGTTTGGCGGCGTAAGGTCGGAGGTCGATCATGGCACCGCCCTGATTCATGTCGAGGCAGAAGCGCATCCAAGGGTCGGCATACCAGAACTGCTGTCGCTTCGATCCGTAAAGGATGTCTTTCCACAACGTGCACTCAGGACGGGTGTAGGGGCGATCTTGGCGATAGATGTCGGCAAACTGGCTCATGGTGACATCGATGGCTTTATCCTCTTGCTTGAGCCGGCCGTAATAGGCCATACCATCCTGGTAGCTCTTGATTAGAAAATCGTAATCTGCTTCCCATCGACCGTTCTTGCTCATCCAGCCGGGCCCAACAAACATCATATTGTAGGCGTAGCCATGATTGTACTTTGCCATTGAGCGGTATTGATCGACGATGTTCTTGAAGTAAGGGATTTCACGGTCTTCATATACCATACCTCGTAGGATATTCTGCGGGTGGGTGCCGTAGTAAGAGCCGGGACCATCGAAGACCGCCAGTAGATCGCGGGAAAGGTGCGGAATGGCCACGATACCAATGTCGTCATTCTCGTCGGAAGCCGGGCAGTGGATGTTGCATCTCGATGGAATCCAGGGATTCCAGGGGCCGCCATCCATGAGTGTATACCAGGAGTTGTTGGCATTCCAGTAAGCCTTTGGCCCTTCTTCCCAACAGGTCGCGATAGCAACTTTGATCATCGGATACTTCTCTTTGATGTAGTTGATCAGCTCTGCATCCATATAGTAAGAGCCTGTAGAGGTAGGATAGAAGCCGAATACTTCCTGAAACTTGCGAAATACCTCGTCTACGATTCGTCTCTTATCATCCATTGAGAACAGCCAAATAGCCAGCTCCCTGGATTTGAACCTGTCCCGGAACTCCTGACACTGGAGCCCCAGGAAAGTGGAACCAATTTCATCGCCATATTTCTCGTGATGCTCCTTGGCGACGGAGATTGCCTCCTGATTGAACAGGCTGGCATAGGTCATCTGAATGGTTGTCCGCAGATTGTTATCATGTGCTATCTGCTGCTGGGTGCGGAAGATATCAAGCGACTCTTGTAGGACACTGTTACGGGCGAGGTCTTCTTTTTGACCTTGCTCGGCCTCTCTTTGGATGTATTCGGGTACCATCTCCGGTCGATGGATGATGGTTATGTAGAAGTTGCTCATGGAGATCCTCGTCTGGTATTGTGTGCTCAATAGCTGTTAGCGAGCGTGACGCCCTGTCCTCAAGAGCGGCTATTGACTTTTTTCTAATAAAGAGTTTATACTGAGACTACACGATAAGTCAACACGTGTTGATAAACTGAGCTAAACGATTGTTTAGTTCTAACGCTATCTTGATGTAACTCTTTTTGTCGTGTTCTCCGGGCACACTCAGATGTCAAGTGCGCGTCAGGGAACCGATCCTATTTCATGAAGGAGGGAAGATTGTTCATGAAGAAGGAAAATCTTTTTACAACATTTTTGCTGGTGTTCGTTCTTCTGTTTGTGTTGGTTGCTTGCGATGGTGGCGCGACTACTCCTGCTGCTGAAAAGCCTGCAACTGATGAACCTGTTGTGGTAGAGCCCACCGAATCTGAGAGCAACCTGACACTATGGGTTTACGATGATGGTCGCCTCAAAGTCCTCACTCAGTTGGGCGAGAAGTTCAAGGCGGAGTACGGGGTTGGTCTGAATGTCGAGGTTGTCGATTTGGGTGAAATCAAGAACATCATGGCGTTGGGCGCTTCTTCCGGTGAGGGTCCTGACATGGTGATTATCCCCCATGACAATCTGGGGCCAATGGTTGAAGAGGGTGTGGCTGTACCGATCGAGTTGGGCGACAAGGC
The DNA here is from genome assembly GCA_016928235.1 of Anaerolineae bacterium. Lineage (GTDB taxonomy): Bacteria > Chloroflexota > Anaerolineae > Aggregatilineales > UBA3940 > JAFGMS01. Next base: position 1,083 of record JAFGLD010000351.1, on the reverse strand, counting down.
AAGCAACTTCTTGCCCAATGCCATCGATGGTTTTACCTATAATGGTGAGTTGTATGGCCTTCCTCTGGCCGTTGAGAATATTGGTTTCTTTCGCAACACAGACATGGTACCGGATGCTCCCAAAACCTGGGATGAGGTTGCTGAAATCGGCACGCAGCTGGTTGAAGATGGTGTCGCCGAGTCTGCTATTGGCCTTCCGGATCTTACCTACAATGTCTATCCCCTCTACACCTCTTATGGTGGCTATATCTTTGGCCGCGATGCGGATGGGAACTTCACCCCCGATGATATCGGGATGGCTAATGAAGGAATGATCAAGGGAATGATCTGGATTAAGGATATGGTTGACAGCGAGGTCGTTTCCTCAAATGTCGACTGGGAGGCCAGTCATGTGCTGTTTGAGACTGGTAAGTCAGCTTTCATTATGACTGGGCCATGGGCCATCAACCGTTTCAAGGAAGCTGGAGTGCCCTACGCCATCTCAGCTTTTCCGGCAGCGGAAGAAGGTGGGGAGCCTGGCTATCCCTTCCTGGGAGTTCAGGGTATCGTGATCAATGGCAGCAAGGACAATGTGCTGATGGCCCAGGCCTTTTGCACAGAGTTCCTGGCCACCGAGGAGAACTATCAGGCCATCTTTGATGCCGAGCCTCGACCATCAGCATGGACAACGATCTTTGAATCTGCTGACGATCCGGATACTGCTGCTTTCAATGAAGCCGGTGTTAACGCCGTTCCGATGCCTGCCATCCCGGCGATGGGCTATGTCTGGGATGCCTGGGTAGCGGCTGGAAATCTGGTCGTTACGGGCGAGTTGTCACCCGAGGCAGCGCTGCAGGATGCTGTCGCGCAGATTCAAACACAAATAGATGAGAGTCAGTAAATCGGTTGACTGTTCTCTTGTAAACAAGCTTTAGATGGCAGCTCAATTGGGAGCTGCCATCTATCCTTAGTGTGTGTGATATGGGCTGTATTTCATCGAGCATTTTGCCGGAATTAGGGATGGTTCACTGGGTTGTGACAGCTTATAGAGTTATTTGCGGATTTACGAAAGCAATGTTAGCGTGATTCTTTGCAATCCGCGTC
>JAFGLD010000350.1 GCA_016928235.1 Anaerolineae bacterium | reverse complement strand
CTCGAGATCATGAAGCCCCGGCTCGAGATCATGAAGCTCCGGCTTGAGATCATGAAGCTCCGACTCGAGATCATGAAGCCCCGGCCCGATGTCATGAAGCTCCGGCTCGAGATCATGAAGCCCTGGATCGAGATCATGAAGCTCCGGCTCGAGATCATGAAGCCCCGGCCCGATGTCATGAAGCTCCGGCTCGAGGTCATGAAGCTCCGGCTCGATATCATAAAGCGTTACATTTTCGAAAGAGCGATGCTAGATGTGCCCCTCCATGGTGTTATCAAACCAGTGCCATCACCGGTTGAGTAGCCGCGCGATCACATTCAGCACGATGGTCAGAACGACGCTGATGAGAAGCATCGTAACGATGGGGAAGAAGCAGCCAAATCGCCCATCAGGGCTGACATAGCGGAAATCGCCGGGCAGGTTGCCCAGACGGTTCAGGAAGGGGATCTTGCCGGCCAGGAAGATCAGCCCACCCAGCGCGGCAATACCCAACCCGATGATCATCAACCATTTAGCCAGGGTATCTATCTGGAACATCGTCACCTGCTATGCATGAATGGTCCCACCCACCAGCCCATGCGCGGCTTCTGCCAGCGCCTCGCTGACGGTCGGGTGGGCGTGGACATTGCGGGCGATCTCTTCGGCGGTTAACTCAGCTTGCCGGGCCAGCGTATATTCGGGCAGCAGCTCGGTCACCTCCGGCCCGACCATGTGAGCGCCCAGTATCTCCCCATACTTTGCATCGCCGATCAGCTTGACGAACCCCTGGTAATCGCCCAGTCCCAGCGCCTTGCCGTTGGCCTGGAAGGGGAACTTCGAAACTTTGACCTGGTAACCCGCCGCTTTTGCTTCCTCTTCAGTGTAGCCAAAGCTGGCGATCTGCGGCTGGCTGTAGATGCAGCGCGGCATCATCCGGTAATCCAGCTCGATTGTCTCGTGCCCCGCAATAGCCTCCGCTGCCACGATGCCCATCGCGCTGCCGACGTGCGCCAGCATCAGCTTGCCCGTCACATCGCCGACGGCATAGACATTCGGGACATTGGTGCGCATCCGGCTGTCTATCTCGATGAACTTCCCACGCTCGGCCAGTCTGACGCCCAGCTTTTCCAGACCAAACCCTTCCACATTGGGTGCAAAGCCAATTGCCACCATCACCTTGTCCGCTTCGATGGTCTGTGTGCCGTCCGGTGTGCTGACCGTCAGGGTGGCGTTCTTTCTCTTTTTTTCGATGGTTTCCACCCTGGCGCCGGTCAGGATCTTAATGCCGAGCTTCTCGTACGCCTTGCCAAGCTCGACGCTGACATCCGGGTCCTCCAGTGGGGCGGGCCGGTCCAGCATCTCGATGATGGTGACCTGGGCCCCATAGCTATGCCAGATGTAGGCAAACTCCAGCCCGATTGGTCCTGCCCCAACGATCACGATCTTGCCGGGCGCCTGGTCGGCGAGGATGCCCTCGACATAGGTAATGATCGTCTCGCCGTCGGCCTCGACGCCTGGGAGCATCCTGGCGTGCGCGCCGGTGGCGATGATCAGGTTCTTGAAGGTGAGTGCCTCCTGGTTCCCATCGTTCATGGCCACCGCGACGGTCGAGCTGTTCTTGATCTCGCCCCATCCGGTATAAGTATCGATCTTATTCTTCTTCATCAGAAAGCCGATGCCCTTAACCAACCGGTCGCTGACCTGGCGGCTGCGCTTGAAGGCGATCCCGTAATCGATCTGGAGGTTGTCGAAGCTGAAGCCAAATTCCTTGCCTCGATGCTTGAGAAGGTGGGCGATCTCGGCATTTCGGAGCAGTGCCTTGGTCGGGATGCAGCCGATGTTGAGACATACACCACCCCAATATTCCTTCTCGACTACCGCAACCTTCAACCCCAGCTGCGCGGCGCGGATGGCGCCGACGTACCCCCCCGGCCCCGCGCCGAGAACAACGACATCGTATGCTTTAGACATGGGATCTCTTCCTTAAAAATAGTGGTGAGTGATGGACGACTTGTAGTCGTTTGAGTGATGGGTGATAGGTTAAAAGCTCCGTCAGTACCTGCTCGTCAGGTCACCCATTTGCCTACTCTGTCATTCCCGCGAAAGCGGGAATCTACCCAACACAATGACCGGCGATTTGCCGTTGTGCTCATCGATTTGCGTTACTCTGCCTTTACATCTCTTGAAGGCAGGGACGGATCAGGCAATCGGTTTGCAGGTACCAGACGCGTGACATCGACTGCCACATACCTGTATTGTAATGCGGGAGTCGATGTCATTTCAACCGGCGGAATACCGGACGTATGGAAATTGGGAAATTTGGTAGAGGCGTCGTATGGCTAAAACAATACCGGGGCGGCGCCGACATGGTCGTGATGGATCATACACCCGCCTCCGATGTGAGCACAGGCATGTTGCCTGACATCGAGATGTCTTTCTCGCCGCCCTGGCGATAAAACATGAAGGCTACCATGATTGCCAATGGGGGTTGAACGACTGTTACCATGAAATAATGCAGAAAGTGAACCTGGAAAATCCACGGATCGATCAGCGTGTTTACGGCGGTTTCGATGACCAGCGCGGCCATGAGTGGACCGGCTATTCCAAGCAACCGGCTTCGATCGGTGCGAGCGCGTACCATCCACATTGGCGCAACCACAAAGACCAATAATCGCCACACAATGTTATAAACCGTAACTGCGGGTATGTTGCCGGAAATGAAGGCGAAGTGATAGTCTACATCGAAAGATACTTGGAAAAAGGTCATGCCGCTGATTGCAAACAACAGGGCATCCAAACCCTGCCGGCGTGCCAGCAGCAAACCAATCGCCACTGGGAGCAAAAGCTCGAAGAGAAACAGGAAGGAAGAGGAGGCGACGAACAGAAAACTGATGGACATATTCGCTTGATTACTACGGATAGTGCTGATGGCTGCCATACCAACAACATAGGCGCCAAACATGAGCCAGGCCGGCCGTGAGATGACGTGCCGGCGGGCATAATACACAAACAAGCCAATAATCATGCTCACCTGAAGGATGTTAAATACTACCAGTGAGGAATAGAGCAACACCTGTTCGGTGCCGGTTAGAGAACTTCTTAGAGAAAAGAATCCGGAGATGATCCCGTTCGGCAAAGCGGCCAGGCACCATACAAGTGGTGTTATAACCATGCCCAATAAAGGCATTCCCCAGATCGGAACACGCCGGGTGCGTTTCCATGCTACCAGTGTCGCTACCAGGATGACCACAGCGAGCAGTCCCACGACGGCCATTAGTCCCTTTCCGGTCGGCAGATAAGGGCTCATGAGTAATAACGCAGGCAGCACCATCACAACTGCTCCTCGCCATGATAAGAGCGGCCGGTTGGGAGCCGGGATGATATTTTTCAGGTGCTCGCCGGGCGCACTCTTGAGAACATCGACGATTGTGCGCAGCCACAGGACCAGGACGCTCCACGGCCCCTCAAGCCGGGCATCTCGCAGTTGATCGAGGAAAAGTTGGGTCATCAGCACGCCATAGTCCTGTCGATGTTTATTCGGGTAGAGCCACAGCAGCAGGCCATACAACCACTCGGCCCATGTTGTGTTGGTATTTTGATTGAATGACATGACATTCTCTCCTGAATGCATAGTATGCATTGAGTCATAGATGGTCAATAAGCGGACAAAAATACTTTCTCTGTCTTATAGAGCAGAAAGACCGAAGGCCAGATCGCCAATCAGGTTCTTGCTTTGAGCAATACCGACCAGATGCGATAACTGCCTGGCTTCTTCAGAAGCCGCCTTGCGGCCCAAGCCGGTCAGGCGGTAGTAGCGGCGGCGCTGATCGTCCAGAGCAGGGTCAGGTCGATCCTCCGATTCCTCGATCAGCCCGGCAGCCAACATCTGCTTGATCGAGCCATACAACGTGCCCGGTCCTAATTTCAGCCGGCCATTGGTGTGTGTCTCCACTTCCCGCATGATGGCATAACCGTGTTTCTCCCGGTCGGCCAGTGCCAACAGGATATGAAACATGGTTGGCGTTAGGGAGGGCAGTCCTTGCGTCTTTTGTGACAGTGTCTTCATGGGCTATCTGATCTCCGTAAACTATAACAGCTTTCGACATACTGTATCGACGATTGATATATTATATCAAGAATCCGATAGAGTCAATATCTCATCGCGTTCACGTTCATACCCCTGTCCCCAATCTCTCCTCCTTGAGCGGTTACGGGGAGCATATACTTGACTTGTTCCGGCTCTAAACGTATAGTGTCATGTATCGTTTTTAACCAATTAAAGTAGCCAATACCAGATCGGGATGAACCATGTCTACACAAACTCCAAGTGATGATCTTGCCGGAAAAATCAGTGCGATACAAGGACAAATCGGTCAGTTGCAGACAGCAGTCCAATTGGCCCAAGCCCGGGATTCAATCGAGGATCTCCAGACCTCAGTCAATAGCCTTGACCAGAGGATAGCCGACCTTCGCAGAAAAGGTTACGCTTTCGATAAACACCTGGAAGACCAGGCTGCCGATTACCGGAAACAATGGCAAGCGTTGTCGCCTTCAGTCACACAACAGATCAATGACCAGGCCGGCAGCCTGCAATCCGCGCTCAAGCCCCTGGAAACGAAAATGAGTCAGCTGGTTCGGCTTGGCAATAATCCTTCAGCCGTGCAGCCTGTGATGAAGGGTCTCGAGGCAGATGTGAAGAACCTGGAGGATAAAGTAGAGGCTGTAGAACGCGCCATCAATGGGATGTATGACCAGTTCTACAGCCAGTTGAGTGGATTACAGTCCAGGCTGAACAAGATAGAATGGACGATGAAAGCGCTGGCTGAGGCCACTTTCCGGCTGCTGCCTACCGAATCCGGGATCATGGCCGTCAAGGCGGTCTGGGCCAGGACCGGTGAAGAGAAGAAAGGCGATCCGTCAGGCATCTTGTACCTGACCGACCAGCGATTGCTTTTTGAGCAGAAGGAAGAAATTGCGACCAAGAAGGTGTTGTTCATTGCCACCGAAAAGCAAAAAGTTCAGGATCTCATGCTTGATGTGCCGGTTGCGTTGGTAGAAGAAATTGAGCTCAGCAAGAAAGGCGTGATGAAGAACGAAGACCACATTACGTTCAAATTCGGTGCCGGCGCGCCGGTCAATGCGGCTCATTTCCATATCTGGCAGTCTAACCTCGAATGGCAGTCGATAGTCAACCGCGCAAAAGCAGGGGAGTTCGACACGGACCGGGCTATTGAAATCGACCAGGAGACTCTGGATAAAATCAAATCCACGCCCGGCAAATGTCCTTACTGTGGGGGCGACATCGATCAGGTTGTGACGCGGGGCATGGATAGTATTAAATGTAAGTTCTGTGGGTCTACAATCCGTTTGTAGGGGGGCACCTTAGCTTGCTGCTGCACCCTATGTGGATTGGGAGACTGTCTTGATGAGCGTGGTGTAGTTCCAACAGCCCTTGCAGCATGTCTTCAAAGACTAAGGCATCTCCGCTTCAAGCTTGAGATCTGAGCAGTGGTTCCCGCTTTGGAAATTCGCTGCAACTTGTTGGGCTTGAGTTTATGTCTATGAACGATCCACTTCCGTTTGTGTCGCAGTTTACCCTAAAAGCCGAGAATTGCTCCACGCTCTTGCAACAGCTGCTTAATCGCCAACGAAGATTCATCTACTGACCCATGTCCGGGAAGCTGTAAGTCGAAAGCAATGCCGGTTGTCTCGCTATTGCCTACCCAGACCACGACAATGGTATCCGGGTTGACAATGGCTTTGAATACTTCCAGATCATCCGGTGTCAGGCCAATGGCGGTGACAATCAGGATCAGTCCGGCGTCCAGTAAAATATGGGCAACTTCCGCCATGCGCCGGATGTGCTCCTGCCGTACCGACTGGGGATCAGCCCCGGTGAGATCGGCATCCAGGCCGCGCAGCACACTGCCGATAGCCAGATAGTACACCTTCTTGCCCGCTTCGAATAAAAGGGTCTCCAGCCGCTTGGCCACATCCTTGCGCCCCACACCGCGTGAGCCGGTTACCAGTACCAGCGTTGCCCGCTGATTATACATCTCGGATCGGCGGTCGCCTGGAATGGTGCTCTTTTCCCATTTCAAATTGCGGAGCATCACGCTATCACGCACCGCGCGCTGCGTATCACCAGCATCATCGAGGATAATACCGCCACCGCAGATCTCAAACCGGTCGACCAGTACAAAGCGTCCTGTCTCTTGCAGCTCTGCCGCGCGATCAAAAGCCAGTGCTTTACCGAGCGACAACGTGCATTCGGTCACCTCATTGCGCTGTACCTGCGTGGCGCCGCCAGTGCCGTTTCCGTCCTGGGCCGGCTGACCGGCATCTATCACACGACGAATCTCTTCCACCCGTGCCTTGACCCGCGCCGTGCCGAGCTTAAGCCACAGTTCCTTGCCAACAGCGAGCGGTTGGCGACCCAGCCAGAACAGGCTGACAAGAAGCCGATCGGAGACATGGGGAGAAACCTCGCCTTCCCGCGCTATTATTTCTCCTCTATGAATGTATATCTGCTCGTCAAGCGTTAACCCGGCAGCAGTTCCGCTTGTGATCTGCGCCGGGGGTGTGCCGATAGACTCAAACGATCGTACCACGCTGCGCTTGGCTGAGGGATAGAACACGACCGGATCGCCGACAGCCAGCTTGCCGCTCACCACACTCCCGGCCACAATACGCCGCGCGTCGCCAAAGGCCGTGAATCGATACACATCCTGTACCGGCATACGGAAAGGTTTGTCGATCGGCGGCGGCTCCGATTCCAGTGCATCCAGCGATTCCAGTACTGTTGGGCCTTCATACCATGGCATACGTGGGCTTCGTGATGCAATGTTATCCCCTTCGCGCCCGCTGACAGGGATGTAGCCTAACGGTTGGATATGGATGGTATCAAGGAAGGCTGCGTACTCAAGCCGCACCTCGTCAAAACGCTCTTGCCGGTATTCAACCAGATCCATCTTATTGATCAATACAATCACCCGACGAACGCCTAACATCGACAGCAAATAACCGTGCCGTCGCGAGTTCTCTTGCACGCCTTCCAATGCATCGATGACCAGCAGGGCCGTTTCGGCATGAGAAGCGCCCGTCACCATGTTACGGACAAACTCCACATGGCCCGGCGCGTCGATCACCAGATACCGTCGCGCCGCGGAGCGGAAGAACACGCGCGCGGCATCGATCGTGATATTCTGAGCACGCTCATCCTTCAGCGCATCGAGCAAGAAAGCGTATTCAAATGGGCGTGAGTTGCGCTCACAAAATGCCTGTATCTGCTCCAGCTTGCCTTGCGGCAAGGCATCGGTATCTGCCAACAAACGCCCTAAAATGGTGCTTTTACCATGATCGACATGCCCGACGATCACGATCGACATTGTTGGTCGTTCCATCACATGTATCCTTCCCGGCGCAGTGTCTCCAGACCGCCGCTGTCTTCCGCGTCCTGTGCCCGCCCGGAACGCTCGGCGATATGGGCAAATTTGCCGGTTTTCAGCTCGGCAATGATCTCGTCAACCGTCCGAGACTCAGAATCGACCGGGAGGGTGCAGGGATAACAGCCCAGCGATCGATACCGCTTGCCGTCGCCCTGATTGTAATAGAGCGACACAGTAGGGATCTGCTCGCGTCCGATATACTCCCAAATGTTCAGCTCTGTCCAGTCCAGCAGCGGATGGATCCGCACATGGGTACCCGGCTCGAACTCGGTCTTGTACTGGTTCCAGAACTCAGGCGGCTGCTCACCAACATCCCATTCGCTCTGGTGGTTGCGCGGCGAAAAGTATCGTTCCTTTGACCGCGAACCTTCCTCGTCTGCCCGCGCGCCGACGATCACGCCCGTGTAAGCCTCAGTCGAAGGGTCGACCTCATATTGCTGTGATGAATGGTTGAATCGCCTGCGCTCGCCGGTGCCGCTCAAGGTATCTTTAAGCGCCTGGGTTTTGAGTAACTGGCAGCAAGTGATGCGGTCGACTGCGCCATCCGGGAAAGTGCGTTTTTCGGCCAGCGCGCTGCTGTTTGAGCCCACCACCATGTTCAGCCGCCAATCGCGCGTCAGCTGGTCACGATAGGTGATCATCTCCGGGATCTTGAAGGAGGTATCGACATGGACCAGCGGGAACGGGACATGTCCGAAGAATGCTTTTCGCGCCAGCCAGAGCAGTACGGTGCTGTCCTTGCCAATTGACCACAACATACACAGACTCTTGAAGTTGGCATAGGCTTCACGCAGAATATAAATACTGGTGGCTTCTAATCGATCTAAATGTTCCACTATAAACTGTCTTCCTTTATGCAATAGACTTGATCGGCAGTAGACGTGCTATGCGTAAACACCGGCTCATTTTATCCTTGATTCAGTTGTTTTCGATAGAGTCTAAGTAACTGTTTAGCGGTTAGCTGTTAGCGGTAAACTAAAACTCGCCACTCAAAACTGTCAAGCAGCCGGCACCCATAACTGGTGGGTATTGGCTCTTAGCTGTGCGCCTTCACATTCCGATCAATCGCCAATAAATCGCTCACGATAGCATAGCCGGTTGCCAGACGACCAGCACCTGGCCCAATCAAAGTCACGTCGCCCAACAAATCAGTCGTGAAGGTAACAGCGTTAGTTGGCCCGCTGACCGATGACAGTGGATGCTCAACCGGCAAACAGGTAGGTTGCACACTGGCCTGTATGCCTGAGGTGGTTTTTTCCACGCTGGCAATCAGCTTCCATCGCTTGCCCTCATTCCGGGCAGTTTTGATATCTTGAGAGGTTAGCCGGGTAATGCCCTGCCGGTCGACATCATGGATGGTGATCGACGCATGCATTAAGACATTGGCAAGAATCACAACCTTCCCCGCCGCGTCGAAGCCCTCCACATCGCCGGTTGGATCGGCTTCTGCGTATCCTCTGTCTTGGGCTTCAGCCAGAGCCGCCGAATAGGTATCGCCATTGTCCATCTGTGACAGGATGTAGTTAGTGGTACCGTTGACAATCCCCTGGATACGGGTGACATTGGCCGCGGTGAGCAGTTCTTGACCCAGGCGCACAGCGGGTGTGCCGCTCATGACTGTACCCTCGATGCCGATCTCTACGTTGTGCTTGCGTGCCAGGGCCGCCAATTCAGGATAACACAGCGCAATAGGCCCTTTGTTGGTGGTGATTATGTGCTGACCTTTCTCGATGGCCTGCCTGATATGACTGATAGCAGGCTCACCAGTCTGTAGATCGGTATAGCTCAGTTCAACAAGCACATCTGCATGACTTTCCTCGATGGTACGTTGAGCATCCCAACCATGATGGGGCGCTGCCAGCCCACTCAAATCGCCCGATTCTTTCACAGCATTCAGCAGGGCCGCGGGTGACAGACCATCGGGATTATACAGACTGCCTTTCAGCAAATCGCTCACGGCCACAATAGTCATCTGAACGCCAAGCTGTTGGGCAATAGTGTCTCCTTGCTCATGGACAATTTGGGCGAAACCCTGGCCTACATTGCCAAAGCCAATCAACGCCAGTCGATAAGTGTTCATCTTTTTCTCCTCTTGATACCTGTCAATCATTACTCTGTATGCAATGAAAGCACGCTAGTACAGTTGGGCGGAAATAGACTGGCAGTAAGGAAGCCATTCCCACCCAACTGTTTAAGTGTTTCGCATTTGGTTATAATTGACGGCTTACTTATGCCACGAAACACTAGTAATTGGTGAGTGATGGGTAAGATGTGACGAGTGCTACATGCGAAGCTGACACGTCAAGAGTAGTCGCCGGGGTGGTATGTCGCAGAAAGACGCTCACCGATCACCCAACACTGTATTCTGTATGAAACGCCCCACAGAGTGTTCGATACTATAGCCTATATTTCGCGCTTTTCGAATCGCCGAAGAGCCGATTGGGTCCCGGGTTTCAGTTTCTGCCGGTAGGGCCTGTCATGTTGATGGCGGTGGGCTTTCTGCCGGCTCCGAACCACCTGGTTCCTGTGGAGGTTTTACGGAGGGTACCAGACGGATGGCCAGATCGCGTATCTGGCTGACGGAGACAGGTTTAAGAAGAACAAGATCGGCCTGGTCACGCAGTTCATCAGCCATCGCCGCGTCTGCGGTGGCGATGACGATACGTGTGTTGAGCATGCGCTGATCGCTCTGTATCTGACGCAGAGCATTTGTACCCGACAAATGGGGAAGATGCAGATCGAGAATCACTAAGGCGGGAACAACCTCGGCCAGCCGGGCCAGTGCTTTCCCACCATCATGGATGGTTTCGACTTCGAAGTCTACCGACTGCAAGGCCACCGTGAGAATGGCCGCAAGGTCAAGATTATCCTCAATAACCAGTGCGAGTGGTTTGCTCATCGATTGTCTCCTTGATCGGATCTAGTGGCAGCGTAATGACAAAGCGGGTACCTTCTTCTAGATGACTCTCGACTGTGATTTTTCCCTTCAGCCGCTGGACAAGTTGCTGCACAATCGATAATCCCAAGCCAACACCTCGATGTTCCCGGGTTTCCGAAAAGTCAACTTGCCAGAATGGGTCGAAGATGTGCTCCTGATCTCTTGGCGATATACCAGAGCCCGTATCAGATACTTCTATCCCCCAATGAGTATCGTCTACTCCGAATATGCGAACCTTGATCTCTCCCTCTTCGGTAAATTTAAGCGCGTTGCCGACCAGGTTCGTGAGAACCTGGTTCAGCCGAGAAATATCACCACGAACCATTGTGGGCATATCCGGTTCCATCTCTGTTTTCAACGCCAGTCCTTTTTGTTTTGCCTTCGGACCCATAGTAGCTTCGACGGTATTAAGCAGCTTCGATGGTGTGAACTGGCTGACATGGATAGTGATCTTGCCCGCTTCGAGCTGGGCTTGATCGAGCAGATCGCTAACCAGCTCAGTTAGCTGGTTTGTATTAGCAACAATACGCTCGACCGGCTCATGTTGGGCATCGGACAACGGCCCGAGCATGCCCTCTTTCAACATCTCGGCATATCCCAGGATGGCTCCAAGCGGGGTGCGCAGGTCATGACTAACAACTGCCAGAATACGTGACTTCAAACGCAGCGCATCGAGCGCTTGGTCGCGGGCTTCGGCGAGCTTCCTTTCGACCTGTTTTCTCTGGGTGATATCACGCAACACGACAAGCCTTCCGGTGGTTTTGCCTCGCCGATTGAACAGCGATGAAATGCGGATCTCGAAGGTGCTGGCAGCGTTATCGATACCAAACGTGATTTCATTGCGCAACTGACCGACTTTGAGAAACTGCTCCAGCAAGAGACGTTGATCCGGCAAGATCTCAACTAAAGGTGCTCCGATAGCTGTTTTAGGCGAGGTGGCAAGGAGAGCCCGGCCCGTGGAGTTCAGATCGATGATGCGATCCTGCATGTCCAACACAATAATGGCATCATCCATACCTTCAAACACAGCATCACGTGCCGCGGGTATAACGTCGAGCAGCCGGTAGCCGAACATGCTCCAGGCAAAGGCCAGGCCGGTGATGGCAAAGGCAAACGGCGTTATATCGAGATTAGGAAATGGGCTCAGGCGAGAAACATGGATGATATTCCCCACCCAGGGCGCAAAAACACCGATCAGCAACGTTGCGGTCTGTCCGTAATAGAATTGGGGTGACCGGGAGATGGATTGAAGGAGAAAAATGACGGCCAGCAGCATAAGCGTATAAGAATAGGCGGTGTGAACCCAGAACCAGGTCCCCCAATCCCCATCGAAATTAGGAAATGGACCGCTGGTATCTAACCGGATCTGCTGATACATCAAGCCGTGGGCCTCATTCGTCCAGACCAGCACGATGGTGATCAGCGGGATAATCAGCAGCGGGATGATGTATTTGGGGTGCAGCCAGTGATCTCGGCCGGTATATTCAACGACAAACAGGAAGAAGGCGACAACACTGGTCACAATACCGATATATTCGATCTTAGTAAAGAATATCTTGGCATCGAGCTCTACAGCGGCCAGTTCGATAGTATACCCCAATGTCCAGACAGCCCCGCCTATCATCAGCGCCATAAAGGGGATTACACCGCGCCTCCCAAAATGCCTGCGCCATACAAAAACCGTCAACACGATCATCTCCACGGCAATAACAGCAAGTGGTGGTACATAAGTGTTGTATTGAAGGGACATGTTTTCCTTACCTGACGCTTGTATTTGTCGGCAGAAGTCCGGCCTGTATATGTAAGCCGAGTGTTAGCAAACCCTATTCTAATGGGTGAGTTGCATGTCGGATGATAACCATCCGCGTTTCAACAAGCTTAAGATACACCTGTTCCGGGAAAACCCATCACCAGTCTGTCCTGGAAAAATAAGCTTTAATGAGAGGGCCTAGATCGCCACTGTAATGACTTCTCACGCTATCAAAGAAATCCTGGCCTGTTACCGATGACCACCGATAGGTCGCCTGATAATCTTGCAAGAAAGCGAAGAAGTCCTCATCTCCCATGATTTTGCGTAGATCCCGAATGAAGCGAGCTGCCTGACCATACATCGAAGGAATAAAATAATCACTACGTTCATAGCTATATATGGTGGCATCGACTGGTCCATAAGGGTCGTAAACATCTACTCGTTTTTTCCACCACCATTTCGTATATTCGGGATGATAATGTTCAAAGTAAAGCAGCTCGCTGTAGAATGCTAACGACTCATCCAGCCACGGTTCATACACCTGATCATTGCCAACGGCACCATACCACCACTGATGAGCTGTCTCGTGCGCAACCAGTGCAATCAATACCGAATTGGGCTCGCCTCTGTAGGTTCGATAGCAATAGTCGGTAATCGAGATCATCTCAGAGTATTCCATTCCCCCAAAAAAACCATTCTCTGCAATGGTCAGACTCTGATAGGGGTATGGTCCGTAGAGATCACTAAAAAGCTTAATAGCATTTTCAGCCACGTCAAGCGCCACCTCGCCGGCTATGGCATGGTCAGGGAGGTAGTAGCTCGATAGCCGGATGTCATCAAATTCGCGCTCGACAACCTCGTAATGTGGGCTGGCCAAAAAAGCGATACCCCGTGCCGCGTCTACTCGGAATCGCCACACGCCATCTTCGTGGCCGAGCGAGCCTCCGCTTGCAACGATGACATCCGGCTCTGTTGTGACCATCAGGCTGACATTGGTAAGTGGATAAAAGGTCGGATCACCAACAGGATGGTAGCGCCAGGTATGCCAGCCTTTACCTTCCATATAAGGCACCAGGGCCGGGTACCATTCTCCAGCCTGGATGAGGTTTTCTGTCCAACCGGTCGTGCCATTAGGCGGCCAGTCAGTCGACGCGACGGGTTGAAAAATAACGCGGAAACCTATTTCGATGTGGGCGGAATCACCAGGCTGCAAGGCACTCGGCAGTGGTACACTCAAGATGGTCTCTTGTCCGAAAAGCGGCGGTGTACCTTCTTGGGATGTTCCGCTGAGTTCCACCTTGACACTGTCCAGCAAAAACGAGCCAGGGGTATAGTTGACAGGAATATTGAAGACAATCTCTGTCCAGGTATCTGAAGACGAGTTTTCAATGTCAACTGTCTGATGAACGCGCATCCAACGCTCAGTGTAGAAAAGCTCTACCTCGAAGACTATTTCAGGAAGGTCGGAGGGAGGAAGAATCCCAGGGTAAGCCGCTGGGGAGATCCCATCTGTATCAGGGATCACAACAGAGATTGATGGTGGCGTCTCCTCAGTCTGTGTGGCATTTGTGACAGATTGAGGAGAGGAAGTAGGTATAGGGAGATTGCACCCACTTATTAGCAAGACAATCAGCAATAGATATGAAATGAGGAGGATGCGTTTCACCTGGTTTGACATGGAGTAGCCTGTTGTTGCGAATTACATACTGATGAGTATAACATGCTTCCTTAAAAATAGTGCCGGGTAGTGAAATTTTGCCGTTCCTCACTGCTCTTTATTCCAAACAGCAACGCCTCTCTATTAGCACATAGCTCATGGCACTGCCGGGTGTGAACATAAACCATATCCTGACTTTTGGCGTGTCATACTGCAACCACGATATGCCAAAAGTCTGTACCGCACTATCGCGGTCGACATGATGACCATAGTCTGTGGTAGCCATCGATATGCAAAGCCGAGCTAAGATACATAGGCATCAACTCGAGAACATTTTTCTGCGTTGGACACCGTCGTGTCTTTTGTCTCACCTCTGCAAGACATTTTCGAGTTCGTCAACAGCGTCAACAGCACTCGGACACCTGTCTCTTTTAAGGATCATTCACTCTTACTTGCTGCCGTTCTTGTTATAATGCAAGTTAAAGTAAGGTGTATTGGTAGAATTGGAAATATGATGCCCTACATGTTAGTGATTGTTCGGACTTTCGGGTTTATTGTCAGCGGAGACAACTTTCGATGTGATAGCAGAAATTATCCTTGCCTTAAGAAGATCGACAAGATGTTCCCCATGTGCTGGCTTGTGCTCAGAAAACCATTCCCACACTCTGTATCATCAACCAGGAAATCCTGAACAGTTGGGGATGAAGGGCTTTCTTTACTGCCGGGCTATTTCTGCCCAACTTTACTAGCACCAAACGGAGATAGGAAAACAGGCCGACAATCACCCGTCGGCCTGTTTTGCATTAGCGCTACTTTTTCGTCTTACGAGTACGTTTCTTGGGAGCGGGTGCTGATTCCTCTGAGGAAGTCAAGGGCGATTCTGCTACTGATTCCGTAGCAACGACTGTGTCCTCTTCGCTCTGATCGTCATCTTCCCACCCAACAATCCAGATACAAATGCCTGCCACCAGGATGGTCGCGACGATCAAAGCGACCCATTGGCCCGGCAGAAGGGCCACATCACGAGCCTCGATGACCAGAAGCGTAACCATTCCCAACGCCAATACAAACCAGGCTGTGAGACGGGGATGGATTTCGATCCAGCGTACAACAGGTCCTAATGGACCCTGGCGAAGATTATCAAGAGCCCGACTAAAAAACTCTACCATGATATCTCATATATCCTATTTGTGTGTTGCATATGTTCAGTCTTCGACTGTTGAACCAGTACTTAAACCGGCTTCAAAACCCGGTCGGCCCGCAGACGTTTGACCACCAAATAGGTTTCTGGTGGTTGGGATTCCTCGGCCGCCTCTCGCCAATCCGGCACATTGAGATCGGCGGGAGAGTTCTGCTCGTAGCCACTGGTCAGCACAGCCTTCCGAATCTCGCCTGATGTGTCGTTTTTCAGAAACATCAGAGACACCTCGGCCTGCAGTTCATTAGAAGCCTTTTCGATGCTTCCGAGCAGGCTCTTGACGGTGCGTTCTGTTGGTGCTTGATCTGCAACGATGAACTCATCGGTCCTGGCGATCAGGTTCTCGACCTGCCAGCCTGCCAGCCCAATCATCTGCTCACCGGCATAGGCCAGCATATATGCCTTTTGACCAAAGCGTACCAGGACATCTGTGCGCCCCAGCGAGAGCCCTTCATTCTGATTGATGAATCTGGCGATATCCTCGGCCAGTTTGGGCCCCCCGCGCTGGATAGCAATTTCAACTTCACCTGGTGGAGCAGTTGACACAACCTCTTTGACCGGCTCGAGGGCAGTTTCCTCCGTGCCGATCAGCCTGTCGAGTGCATTCTGCACCTGGGTAAAGGTGCTTTCGTACCCTCCGGCATTATCGATCACAACAACGGCACGGGCTTTCTTCTCGGCTTGTGGTGGTTGCGCATTGACACGCATCCGGGCATCTTGCTCGGTGAGGTTGCGGTGCTGTATCAATCTCCCGATCTGGATATTCTCTGGAGCATCTACAACCCAGACGGCGTCACAGTGCTCTGCCAACCCGGCTTCAAACAGCTTGATAGCTTCGATCACGACTACCTTTTGGCCGGCACGCCTGACCAGCAAATCGATCACCTGCGTAACGATGGGATGGGTCAGGGCTTCCAATTGGGCGAGAGCCTCAGGGTCGTTCAACACAACCTTGGCCAGCTTCTCCCGATCGATGTGGCCACCGGCATTCAGAATCCACTTTCCAAAGGTGTCGACGATGGGCTGATAAGCAGGCGCATTAGGGGACATTGCACGGTGAGCCAGACCATCAGCATCGATGCCAAATGCTCCTACATGTTCCAACATACGACGCACAATGCTTTTGCCTGTGGCAATATTCCCCGTCAATCCTATGACGGTCTTTCCAGGCCAACGGTTGCTCACACGCGCCTCCTCTAATGCTGTCAAGATTAGATTATTGCACTAGTGTTTCGCGGCATAAGTAAGCCGTCGGTTATGGCCACATGCGAAACACTTAAACAGTTGGGTATGAAGGGCTTCTTTACTGTCGGGCCATTTCCGCCCAACTGTACTAGTATGGGAGTATCCTGGCTGCTCCCCAAGGCCCGGATGCCTCAGGCTCACCTATCATGATGATACCTGCGAGGGGCCGAGCTTGCTAACAATATAGCACAAAAAGATACGAAACAAAAAAGGTAATGCCTCTGTTGTTATCCGGACAAGTTTTTGGTTAGCGCGCCAAAGTGTTGGGATAGGGAGTTGATAATAACTGGCTCAAGAGAGCATCTTTGATGTCACAATAACGCCGAGAGGCGAACATCAGGAAAACCACATATCAAGAGGAATACTGGCAGCAACGTCGCGTCTTCCTTTGGCTATTCCGGCTACTTTGTGACCATCCCAACGCTTTGGTGCACTAACAAATGTATTGTTTCTCGCTGCCATAATCAACTGCTCGCCTACTCTAGTGCTTCGCGGCATAGGTAAGCCGTCAGTTATGGCTACATGCGAAACACTTAAACAGTTGGGTATGAAGGGCTTCTTGACTGCCGGGCTATTTCTACCCAACTGTACTAGCGCGATAAGAAAAACATCCAGTTTGCTCATCAGCCATAGTGCTAGTATGATGAGGTTAAGATCTCTTGATAGCTGCTCGCTACAAACCAATTATCGAGAACCAGTCATGTAGAGTTGTGTTGAAGGGAGATTGTGCCATGACTTTTCGGCGAGTCATTTCTATACTTGTCCTTCTGATGGTGATCCTCAGCAGTGTCTCAGTCGCATCCGCGCAAAATCGTACACATGTTGTCCAGCCGGGAGAAACGCTTTTCTCGATTGCCAGATCGTATGGACTGACTGTCGAGCAACTTGCCTCGGCCAACGGCATCACTAATCCGAATCTGATCTATGCAGGACAGGTCCTCACCATTCCTGGTGGGGGATCCAGCGAGGGAACCAGTGGAAACACCGGCACCATCAATACCTCGTCTTATACTGTCGCGCGGGGTGATACGCTCTCACAAATTGCGCAGCGCTTTGGAACCACCGTGGCAACGCTGGCACAACTCAATGGGCTCAGCAACATCGATCTGCTCTTTGTCGGCCAGATCCTGGTGATCCCCTCTCAAGGCGGACAGCCTGCGGCTACGGCTGCCGTGCCAACGGCTGCGCCGACCAGTCAGGGCGGTGCAGTAGAGACGGTCACGTATACGGTGCAACAGGGCGACACGCTCGGCCGGATCGCGTTGCGTTTTGGCACTACCTACCAGGCTATTGCGTTGCTCAACAACCTGACCAACCCCGACATCATCTATCCGGGCCAGGTACTTATTATCAAACAGGGAACGGTTAAACCTACCGCAACAGTGGCTGTTGCTACCAGTACAATGCAGCCGGCAACAGCTACGACCGCTGTGACAAAGATACCGACTGCATCGGCGACCCCAGAACCATCAGGAACTTCATCGCCCATCAGTACGCCCACACCAATCGTACAGATACAAGTACCGGCGAATGCCCCAAACCTGTTGACGAACCCTGGCCTTGAGGGCAGTGCGCGTCGTGTAGGGGCAGACAATGTCAACATTCTGGTTGGATGGGAGCCGTTTTATTGCGATCAACCCTACACAACTGAGAAGTGCCGTGCCTTACGGCTGGGTAACGGCAACCGTGTCGATCTGATGATGTCGCGCCCGGCATTTCAATCAACCGGGGAATCACTGCGAGTCCGTAGTGGCGCAACGGCCCAGCAGTGGTCGTGCCCCTGGCAAGCCTGCCGGGGGGGGATTTACCAAACAGTGCAAACAACACCCGGCGCACAGTGTGAGGTTGGAGCGTTTGTCCAATCATGGAGCTCGAACGAGGCATTAAGATTCACATCCGATCTTGTTTTGAGGAGTGATCGTGAGAACTCGACCTGGTTTATCGTCGTCAACCCGGGCGGTGGGGCCAACCTCTATGTTGGGAACAATGACTATGCCAGTGGCGTCCAGGTCAGCCGTGGATTCAGCTACGACGATGGCATCTATGATCAGTATGTGCCAATCAGCTATACGTTTACAGCCACTGGGAACCAGGTGACAGTGTTCTTCGAGAACCTGCGGTTATGGCCTTTTGTCCACAATGTCAGCTATATCGACGATGCATACCTGCGATGCACGCAGTAAGCCGAACAGCGATTACCGGGTTGAACTGGTTTGTAAACGGTATGCCCTACAAAAAGCTGTTTCACCGCTGAGAGACGACCAGAGGTCGTTTCAGAGAACGCAGAGGAAAACCATAGGATTTTGTCAGCGATCCTTGCGATAAACCTCCAAGGCGAGAATTGCTGTGCTGAGAACATGTATCTTCTCGATAACTTGGGGCCGTTTTTAGTTCTTGGCTTTTTGACCGTCGACTTGTGATTTGCGCCTAAAACCTGATCACCGATCACTAAAACTTGATCACCAAGAATTAGCTTAAAGTTGCCCCCACGGATTATTGAGAAGATACGCCTGCGCTGTCCAAACGGCGCTCCCTACACACACTATTGCTGCCATACTGCTGCCATACTGCTGCCATACTGCTGCCATACTCCTGGTCTTTCCACCCTGTGCCCTGACCCCTTCCGCCCATCCTGGTGATCTTATCAATAATTCGAGGAACATAACTATTTAGCGGTTAGCTGTTAGTTATTGGCTGTTAGCTATAAACGAAAACTCGTCACTCATCACTTCGCAAAAGATAAACGGGTAAAAAAGGCATGGCAGTGATAGGGCGTGATTGACACGCCGTAGGGGCACGATATATCGTGCCCCTACTTAGTTCAGTCATTAGCAGAGAGAGATATCACCAACAAGCAATGTGACAGGCAAGTCGTCAATGATTCGATATTGTCCTTTTTATGCTCAATAATTCGTGGCGACCATCCTGGAGTTTGACCGAAAGGTGCGTTGGCGACTTTATCGACACTCCTTTTTCTACAAGTGAGCACACCAATCTGGTGGGTCTTGCAGGTTAGGGAGCCGGCAGATCTCCAATACCAGTATCTTGAGCGGATTGTAGCTCAGATCCAGGGTTTGAAGGCTGGTCATCCGGCCGATCTCCGGTGGTAGATCCATGAGATTGTTGTGAGACAGATACAGCAATCGGAGATTGGTCAACTGACCGATCTCTGGGGTTAACATCTGGAGCCGGTTGTACCCCAGATCTAAACCCCGGAGGTTGATCAGCTGGCCAAAGCCCATTGGCAATCCTATTAGGCGGTTGCCTCCCAGCCCCAATATCTGAAGGTTGGTTAACCGGCAAAACTCCGGTGGCAGGTTGTTGATCTGGTTACCATTCAGATTCAACCGCTGTAAATCGATCAATCGTCCGATCTCTGGTGACAACTCTGAAATATGATTGAGAGCGAGATCCAGACTCTGAAGATTGGTCAGTAGACCGATCTCCGAAGGCAGCCTTCCCCACAAATTGTTATCATGAAGATCGAGCCCGATGACTCGTTCGTAGGCACATGTAATACCATACCATGTGCAGATGGATTGTTCACTCAGCCAGCCGTCACGTCGATACCAGTAATCGCCGCCTGTCGTCTGGTAGATCGCCACCAGCGCCTGGCGTTCACTGGCGAATGTTGATGTTGGCAAAGGTGCCGACGCCGATGTTGGTGACTGGCATCCTACCAGCAGCAGGCAGATAGCTAACGCACAAAGATCAATTAGTTTGTGAGTATTCATTGATCAATCCTCATAATAGAGAAAAGGTGGTCAACCCTGATGCACCTTGCCACCCGAATTCCGTATCTTCTCTCACTATATTGTCTTGGGTGTTACAGGAATATGCACAGGTGTAACAGATTGAAAACATCGTGTAACAGACTCGATACATGACATAATACATCTGGCAATGAGTAATCGTTCAGGGGATTAGGGGCAATACATACCCGTGAATGAAATCATTGGTAGCATGCCGAGATAGCGTGGTTGGTTGTTTGAAGATTTGTAACCTCACCCCATGTGCCTCTATTCGGTTCCCGACCTCGGTGCCGTCCCTCTCCATTGGATGTATGATCTGTTTATGGTTGTGCCATGAAAAAACTGATTCCTACGATGCTGTTCAATCGTCGATGCTGTTCAATCGTCGATCATGGAAAAGCCCTAATCCCAGCTTCCATCATTTTGACAATCTGTCTCATTATGGCTACCGTTAGCATATGACTTCCATGCATCAGGTTGAACAAATGTTATCCCGAGGCGATCTGCGAGGCCTATGCCGTGCTCTGCAAGATCGCAATCCCTTGATCCGGCGATATGCTGCTCAGGCGTTGGGCAAGCTCAAGAAGCCTGCCTGCGTTTCCTATCTGGGCCAGGCACTCGAAAAGGATAAGGATCAGTATGTCATCCGCTGGACCATCGAGGCGTTGCAGGGTATCGGCAACCAGCCTGCTATCGAGGCGCTGACCAGGGCACTCTTCGGCACTGATCGGCAGACCGTCACGCTGGCATCGCAGGCATTGGCTGCTATCCCTGACCCCCAGGCTGCATCGGCTTTGCGCTTAAAGGACATCTTGATCCGCACCGACATGGACGCTCTGGCTAAAAGTGGCGAGGAAGACAAGCGGTCACTAGAGATCGCCCTGAATAGCCGGCAATTCGCGACCTGGCCTTCGGGCAAACAGAAACAGGTTCTGAATGTAGCTGTGGGGTTGGGAGCCCGGCCGCCCCAGCGTTACACCCGTGAGCTGGCCGGGATAGGGCAGTTTGTGAGCGGATTGCACACCATTGGCGACTTGATGACCGGGCTGCACAACAAGAACCCGGCAGTGCGTGCAGCGGCTGCTCAAAAGCTTGGCGCAACCGGACAGGCATGGACAGGCTTCCTGCTATACAATCGTTTCCGCAGGGAAGTGCGTCCTGGTGGAGAACGACCGGTTGCTGTTGCTGCTGCATGTGCGCTGGCCAGACTTGGCGACGATCGTGCTATCATGTATTACAAAAAGCTTCTGTATGGCGCCGATGCCCAGCAGGCAGCCGAGGCCGCTCGTACGCTAGGCGAGATCGGCACATTGGAGGCTATCCGGTCGTTGTTCTGGTTCGCCGCTGAGCCGCCGCCCTCTCCGGTGTATCGAATGACGCAGGTGCTGACAGCATTGGAGAACATCGGACCGGCTGCGGTCGATGCCCTTCGCGAGCTGATCGATCATCCCAATAAGACGGTGCGCTTGATGCTGCTTGGGATAATTTTGCGCAGCGGCCACCCGGAAATGGCCTCGCTGCTCGGCCGGCTGGGTCGCGACGATGACCCGGGAGTGCAACGCGCTGCCCTGGATGGTCTGTCCGACATAAACACCACATCTGCAGCCGAGGCGCTGTATCAATTGGCCGGTGATGTCCCACACGATTGGATCATACGCGCCCTGGCTGCCATGACCCGGCCTGAGAGCCTGGCTTATCTCAGGGAACTGGCGCCGGACTTTACCACCCTGAGCGGCACACTGGTCGAAGATGATGGGCAGCCGCTGCCCCAAGGCTTTGTCCAGATTATTCGAGAACACTGGGTTGCCGAACGCGAGGTCTGGGAATGGCTGGCCGCCAGCGCCCGCGTCGAGACCGGCCCGGAGGGAGAGTTTTCTCTGGCGCTGCCTGTTACCAAGAGCGATGCTACCATCCGGGTGAAAGTCGTCCTGCCATCGCGTCACGACGGTAAAGACAGCGAGACCTTCGTGGCCGATCTGCCGCTGCAATACGGCGCAGATAATCGGGTGAAGATGCGCATTGATCGTTTCTTTTCCCGGTTGGTGATTGCGATGCAAGACTATGGGGAGAATGGATGAGGAAGCTGATCGATTATCCGGCAGTTGCCCTGATGAGTGTATTGATCCTGACAGCCTGCAACATGCCTGTTCTTCAACAGCCGTCGACGCTTGCCGTCCCTCCCGGGGTATGTGGCGATAGCGTGTGTGAGTGGCCAGAGGACGCGGAAAGTTGTCCGGAAGACTGTCCGGTGGCCGAGGCGGCTGCCGGCACATTTGGTGAAGGGAATGTCTACCTTGTCGATAATCCTGCTAATGGGGCATGTCTGTACGTGAAGGTTGTCCACCCACAAATCTGGGATGGCGAGGTATTGCCTGCGTTGGTGCTCATCCCAGGCAGTAACAGCGACAGCAGTGGTTTTCTCGATGGGCCGGCGCAGAAGATCGCCAATGCGGGTTTTGTCGTCGTGGTGTTTGACCCGGATGGGCGAGGCCGGAGCACGGGCGAGGAAGACTATGGTGGCTTTATCCAACAGGACGGGTTGGCAGCGGTTGTCCGGCAAGTAGCCGGCCTGCCTGACATCGACTCATCCTCCATTGGCCTGGTATCCTATTCTTACGGCGTTACGATGGCTTCCGGCATGCTGGCTCGCTATCCTGATCTGCCTGTGCGATTCCTGATCGATTGGGAGGGGCCAGCAGACCGCAACGATACGGGCGGCTGCGACGAGCATCACATCGGCCATCTGGCCGGGATCGCCGGATGCGACGATGAGTCCTTCTGGTCACAACGCGAGGCACTCTCTTTCATCTCGCAGATTAACGTTCCCTACCAGCGCATTCAATCAGAAAAGGATCATGTTCAACCTGATAACACCCACGCGGTTACCATGCTCAACACGGCGATGAGTGGAGGTGTCCCCTGGGTAAGGCTGAACAACCTGGCGCCTAACCAGACCTTCGATGCAGCTAACCCGCCAACCATGCTCCCCGAAGACATGGACGGACAGATTGAGATGTTGGTGGTGACTTATGTCCAGGAGCTGCTATTGAGTTTGGAGTAGGTGCTAAAACGATTTGAGTCATGAACTCCATGCATGATACCAGATATATCGATCGCTACCTGCCCTTCCTGCAATCTCTGTTGACCCCATCGAGGTTACAACATTCGATGGGAGTCATGCGGGTGATGGCCGACCTGGCTGAACTGTACAACCTGGATCGCGAACAGGCAGTGGTGACCGGACTGCTCCACGACGCGGCCAGAGATCTGCCGGCCGATCGCCAGATGGCACTGATCAGAGAGGGGGGTATCGAGCTAGCCGATCCCTGTGAGGAACACCCGGTGTACCTCCACGCGCTGGCCGGAGCCTATCTCATTGCCAAAGAGCTTGGCATTACCGAGCCCAACGTCCTCGATGCCATATCGACCCATTCGTATGTGGGTAACGGCTCCAATTTCCATTCCTGCCTGTCATGGTGTCTTCGCTTTGCCGATATCCTGGCGCCCAGCCACGAATGGAAGGGAATGAAAAAGCTCAAAAGCGTCGTGTATGCCGGGCGAAAAGAAGAGAGCGCCTTGCTCCACTGCGGCTGGGTGATCGAGTACTTCCGGGAGCATGATGTGCCTGTGCATCCCAACTTGCAAAGTTGCTACCGGGACATGCGGAGAAGAGTTCCTGTTGACGAACATTTTTTTGACAGGTGGTAACAATTGCCACCCAGGCTGCCGGCATCGACAGCGATGGGCTCAAGCTGTGGCGTCTACGAGAAAGGAAATGCGATGAAATTACCCGTCGACCAGGGCAAGCGCGGCATCGTTGGAGCGATTGCCAATGTCTTCCTTCTCTGTCTGGCCGTCCTGGCGCCCTTGATGTTCCTGGTGGGCATCATCAGCCTCATCGATCAATGGGGAGCACACCACCGGTTTTTGAACAACCTGGAGAGCTATGGCAAGACAGTGGATGCCGTCGTCAGCTACATCGATGAGGATTACAACCGCGCCGGAGTCAGTTTCATCGATGCCTCCGGAACGGAGCGATCTGGTACACTCAGTCTGCGCTACTACACCCCCGAAGTGATCGAGACCATCCGGCCGGGGGCAACTATCCGGGTCATCTACATCGACAGGCTGATTTCAGAGAGCGAAAAGACCGCTCTGGCCGATTTCTATTCGGAAGTCAAAAAGGCACCGCCTGTCCTTGCCGATTACTGGTGGGTGCTGGGTATCTCCTGGCTTATCATTGCGATCAAGCCACAGTTCGTCTTTTTGGGCATGGTCGATTATGACCAGCTGATAAAAGTGTGAGCAATCGGGAAAATATGATGGAACTTGCGCCTAACCTCGCTGTTGCTGCCGGGATTATCGTCGAGATATTGCTTCTGTGGGAAACCGCCGATCGCCAAAGAGATGCCGGTCCTGCGCCGGGCATCCTCGCTCCGCGCCTGAGCCGCATCCAGGAGATCACCCTGATCGTCCTGATCGTTTCCTGGATATGCATTGCCCTGGCCGAATATGTCAACCCTCCCCTTAGCCTGAATACGCTCAGCTTCATTCAGAACGCCATCATGGGGCCGTCGTTCTTCTTTCTATTTATCTTTGGCATGGTCATTCCTAAACTTATGCCGCGCATCAACGAACAAACCATCGTCGCGATCAACCTCATCGTCCTGATCTCTTTGCCTGCCGGCATCGACTGGTATTGGCTGGCCGCTCTGCTCCTCCCCAGCCTGGGCGTGCTGGTGATAGCCCTCACGAACCGGATCATTCATCCCGGCGTCAAAAGCCTGCTCTATTTCTGGTATCTCATTTGCCTGTTCATCATAAGCTACCAAAACAGTTATGACCTGTTAGCTTCAGACCAATGGTCGACTTCCCTGGAATACTTTATAGGCGGCGCATCGGGTATCTTCCTGCTCCTGCACAGCATTTTCCTGGTGCGCTTCTTCTTGATGCTGACTGCCAATATCCTGCCGCAAAACCGCTACCTGGTGTCGCTGGCCATGCCCCAGCTTTTCGACGATCAGCAGATTCCGCTCCTGAAATTCTTCGGCATCCTGGCAATTCTGGCTGTAATCATCGTGGCGAACCAGTTGACCGGCCTGGTTGCCTCTGCCAGTCTACTCAATTTGCTGATCCTGCTGGTGGTACATTTCATGGATCGTCCGTTTGCACTGGATCAAACGTAAATACACAGCTACCAGGCGATGTCTAATGCGGCTGTGGGCAACAGATCAACCGCAAATCCGTAAAAAACGTGATGTCATTGTCTATTGTCTTGCATGTTTCGCGATGTGTGATATGTTAACCGGTCATAGAGATCGAAAGCCAACAGCCGAGTAATTGCTTTCAGCCTTTTGTTTCGAGCACTATCACTGATACACAGTTAAAACCAGAGGTGTTGTTCTGTGAGCACAATCGATAAACTTCCCCTTGGCACTGTCGTCCTCAAGCAGAAGCGGGAAAAGCCGCTCCGACGGCGGCATCCCTGGATCTTTTCCGGCTCTATCCACAGCGCCGACGCCAATCCGGGTGATCTCGTTACTGTGCGCAGCCAGGCTGGTGAATTCCTGGCGCAAGGTTACTTTAACCCGCGCTCGCAGATTGCTGTGCGTATCCTCTCCTGGCGAGAGGATGATGTCATCAATGCCGATTGGTGGCGGGCACGCCTTCAGTTGGCTATTGATGCCCGCGTGGAGCTGGTATCTTATGAGAGTCTGATGGCTTACAGGATGATCTACGCCGAAAGCGATGGCTTGCCGGGTCTGATCGTCGATCGCTATGGTGAATGTCTGGTTGTGCAGTCCCTGTCTTTGGGCATCGAGGCAGTCAAGCCGCTGCTGATCGAGCTTTTGATCGATCTGGTTCAGCCCAGGTGCATCATCGAGCGCAGCGATGTGGACGCACGTAAAAAGGAAGGGTTGGACGATGTGGTGGGGGTGATATGGGGACAGGCCCCATCGGCGCCATTCATCATTCGTGAGTATGGCCTGGCATATCCTGTCGATCTGCTCATAGGCCATAAGACAGGCTTCTACCTTGATCAGCGTGAGAGCCGGCGCTGGCTGCTTAACCAATCGTTGGAAGGTCGAGAAGTCCTGAATGCCTTCAGTTACACAGGAGCCTTTGGGGCCTGCGCCGCGCTGAGGGGGGCCCGCCAGGTTGTCAATGTCGATTCCTCTCATGCGGTGCTTGAAACAGCCAGAGAGGTGATGGTGCTCAACAACCTGGACAAGGTTGATGCTGAATATGTCACCGCTGACGTTTTCGATCAGTTGCGGGCATATCGTGGCGCGGGTCGTTCTTTCGACCTCATCATCCTCGATCCACCCAAGTTTGCTCACAGTACACGCGATATCGACCGCGCAGCACGTGGCTACAAAGACATCAATCTGTTGGCTTTCCAACTGCTCAGGCCAGGCGGATTGTTGCTCACATTTTCTTGTTCAGGGCTAGTCAGTTCCGACCTGTTCCAGAAGATCGTCTTTGCAGCCAGCATCGATGCCGGCTGCCCGGCACAGATCACTGGCTGGCTGGGCCAGGGCGCCGATCACCCGGTGTTGTTGACCTTCCCAGAGGGACAGTACCTGAAAGGGCTTGTCTGTCGGAAAGTTTCTGCTTAGCGTGTCAAATGGTTAGATGGAGCGAGCATCACATGACAACCGGCCCTTAAAGGCTTATGAAACACCTTTAAGGGCTTTGTCCAGCAACCTTTCTGCTGATGGTCCTGATTGTCACTCGCCGCACAAATATTGTGGAACCACTTTTATCCCGGGGATCTCACAGATTCCTGGCGGTAATTCCGTGAGGAAATTACTGCTCAATTCCAGATATTGGAGACTGGGCAGTTGCGCAACCTCCGGCGGCAGTTCTGAGAGAGCGTTCCAGTCTAATCGCAGTTCTTGAAGATTGGTGAGCTGGCCGATCTCCGGCGGCACTTTGGAGAGCTTGTTGCCGGACAATGCCAGCCACTCGAGTTGGTCCAGTTCTCCAATTTCCGGCGGTATTTCCGTGAGTTTGTTGCTATCCAGGTGCAGTGTTTGGAGTCTGGACAGTTGGCCGATCTCCTGTGGTAGCTCCGTGAGTTGGTTGCCGCGCAAGTCCAGAGTCTGAAGTCTGGAAAGCCGGCCGATCTCCGCTGGTAGCCTGGTAAGTTTGTTCCCGAATAGATAGAGTTTGTTGAGGTTGGCAAGCTGGCCGATCTCTGACGGCAGCTCCGTTAGCTCATTATAGGACAACTCCAACAATTGTAGGTTGGCAAGCTGGCCGATCTCCGGTGGCAGCCCTGTGATCTGGTTGTCGATATCGGCATTCCACCAATCGCCGCTCAGATACAGGGTTTGGAGATTGGTCAACAGCCCGATCTCCGGCGGTAGCTCTCCTATCACATAGTTCGTATTGAGATCGATCTCGGTCACTCGACCGTCGGTGCAAGTAATGCCATACCAGCTACAAATTGACCGGGCGGTCATCCATCCGCTGCTATCAACCCAGTTCTCACCCCCTGTCGCTTGAAAGAGGGCCTCGAGTGCAAAACGCTCGGCTCTGGTTATAGGATCTGTCTCCAAAAATGGTGTTGCTATTTGAGTTGGCACTTCAGCTAGAGAGGGCGTGGGAGAAGGAATGTCCCGTGCCAAAGTTGTTGATGTGCAGCCTGTTGCGGCAATGAAGATTGACAGGGAGAGACACATCGCTCGTAGCCAATGATGAGTGTGACTGGACGATTGTCTCATTTTGGTTCTCCTTGTTGCTCGTTTATGAGCATATGTCGGAACAAAGTTTTTATAAGAGCGAATGGCCTGAGGTTAGGGCTTTTCGTTCTCGATAATCAGCGCAGATCTTGGGGCCTTTTAACTTCTGGCCCTTTACTACCTCGATACCTGTTATATTGGCACAACTGCAAACTTGCCTACGTGCCATTCACTGCATCTTGAATGAGCTTCCTTGCGACAATACGACGTGATGCCAAGATTAGTGATCTGGGCATAGATGCCAGTATGTGTTTGTTTCTTGTAAGTGTGTTGTTGCAATGAAATCACGACCATAAGATATCAACTAAAAGCTAAGGCCTGTTCTATGTGGAATTCAAGAGGCATCTCGTATGGTAATGAAGTGATGGTTGGCGAGTTATTGCATGTTTCATTTCATCGTTCATTACCAAAAGC
Source organism: Anaerolineae bacterium (assembly GCA_016928235.1). Classification (GTDB taxonomy): domain Bacteria; phylum Chloroflexota; class Anaerolineae; order Aggregatilineales; family UBA3940; genus JAFGMS01. Next base: position 5,459 of record JAFGLD010000350.1, on the reverse strand, counting down.
GCATCACTCCTTTCCACATTGAGGCCAGTAAGCAGTTCCTTTTTTCACAGTATATCACTATGGCAGCTACTCATGACATTTCATATGTCATTCTGTAAACTCTTGTAATATCGCACTCATCAATACCTACGTCAAATATATCGTTCCCTATATCAAGGTTAAACTTGAAATCATCAGTAGACCGCAACTCACATTTACATATGGGCGAGTTGGACCTTGCCATTGAAGTCTACCGATACTATATAAATAACTCATGAATAATCCGTTCAAACGACAAGACGGGCTTGCAGTTTGGGCCCACCCATGTACACTAGAGGAAGTGAATGTTGGTGTCTTGTCACCTTTGACCACTATTGCTATAATGTGGCTCATCAATTTGGGCGCGTAGCTCAGCCGGTCAGAGCGCACGGTTCACATCCGTGAGGTCGGGGGTTCGAGCCCCTCCGCGCCCACTTTGTTTATGTGGCCACGACCTGAAGAAACTAGCAGGCGCAGGCCACATTTTTGTTATGGTTAGGTTCTGTTGATGACAAGGTGCTTTAGGAATGACAATTTATTAACTTACACATCTACGGTCTTGATTGCAGGCTCAAAATGGAAAAGTTATTTAATCGCCATTCCTTAGTTATAAGGTATCGTCAACAGAATCTCGAAGCAGGCAAATGGTCCGGACGTCTCGTCACCCAACATACATAACACCATGACCACGATGCCTATGTGGAAAACTAGTGTTTCGCGGCTTAAGTAAGTAAGCCTTTTGTTATGGTTAAGGATGCGAAACACTTAGGCAGTTGGACCTGAAAGATTTCTTTAATATTTGCGCCCAACTGCACTCAATACTAAGGATTAAAACCTTCGTGGGTAAGCAAGCTTCCATCACAACAAGAGAGTGGGCCCTCTTTGGCCTGCGTTGGATGATCCCCCTAGGATTGCTATCTCCCTTTCTTAATAGCCCCATAGCGGAAGGGAATTTGCGGACAACCATGATAGTGGCTTCGATAGCCGCCGTCTCTAACCTGGTTGTTTTGCTGCTGTTGCTTTATGGACGATGGTCTCCACCGCTGACCATATTCATCATCGGTATCGATGTGATCTTGACGATTGCATCAGTGATCGTTGGTGGTATGCCGTTAGGATGGATTGGCCTGATTGCTGCTATGACAGCCGGTGTGTACTTTGGATGGGAAGCAGGGTTGGGCCTCGGTGTAGCAGTGATAGTCGGCATATTGGTTTCAGGGTTCATGAAGCTAACACCCCAGGTACTGGATACCGCCTCTCTGGCACTGCTACTGATGGCTCTTCTCGTCTCCGGCCCACTGATGGCTTTGTTGAGCCACAATACAGTTGAGGTTGTAGAACTGCGCGGGCAGCTTCAGAACCGCGGCAAGCGCGCCGAGCAGGTTGCCCGTATGGCCACAGAGTACATGCGGGTGGTCTACGAAATGACGGAGATCTTAAGCGCCTCCAAGCTCGATCCCAAGCGCGTGCTCGCTTCGGCAGTTGGGTTTGCCGTCGATGCGCTGGAGCGGGTCGGCATCGACCCACCTCTGTACAGTGCCATCTTGCTCTTTGCTGACGAAGGCGGGACAGGCAGTGTCCTGAAGATAGCCCGCTCCAGCGCCAGTGTCTTACCCAGCGATACACGCCTTGCCGTTCCAGGTGTCGCCGGGGTTGTTGCCAATGCGTTGGAGCGGCAAGCGCCTATGTTGTGCCATGACCCTGCCGCCGACCCCGAGCTGCATGACTTCGAAAGCTTTGGAAAGTGTAACACGGTGTTGTGTTTGCCCCTACGCTCCGGAAACGAGTCGTATGGTGTCATGTTGGTTGGCACGGGCGAAGAAGACGCGCTCAGAGAGATGCATGTCGAGCTGATGCGCGCTGTAGCCAACCAGGCTGCATCTTCGCTGAACAATGCGCGTTTGTTCGGGGCGCTGCTGGAGCAGCGCGACCGACTGGTTGGTATCGAGAAGGCGGCGCGCGCTCAGCTCGCATCGGAGCTACATGATGGGCCGACACAGGGTGTTGCGGCCATCACCATGCGGCTGAACTATATCCGCAGGCTGATCGAGAAGAAACCGGAAGCGGCTGTCGATGAGCTTTACAAGATCGAAGACCTGGCCCGGCGTACCACCAAGGAAATCCGGCACATGCTGTTTGAACTGCGCCCGGTGGCGCTCGATCAGGGCCTGACATCCGGCTTGCAGCAGCTCGCTGTCAAGATGAAAGAAACCTACGAGCAAAATGTCGAAATTGCTGTCGATCCACAGTGCGATCAGCTGCTGGATGCCCAATCGACACACACATTATTCTCCATTGTGGCCGAATCGGTTAACAACGCCCGCAAGCATGCCAAGGCGGAGCGCATCGTCGTCCAGATGAATGTCCAACAAGATGCCCTGGTGCTGACGATTGCAGATAATGGTGTCGGCTTTGACGTGGAGAGCGCGCTGGCCGCAGCGCGAGATCGAGCCGGGCATCTCGGTCTGATCAACTTGCAAGAGCGGGCGCATCTGGTCGAAGGGCTGCTTACCATCCAATCCGAGATCGGTAGAGGCTCCCGGACAACGGTTACCATTCCCCTTGAAATACTCGAACTGCGCAAGACCGAAGAGGCCACCCGAAAAGCCGAGAACGAATCGGGAGAGGGATTATCGGCGCATCTGAATGTCAACGGTTATTAAGGACAGCTATCTCGGCCAAACCGCGGATAAACGCCGCCTTACCGCCTTGCGATGGGTGTCGCAGCGGGATTGCTCGACACCCCATCCCGTCGAGGGCCCGCTGCGCGACACGTCCCACCGCGCCAATGACCTCGAAGCTAAACACCCCCATCACCATCTCGATAAAAGGCAGGCCCAGCCGCGTTTCTGCCCTGGTAGGAGGTCGGTTTGATTGTGGCTGGCCGGTTCGATGGGGATGCAGCGGCACCGTATTCCAGATCAGTGGGGGATGCTCGACGTGCTCGGCCAGTGCCCCCCACAAGATGGTGGCCGTCATCTCGGCGACGCCCTGCGGATGGCCGCTGGTGGCTCGATAACCTTCCCCGAACAACCCCCACTTCTCGATACCCTTCAACATGATGCGCTCGCTGGTGACCGGAATGCCGCTCATGGCGCAGCCACGGTAGCCGGGCGCCTCGAACAAGAGCAGCATCCGCGGCCGGCGCAATCGCATATCGGCCAGGTAGCGCAGCAGGTTCTCCCGGCGGATCGATGCACCGGGGTCATCCTGCGACGTGTAAGGGTTGAATAACCGGTCGGAGTCTGGCAGCACGGCCAGACTGTCGACCAGATTGTTCAAGGCATCATGCTCCATGACAATTCCTACATGGGCAAGGCTGTTCCGCCAAATAACCGTTTCTGGAAATAAAACGCCACGTTGACCAGCCCGATCATCACCGGCACCTCGATCAACGGGCCGATGACGGCGGCAAAGGCCACGCCGCTGCCGATGCCAAACACTGCTACGGCGACGGCAATCGCCAGCTCGAAGTTGTTGCTGGCTGCCGTGAAGGCCAGCGTGGTCGTCTTGGAGTAATCGGCCCCGACGGCGTGCCCCATCAGGAATGAGACCAGGAACATCACCACGAAGTAGATGAGCAGCGGGATGGCGATCCGCACCACATCCAGCGGGATGGTCAAGATCAACTCGCCCTTGAGCGAGAACATCACCACGATGGTAAACAGCAGGGCGATCAAAGTAATCGGGCTGATCTTGGGCACGAACGTCCCGTGATACCACTCTTTGCCGCGGGCCCGCACCAGAAAGAAGCGTGTCAGGAAACCGGCGATGAAGGGAATACCCAGGTAGATAAAGACGCTCTTGGCGATCTCGCCGATGGTGATATCGACGATGTTGCCGGTCAGCCCAAACCAGGTTGGTAGGACGGTGATGAACACGTAGGCGTAGACGCTGTAAAACAGCACCTGGAAGATGCTGTTGAAGGCCACCAGCCCGGCGGCATACTCATTATCGCCCTTAGCCAGCTCATTCCACACGATGACCATGGCGATGCAGCGCGCCAACCCGATCAGGATCAGCCCGGTCATGTATTCCGGGTAGCCGCGCAGAAAGATAATCGCCAGGCCGAACATCAGGATGGGGCCGATGATCCAGTTCTGCGCCAGCGACAGCCCCAATATCTTCCAGTTGCGGAAGACGTCGCCCAGCTCGTCGTAGTGGACTTTGGCCAGCGGCGGGTACATCATCAGGATCAGGCCGATGGCGATGGGGATGTTGGTCGTGCCCACCGAGACCGCTGTGTTGAAATCGGCGACAGCCTTGGGGAAGGCAAAGCCAAGCCCGACGCCTACGGCCATCGCCAGGAAGATCCACAGCGTCAGGTAGCGGTCGAGGGTGGAAAGGCGCTTGGGAGCGCTATTTGCTTGGGTCATGAGAGTCTCCACTAATCAGATATCGAGGGTTCAAGTAACTGCACGATCTCGCGCTCGATGTCGTCACGCACCTTGCGGAAATCGGCCATGTCATCCGTTTTGGCAGGGTCGGGGAAGCTGTGATGAACACGCTTGCCCTGGCCGAGCCAGACAGGGCACTCCTCCGCCGCCGAGTCGCAGACCGTCACCACCAGGTCGAATTCAACGCCTCGGAATTCATCAGCCAGTTTGGAGCGGCCTATGTGGTGAATGCCGATCTCTTCGAGTGCCGCCAGGGCCTTCGGGTGAACGTAGCCTGCCGGCTTTGTCCCGGCGCTGACAGCCTCCCAGTTTTCCCCCAGCCGGGCGTTGACGATGGCTTCCGCTATCTGAGATCGGCACGAGTTGCCGGTACATAGAAACAATACTGTGCGTTTCATGACAGCGCGTCCGCCAGCCAGGTAGTTACTTCAGCCGGGGTAGGGATGCGGCCGGAGCAGACCACCTTCTCATCGATCACCAACCCTGGTGTTGAGAGTATGTTGTAGGCCATGATATCATTGTAGTCAGTGACTTTGACGAATGTAGCCTCGGCGCCGAGCATTTCGGCGGCCTGTTTGGCAATGGCTTCGACCTTCTTGCAGTTAGGACAGCCGGACCCGAGAACTTTGATGGTAAGCATGTTTTCCTCCAATATGAAAGAATAAAAGTAAGTGCTTAGTGTATAGCCTATAGCCGATTAGCCGGGAACTGTTCACTGTAAACTGTGAACTATAAACTGATTTATGGCACTGCTGCTGTTGCCTGGACATTGCGGCAGTTGACCAGCCACAGCGCCCCAGCCAGCACAGCAATAAACAAGCCGAGATACAATCCTACCAGCCCCAGACTGGCTCCGTCGATCCACGCACCATAGATCAGGCCGGCGCTGCCCAGCCGCTAAAGCTGTCGATATCTTTATGCCGGTCGTTAGCCAGTGGTTTCCAGTATGTTCGCCGGCTAGCAGTTTGTCGGAGAAGTCGGAACATCGGTTTTGTTCTACCGAAATGAGCCCCAAAACCATGCCTAATCTCTGATTTTGAGGCG
>JAFGLD010000349.1 GCA_016928235.1 Anaerolineae bacterium | reverse complement strand
TGGCAAAAAGGACGCTTTCTGTGAGAAAGTGACCGCGAAGAGTGGCCCCAACGGGCAAATTTGCCCCACTTTTTTGTGGATGGAAGGTGCAAAAAACGACAATCGAACAGTGTCAGAAATTTCGACAGATCTTAGAGAAGAGGAACCGAAAACGACGACCCTCGAACATGACAGTTCCTGGGTGTCAACCCCAATCCCCAACCCCTATTTTCCCGCCGCCATCACAGGCGGAAAGGTCTGTGCTTTTTCCATACCCTAACCCCCATCCTCCACCCTGTTTTGAGTGGAAGGACACCCCGGCTCGCCTTGTCCGGAGGGATAATATACACTGCTTTGAATGCTCTCCCACCGCGTGGCGTCAACGAGGGGTATAGGCAAGTCGCCTGCCAGGGCGACAACTTCATAGCCGGTAAGCTCGTTGCTGTCCGGCGTGCAGATCGGCAGTAACCCCCATCCTTGTACCCGATCGTCGGTAGGGTCAAGCACGAGAATCTGCGGGCGTGTGCCTCGCTGCTGGGCCTCCAAAAGTCGATCTGCTCCCAGGCGCGGAACGGCACTATCCCAGGGCAGATAATAAGGTTCAGGGCCAGGGGGCGGGTTGACCTCCGGCGTTGATACCATGACCAGGCGAGGCAAGATGTCTTCGGCCGTGGAGAGAAGATCGAAGTCCCATGTTGCAAAGAAGGCCGGCGGTACGATGACCCGATCGGAGGGCTGTTCTTCCTCAAAGGCCAGGTACTGGATCGCCCAGCTATAATAGAATGCGGTGGAATGTGGGCGCGGCATGATCAGCCAGGCACCCGGCTGAGCGTTTTCGAGCAGCGTTTTGCCGATATGGGTGTAGTGACTGCTGCCGCTCTGGCGGATGGGACGATAATTGGTATAGAACCCGGCAGCGATCGTTAAGACGGCCAGAACGGGCAGCAGGACGGCATAGGCTCGATGCTGCATCGAGCCGTCCACCGGTTTGAACCGCTCCCAGACCTGGACCGCGCCATATCCTACCAGCGGTGCGAAGAGCACATAGCAGGGCGTCAGGAAGGTGTACCAGTCAGGGATATCATATCCCATGACGAAGATATATTGAGCAGCCATGCCCAGCAGCAACAGAGCAGCCAGCTTCAATTTCCGTCGCAGTAGCTCCCAGGCGCCGATCAGACCCAAGATGTACCCCCAGGGCATAAATTCCTTGTTCCACTCCCAGATAGAATCGGGCAGGCGGCTCAGGAGCGCATGGTAGGTCATAGCAAACATTTGTCCCTTGAATGGTCCACCTGTCAGGTACTCCATCAGCGAGCCACGCAGGTAGTCTCTCAGGGAGGGGATCAGGCCGGGGCAGTAGTTACAGAAAGGTGGCTGAGCAGCCGCCCGGATTGGAATATAGAGGTATTGCAGGGCCGCCAGCAGTACGATCCCGGCAGTGATGAGCAGATAACGCGGACGCAAAAGCATAGCGCGGTCGGTGATGGCAACGATGTAGATGAAGGCGGGCAGGAGCAAGATCATGCTCTGGTGGTTGCCGAAGCTCAGCGCGTAGACGACCACCGCCGCCCAGTAGAATCCTCTCCGGCCTGTCTGGTGCCAGGCCAGCAGCCAGTACATCACCAGCGCCACATACAATGCATTGAGAGCATAAAGCTCAGTGATGATCGATTCGAACCAGAAGTGCAGTCCCAGCGCCAGACACAGGCCGGCATAGCCGGAGGCAAACAGGCTGCGGGTCAATCGGTACGTCAGCAGGTAGACAATACCCACCGTCGCGGCACCGGCCAATGCCGAGAGCAGATTGAGCCGGTAAGCCGGGTTGGGGCCAGGCAGGATGGTCATGGCCAGGCGGCCCAACATCAGATACTGCGGGCTGCCGGGGGGATGGACAACGCCCTGTACCAGTGCTGCGGTCTGAAGCTCGAAGCTATCTAGAAAGGGACCGGCACCCGGATACAGCGTCCACAGGTAGACACCCAGTGACAGCATGGTTACCAGCAGCGCCAGCAGCCAGGCTGTACGCGGCAGGGACATTAAAGGTTGGTCTTGGTTCTCTTGCACAGAAGCTCTCTTGGTAGGCCGGTGTGGCAGATTGCCGCACAATTTTGCCATGCGTATCCCATCCGGGCAAATAGGCATTCATTGGCGATTGCTCCGGGTGGGGATAGCGGTTGGAACACGCACAGACCTTCCATCTTGTGATGACAGCAGCAAGAAAAAAGGCTCAACACGGAATAGTGGAAAAAAGAGATGGGGCAAACCCAAGTTCCGCTTTGAGCCTTTTTGATAAAGTTTACTCTGCCTGATGGGGCACCAGACAGCAAAAACTGGGTGTGCACTGTACACTCATCTGCTATAATCGTCCCCATGCTGACCAACAAACCACTCAACAACCAATCGTCATGATTTCTTTTCTCAAATCCCATCCGCTATTTCTCAACATGCCGCGTTGGGCGCGCGGGCTTGTTATTGCCCTTTTTGTGCTGGCTGCCCTCGCGCTGATCGGCCAACTGATCGTCTACGGCCACTATGTTGTCTCGCTGCTCCGCTTTCCGTTTGACTATGACCAGGGTGAAGGCTTCGAGCTGTACGACACCATCCTGCACGCGCAGGGGGAATGGCCTTACCGCGACAGCCAGGTCTTCCCGTTTTACACCTCGATCTACCCGCCGCTCTATCACCTGATGGTTGTCCCCCTGATATGGATCTTCGGTCCTCACCTGTGGACGGGTCGACTGGTCGGGACGATCGCGTCGCTGGTAGCCGCCGCGGCGATTGGCTGGGGGGTGCATCGAGTTGCCGGCAACCGGTTGATCGCCATCTTTTCTGGCCTGACCTTCCTGGCATCGAACTACACCTTTCACGTCGGGCCGTTGTTTCGCCAGCACATGACCATGGTGATGTTCGAAGTGCTGGCCATCGTCGCGCTGGCCCAGGCTCGCGTGGGCAAAGGGCAGCCTTTGCGGCATCGATGGCTCTATGCCGGATTGGTGTTTTTGCTGGCGGCCGGTTTTTCCAAACAGCTGGCACTGGCGACTGTCATCGCCGCCTTCCTGTTTTTGCTGGTGTGGGAGCCGCGCCGCACGTTGCCGATCGGGCTGGGCTTCGCGGCAGTGGCGGCCGGCCTGTTCCTGGCGATCAACCATGCTACCGGTTACAGTACCACCGTTCCCCCGCTCGATATCTTCCCCGGCCCGCTGGCGCCGCTCAACAAGATCACGACCGGTTGGTTTTTCATCAGTGTTGTCCGGGCCAATGTCAATACCTTTATCATCGAGCAGGCTGTGGGGCTCTATCAGCAGTGGAGCAGATTGCATCTGATCATCATCATCATGGCAGCGGCGCGGCTGGTTGTCGAGATCTACCGGAAACGGCCATCGATATACGCCTTCTGGTTCGTGCTGATTGTGGCCAATGGGATGCTCTCAGGCAAGTTTGGCGCGGGCGAGTCATATTTCATCACCGCTACCGCCGCTGCTTGTGTCCTCTCCGGCATCGCCATTGCTCAGGGCTGGCAGTATGCATCGAGTCGGGGCAGGGGATGGGCTATTGCCGCCGGTGTCCTGATCCCCCTGCTCTACATCGTCCAGACTCGTCTCACCTTGCACCTGTATACCGAGGGGGTTGTCTACGAGCCGGTGGCGCGAGTGCTCGGTGTGTGGAACGAGGCCGGCTATTATGATTCGCAGGGCTACACTCAAATCGGGCCGCGGCCCAAGAAGGTCGACCACGATGGCGGTTGGGAGATTGTCGAGCTGGCACGCAGTGTCGACGGGCCAGTATTCTCGGAAGAAGCTGCTTTTCTGATCCGCGCCGGTAAGCCGGTGGTGACCAATGCTTTTCCGCAATTGGTGATGTACCAGGCCCAGATCTTCGACCCCACCGAGGAAATCCGAATGATCGATGAGCAAGCGTTCGGATTAGTCATTCTGCGGGCACAGTTTTACCCGCCGCCGGTGCTGGAAGCCCTGGGCGCGAACTATCGGCTTAAGACAGCCATCCGAATGAACGGCTTTACCTACCAGATCCTGGAACCCAGGAGGGGGGATGGGGATTAGGGGATGGGGGTTGGCGAGCGTCACAACGCCGGTATCATCATCGTAGGGGCGACCCGCGGTCGCCCAAAACCCAAGTTGCAGGCGCGATTTCCGGATCTGGCACCATAAGCTTTATGCCATTCGTGATTTATCAGAGGGGAGGTGCGAGTGCTTGCTAAAGTCAACAGCTGCGCGCTGGTTGGACTCGATGCCACGCTGGTGGAGGTCGAGGTTTACTCGGCTAAAGGAATGCCTGCCATAACCGTTGTGGGGCTGCCGGATGCCGCCGTCAAAGAATCGCGAGAGCGGGTCTGGGCGGCGCTGCGCAATAGCGGGCTAACCTTCCCCGGCGGCCGCGTGACCATCAATCTGGCTCCCGCCGATCTCCGCAAAGAGGGCCCGGCCTACGACCTACCTATCGCGCTGGGCGTACTGGCCGCCAGCGGCCAGATCCCGGCCGATGCTCTGGAGGGAGCACTGGCCTTGGGTGAGCTTTCTCTCGACGGGAGTGTAAGGCATGTTTGCGGTATTCTTCCGGCCGCGCACATGGCCCAATCGCTGGGTCTGGAGCGCGTTTTCGTACCGGCAGTCGATGCCGCCGAAGCGTCGCTGATCCCTGATATCGAAGTCATCCCGGTCGAGCACCTGATCGCGCTGGTTGAGCACCTGCTCGACGTGGACGTGATCCCGACCTTCGATCGCAGCCGGCTGCCGGAGCCGGAAGCCGCTCCAGGTGCTCTGGCCGATTTTTCCGATGTCAAGGGACAGGAGCACGTCAAGCGAGCCCTGGAAGTCGCGGCAGCGGGCAGTCACAATGTCTCGATGGTCGGGCCGCCGGGCGCGGGCAAGACGCTGCTTTCGCGCGCGATGGTGGAGATTTTGCCGCGGATGGCACTCGATGAGATGTTGGAGGTCACCCGTATTTACTCGGTGGCCGATTTGCTCTCCGACGGCACCCCACTGATCCACCAACGACCCTTCCGCGCGCCTCACCACACCATCAGCCATGCCGGATTGGTGGGCGGCGGCTCCTGGCCGCGCCCCGGCGAGATCAGCCTGGCTCACCGCGGGGTGCTCTTCCTGGACGAACTGCCCGAATTCGGTTACAAGCTGGAGGTGCTGCGCCAGCCGCTCGAAGACCGACAGGTAACCATCAGCCGGGCCTCCGGCGCGATGACCTTCCCGGCCAATTTTATGCTGATCGCGGCGGCCAACCCGTGCCCGTGCGGTTATTACGGCGATCCGGTCAAGCCCTGCACGTGCAGCCAATCGACCATTACCCGCTACCGCCAACGTATCTCTGGCCCCCTGCTTGATCGCATCGACATCCACGTCGAAGTGCCGCGCGTCGATTTCGACAAACTGACCGGCGATCAGCGCAGCGAATCGAGCGAGGCTGTCCGCGTGCGCGTGCAGGCGGCGCGAGATCGACAGACACAACGGTTTGCCGGCACACAGCTGCTCTCAAATGCCGACATGGGCACGCGCGAGGTGCAGCAGTTGATCAAGCTCGACGCGGAAGGAGAGGCGCTGATCCGCTCGGCGATGCGACAGTTGCAGCTCAGCGCGCGGGCCTATCACCGGGTGCTCAAGCTGAGCCGCACCATCGCCGATCTGGAAGGCAGCGATGCTGTCCGAGCACACCACCTGGCCGAGGCGTTGCAATATCGGGCCGGTGTATAGGGTTGCTCACTGCAAGATATTGGGTGACTGACGATTAAAAAGCGAGCATTGCAAAAGTTGGTAGTGTTTCTGGGGTAAATGGAGAAAGAACAAACAGTCATCGATTTCCGGGCAGTGACTGTACACTTTCTCAATGGTTGAGTAGTAGCCTCAGAATCTGGTCACCAAGTGCCCTTTGAATTTATCTCAATGTTCGGGGAACACCACCTCGCGATCACGTCGACTATAAACCGTGCCAGGTGTTCCGATCTCGTGGCGCCTTGATGGTCGTTTCCGCTTTTGAGGTGTCACACATTTATGTGTCGTGTCTTACCGGAGAAGCCGCTCAACCCATCCCACAGATAACGATCCGGCATAGGCAATCATAATCGCCTGGATGGTTTTGCCGATCCAGGCGGCCAGCAGGAATTGCCACCAACGAATTCCTAATGCTCCCGAGACCACGCCTGCTATATCAAAAGCGGGATTCGGGATGATGGCCAAGACAGCAATTGCGGCGGGGCCATATCGTTTCACCCGTTGCTCCATCCGTTTGTAGATTTTTGCATTTCTGATAACACCGCTGCTGCTAAAGCCTGCAAAATAAGCAACCAGTTCGCCTAGCGCAGCCCCGGGCCCAACCACCAGGCCCAGCAGCAAAGGGTGATATGTATGTCCCAAGACAAATACGATGAATAGGCCAGGAACAGGCAGAATCACCGTAGCATTGCTGATCAACATGGCGAGAAACGCGCCCATATAGCCCAATTTGTCAAAATGGCGTACTTGATCCCGAAATATATAAATCAGTATTGGAATGGCGATAGCGAGCAATAATGCGCCGACATGTTTGAGACCAAATCGCTGAATGTCCTGACTGTTTTTTGGAGGATTATCTGATTGAGCAGTTGGCAAAGGGGAAACATTCATTCCATTACTCTTGGTTACTCTTGTAAAGAAAATTCACCCAAATGTTAGCTTTAGTACACGATTATTTACTCGCTAGGAGCCGAAATTACCATTTTCAATTCGAGTAGCAACAGTCAGGTGTAAAAGAGAAGCGCCCATGACGAATTTCATGAGCGCATCAGCACATTCAATCGATCAGATCGATTATGCACTTTGAGCAGAGAACTCGCTGGTGGTTTGCAGCTTGAAGGCCTCATGCATACCGATCCAGATTGAGAGCATGACCAGTGATGTCACAATCACTGCTAATGCCATTGGATCAGTGGTGAGAAATGATATCCAGTGGCTGGCACTAACCCCCACCGTCCCTATAAATGCCATGATCTGAGCATGTATTTCTATAAGCCGGGTAAGCAGCATACCGATTACGGGAATATCAAACAACATACGATATAGCCCCAGTGTTACGAATAGAATCGGTAAAATGATGCTCATCATAGCCACCAGCAAAATGGTTGTCATGATGAGTGTCATCCAGGGATAAAGATTTCGTCGCTGTTCATAGCCGGATACTTGCTCCATCACACGCGACTTAAAGTCCGGCGGAGGAGCAACTTCGATGGGCATCGCGAACATGCGATCCACAAGACTCATTTGCTCCCAGGCATACATACAGGCTGAACAAGACTGTAGATGCATCTCCAGGGAGAACTGTTCGTCCTTTGTCAGCAAACCATCCAGGGACAAACTAATTAATGATAGATAATTATCATGTGCCATCGTTACGCACCCTCTATGGCGACTATTAAACTCGAATGGCGTTCTGTGCGCAAATTCTCCGCCATCATCTGTCGAGCCCGAAACAGCCTTGATTTGATTGCGCTTTCGGTTGTGTCAAGTGTCTCGGCAATTTCCGCATATGACATGTCATACCAATAGCGAAACACAACTGCTGCCCGATACTCAGGGGCAAGTTCAGCCAGCATAGCCTGGATTGCATCATAACGCTCATGAATAGCTACTGCTTCCTCCGGCTCAACCTCGTTGCTGGAAAGTGCCGGGTGAGGTGGCAGCGGTTCCTCAATCGAAAGCCAGGTTAACCGCCGCTTCCGGAGACGGTCGATGCAATAGTTAGAAGCAATTGAAAGCAACCATGTTTTGAACGATCTGCCAGGATCATAACGGCTGAGATGTTGATAGGCTCTCAGAAAGGCTTCTTGAGCAGCATCTTCTGCCTCTCGAGCATCACCTAACATACGATATGTCAAATTGTAGACAGACCGCTGATAAGTCTCTACCAATTCCGCAAAACTTTCCTGATCGCCTGCCAGAATGCGAGCGATCAACTCATTCTCATTTTCCACTGTTAACCGCCTGATAAGACCAAGGACGCGTCCCCTTGGGGATGTCTTCACCCATCAATACGCAGGTTGTGGCGAGAAAGTTGCAAAAACTGCTCTTTGATTTCTCCGACAATTCTCTGTTGATTTGGGCACATCCTATTCTGCTCCTCATTATAGATCGTAAATGAGCCGAGATAAAGCCAGATCCAAAGTACCAAATACCCTAATTTCAAAGAGTGTGTATACTGTACCTATGGCTCTGGTGGTACTTTCCCGGCTTAAGGTAATGCCATTATGTCAGACACTCATGGTCAAGCGCCCATCCTCGTCGTCGACGATAACGAACAAAACTGCCTCGTGCTCCAGCTTATGCTCTCAGACGCCGGGTTCGAGAATGTCATTGCGGTACGGAGTGGTCAGGCGGCATTGGATCGGATAGCACGCAAAATACCTCAACTCATCCTCCTGGACGTGATGATGCCCACTATGGACGGCTATCAGGTCACCGAAATTGTACGTTCTCAATATCCTGAGCAGTTCATCCCGATCATCCTGGTCAGCGCCTTAGAGGATCCGCAAGAGCGAATGAGGGGTATTCGGGCCGGCGCAAATGATTTCATCTCCAAGCCTTATGATAAAGGCGAGTTGATGGCCCGGATCGATTCGCTGTTGGAGCGCAAGCGGATTCTTGATGAGCTGGCGCATGAGCGGGAGCGACTGGCGCTTCTTTACATGGTCAGCCAGGCGCTGACATCACAGCTTGACTACCAACAGATTATCCAAAAAATCGTCTCGCTGACTACTGAGCTGACAGGGGCGGCCAAAGCCATCCTGGTCTTGCTGGACGCAAACGGAAACTTCCGGCAGAAGATTATCTCCCGGGCCGGGAAGGAAACGCGCAGCACAGACACCATCGATCCCCTGGTACTCAGCAAGGGCCTGCTGGGATGGGTGATCTGTCATACTCAGCCGGTGTTGATCCCGGATATCAGCCGGGATGAGCGTTGGATGCGCTTCCCGGATGACGATGAGCCGACCTGCTCCGTGATGGCCGCGCCGTTGGTCAAGGCTAACCGGGCGACCGGCGCTCTCATGTTGTCGTCGCCTGAGCCGGACAGGTTCGAGGCGCGGCACCTGGATATGCTGGTAGCCATTTGCAATCAGGCCGCGGTTGCGCTGGAGAATGCACGCCTCTACGAACGAGCCCATCAGGAGCGTGCACGCATCGAGACATTGCTTAACCAGATGGGCGATCCGGTAGTGGTGACCGACATGGACGGGAACATCTCGCAGATCAACCCATCGACCGAGCGAGAGTTCAGACTGGATGACAGCGTGATTGGAAAACCGCTGGCCGAGGTGTTCGACCTGGCTCTGGCCGATCTCCTGCTGCGCGCCCAGGAGCGAGGAACATCAGTTTCGGGTGAATACACTACGCGCAAGCTGCTGCCGGATGCACATCGCTCCTATCATGTCAGTGTCTCACCGGTCGAGGAGATCGGCTACACGCTGATCTGGCAGGATATTTCAGGGCTCAAAGAGAGTGAGCGCGTCCGGCTGGAAACCGAGCGGGCCGAGAAACAGCATGTCATTGAGGCATTTTCGCGCTATATGAGCCCGGCCTTGCTGGAGCGCGTCCTGAACGACCCCGATATCATGCATCGACGCGAGCTGCAAGAAGCCGTTGTCGTCTTTGCCGATTTGCGCGGCTTTACCCAATTAACCGTCGAGCACTCCCCGGATGCTGTCATGGCCTTGTTGAACAAGCTCTTTCCCGAGATGATCGAGATCGTCCACCAATACGAAGGCGTCATCTTCGACATCACTGGCGACGAGTTGATGATCGCATTTAACGTACCCTATACCCAGGAAGATGCCAACCAGCGCGCCGTCAGCACGGCAATTGATATGCAGCACCGATTCGCGCGTCTCAAAACAGAATGGGCGACGCAAAATATGATGGTCGGTCTGGGTGTTGGCATCGCCCGCGGGCCGGTCGTGTTGGGGCACGTCGGGGGACCTTCTCACATGAACTATGCCATGGTCGGTGAAGCCGTCAACATCGCTCACCGGCTGGTCGATCTGGCCAAAGATGCCCAGATCGTCGTCTCGCCGGACATTCTGGCCGATGCAAAAGTGGACGAGCAGCGAGCCACTATTCAGAAACTCCCCCCCAAGATGCTCAAGGGCAAGGCGCAAGCTGTGCCGCTGATCCTGATCGAGGCAACAATTACACACACCCAGGAGTGACCCCAATATGCCAGAGCAAACTCCAGCAGGCATGGCCCAGATGGAGGCCATCCTTCAGGCTGCCGTCAAGGACTGGTACGATTCGTTGGACGATCCCGCCACTGCCCAGCAGCGCGTCTTGCACAAGCTGCTGAAAGGCTATGCCCAGACACGCGATGGCCAGGCCCACGGCGCGGCAAACATCGAGACTGTCGACGATTATCGGCGAGCCTTTCCGGCGCGCACCTACGAAGATTACCTACCCCTGCTCAACCAGGTCTATGCGGGTGATATCGATACCCTCCTCTACCAGGAGCCAATCGGCATTGCCATGACGCGCGGGACGACCGGCGATACCCCCAAGCTGATCCCGATGACCCCCGACGATCTCAACACCCGGCCTTCCGCCTCACGCGCGGTGCTGAATCACGTCTTGCGTACCGGGCAGTTCGACATTCTAGAGGGGGTTAACCTGAACCTGGGCTTTCCATCCCGGCTGGATACGATGCAAGTAGGTGACAAGGAGATCGATGTTGGCTACTCGTCAGGCATTTACATCCGCCACGTCAGCAGCAAAACGCTGATCCGCAGCCTCCCGACCATGGATGAGCTGGACGCCCTGGGAGGTGACCAGGAGGTCTCGGCCTGGGATCGGCGCTTCGAGCTGGCGTACCAGAAGGGCAAGGAAGCAAATGTCACCATCCTGGGTGGTGTTGTCAATGTTTTCCTCAAGTTTGGCCGCTATTTGCACAAGACACATGGCCTGCGTCCCAAAGATGTCTGGCAGGCGCGTGTGATGACACTGGGGAGCGCCCCGGGCATCAATACAAAGTGGGCACCTGCTTTGCGAGCCAACTGGGGAGCGCAGGCAGCCATCCTGGAGATTTATGGGGCAACCGAGGGAATGTTCGGCCAACAGAAAGACGATCGCAGGGCATGGTCACCCAATTACGATCTATTCTTCCTGGAAGTCGAAGTGAATGGCCGCGCCAAGATGCTGCATGAGATGCGGCCCGGCGAGATCGGAAGCCTGATCGTCAGCACGGTTGTCTTGCCACGCTACAAGATCAAAGATCTGATCAGGGCCTACCGTCCGCCCTACTTCCGCTGCATCGGGCGCGATCATCTGTTGACTCCCTGGCGCGTCTGGTGGGAAGACCTGCTCTATTTCGATGCCGGGCGGCTTTAGCTCGATAGGCCTTCAACGCCGAGCCTGACCGATCGGCGAACCGTCATCGCGCCCTTAGCGTCTTCGGAACAGGCTGTTCAGCAGTATGGCAACTCCGATCATGACCAGGAGCAAGGGCCAGGTTAGCTCGGTGCTGACGATCCCGCTGAGACCCACCATGATCAAGATACCGCCCAAGATGAAGCGACCGGTGACCGGTCGAGCGTGATCGGGTGAAACGGCGCGCACCAGCCCTTCAAGCACGATCGCAACACCGGCGCCAAAGGCAATCCAGTGCCAGACCTCGGCTCGCCCGACATCAGGCAGATAATCCAGGTTGTCGGCCATCAGGATCAGGCCGGCCAGAATCAGGATGCCGGCCCAAAAAGCCGTGCTGATGGGGTCGCGATGGAACTTCTCTCCAGCTTGCTGCCCTTTCTCGGCTTCTTTCTCCCGTTCTTTTTCTTGTTCCTTTTCCCGCTCCTTCTCATCTTCCCACGAAGAGCGAGGCGGATCAGGTGGTCTTTCCGAAGGCGGTAAATCCTGGCTCATGAATGTGCTCTTTCTACTTGATAGAAATGTGTTGTTACCAGTCTACCACAATTTACCGGGCAAATGTGAAGTAACTTGTCTGTTCTGGGCCTTCATTGTAGTCTAGCATCAACAGATCATGAGGATGGTGGTGCCTGGTGTCGGTTCGTTCGTAGGAGAAACCCACATGACAACCGAGCCTGATTTCTGGGAAGTAAGCTGGCGTATGGACGGTGAAGCTTTCGAGCGATTGCAGGCCAAAAGCATCGAGTTACGCTATAAGGCAAAGGAGACTGTCTTCAAGCAAGGTGATGCAGCCGACAGTATGTATCTGGTCGTCGAGGGATACGCCCTGGCACTCACCAGCAATCCGCAGACAGGGGAAGAGCAATCCACCACCATCATCCCGACAGGCCAATCGTTTGGAGAGCTTGGCTTATTGATGGGACAGCCACGCTCTGCGACAGTCGCAGCAGGCACCGATCTCCAGGTCATCCAGATCACAATCGAGACAGTCAAAGCTCTGGAGGAATCAGAGCCACAGATTGCTGTGATGTTGTACAAGCAGCTGGCGCGCACCCTGGCAGAACAGTTGATGACCCAGACGCTCTTGCTAAGAAAAGTATTGAATAACTGGTGGTGAGGTAAGCGAGATAGGCAAGATGGGCTTTTTGATTGTGAGTTGCCGGATTATCCTCCATGTGTGACGACTGGGGATTTAATGATGGGGATGCGGATGAACCCAACACAACCGGTATATCGATCGGGTTGGTATTGGCGTTCCACTTGTCGAAGCGCAGCAGGTTGCCCACGCCGGGGTGTAGATTAGACTTTATCGGCAATAGTCATGCTATGCGTAAGATCCGGCTTATTTTATGTGTAACTCTGTTATTTCTGATAAAGTCTATTGTTAATGTGCCGGGTGATGATCCATCGCTGGACTATTCCAGCATCGATGCAGATGGAAGGGTAAGCGGGAGGTTGGGACGCCGGCCCCACCGGGAAATACAAAACTATGCGTGAATCTAAGAGGATGATCGGAAGATCACCGGCGGATCACCGGCGGATGATTGGGTGCACCCCCTAAACGTTCAGCCGCGCACCGAGTGGCTGTCCCTGCTCGATACGATGCACACCGGACAGAGAGCGCCAATCGGTGGGGAGACCAACCCCCAGCAGTTGCCACCCACCGCGCAGCTTGGCGATATGCCACTCCGCCTGCGCCGCGAATATTGAGCCACTGTACTACTGAAAACAACGGGTCAACGCAGAATTCCGGGGGAAAAAGGGGGGGGAAGGGGTAAAATACAGGCAAACTGAACACTGGAGACATACACAAAAAATG
>JAFGLD010000348.1 GCA_016928235.1 Anaerolineae bacterium | reverse complement strand
TGTTTTTGATGACTATCTACCTGATTGGAACTATCAGGCCATTCCCTTGGTTGCCAATGGGAAAGTTATTTAATGCTCATTCCTTAATCAATCACCATTCCTTGAGCGAGCAGTTAGACAGCCCATACATATGCGAAAACCACCATCTGAGTTAGAGCGGTCGAGTGGCCCAAGCCTGAGACGGCACGTCGTACGCGCCTGATCCTGGTAGCTGCCCCATGAGCCGCCACGTACCACTCGCCCGTCTCCACCACCCAGCCCGATATTTTGCGGATTGTCGTACTCGTTCAGACACCATTCCCATACATTGCCGCTCATATCCAAGGCACCACAAATCGCGGCATTAGCCGGATGGATCCCCACCGCAGTTGTCCGATTCAGGCCGCTCTCAGAGGTGTTAGTCAGGGTATCGTCCCATTCTGGGCCCCACGGATATGCGTATCCTGGAGTTCCGCCTGTAGCAGCCCACTGCCACTCCCATTCGGTAGGCAGTCGGATGGCGGGATAATCCTGGAGGGATGTGGCGATTGCTCCTAGGTTAAGCCAGCCTGATCTGGCCGGCCCAATCTGTAGATCGATGGGGATATCGGGTAACCCCAGGCGGGCATTCAACCAGCGGCAGAAAGCGATGGCATCATACCACGAGACATTCTCTGCCGGGTAGTTGTTGTATTTGAAACGTTGCTCGCCTGGCCTGCTCTTGTTATCCTCATTCGCGGCCAGTCCCTCCCACCATCGAGGATCCTGGAAACCATCGTTCGCATCCAGAAAAACCCTGTACTGTTGGTAGGTGATGGGATATTTGGCAATGTAGAAATCTTGGATAGTGTATGAGCCTCTTTCACCTTCGTTGGTCTCGAGCCTGTAATTTTCTGTTCCCTTCACCGGTAGCCAAACAATATCAGGCAGACCCTCGTGTTCCGGCCCGTCTCCCCATAGACGCAGGATGCGCGATGTTGTGTCATTCTGGATGGTTTGCGGTCTAACCAAACCGACTCCTGGGCGTGTATCGCCGATAATGTGCAGCCGAAGACCAATCTCAGCCCGGCGCCCATGGTCAATGTCAGTCAGTAGCTCCTCTTCTAATCGCTCCTGCTCCGGCATCAGGAAGTTCCAGTCGGCAGGCGTCAGGTATTGGGCAAGTTCCGGGTGGCTATCTAGCGCATTCCATAGCTGCCGGATCTGTCCGGGTGGCCACAGGAAATCGGGTTGGTGGGCATTGGCTTCCCACTCACGCCGGGCATGGCCGGCTGCGTCGATCAACCTCAGCGCATCACTGACCTTATCGATCCAGGTTCGCAGTAGATCCCATTTCCAGAAGAGTGCCTCGTGGGCTATCGCCAATAGAGGCTGCGCGGTGTTTGGGTCGTAGTGGGTCACCAGCAAACGGGCGTCGATCAGCGCATCGACCAGCCATGCCTCCGGTGAGCCATCGTCTCCACGCACCGTCTCCAGGGGGGCATGGCGGCAGGTTGCCGCATATCCGCTGCCGTCTCCAAGTCGACAAACAGATATCAGCCGGGCAAATACATGTTTAGATGCTGCTTTCCTGGTGGCCTCATCGAACGGCAAAGCCAGGTAAGCCCCATGTGCCTGCGATCCGATGGCGCCTTGCACACCCCCAAACATATCGTAGGTGGAATGTGTCAGGATAACCGTATTTCTCCCTTCCGAGGGTAGGGAGGTTTCATTGCGTGACCTCCACAGCAACTCCAGGGCATAGGCCATCGAGAGCAAGTCGTCGGGGTCACGACTGGTGTCTTTCAGGATACGCTGCGCCAGGCCATCTTCGTAGCTCAACCCGGCCACGCCCGCTGGTCCGGCGAGCATCTCGTAGAGCCGGCTGCGTTCGGGTGGGTAGAGTGGATAGGTACCCGTTTCGAGCAGGGGTTTGAGTGGAGACAGCTTCATGCAGCAGTCGTAGGTGCCGGTACTCAGGGCGATTACCACACGGGCTCGCCCGTATTCTGCCATCGCCGCGAGAGCGCGCGCGAACGGCTCCCGGTATGATTCATCGACGGTCGTAAACAGATCCTCAAATTGATCGACCAGCAGCAAGATCTCGGTACCCTCCGGCTCCCTTTTCAGGCTGTCCTGGCAGAGGCCGATCATCGCGGCGGCTGGATCACCCTGAAGGTACCCCATCAGAGTTTCTGAATCACTATCAGGCTGTAACCGTGCCGCCAGAGCGTAGAATGGGTTTCCACCCTCTGTCTCACCGGGTGTAAACATGATGACATACCAACCGGCCACACCCGGGACAACGCCACTTTCCAACCGGGGGAGCAGCCCGGCTTGTAGCAATGATGACTTGCCTGCGCCAGGTGGGGCGACAACTGCCACGAATCGGTCACGTGTCAACCGCCGGACCAGTGCATCGATCTCTGCCCCGCGCCCGAAGAAGGTCAGCATATCCTGCGGATCAAAAGGCCTCATCCCTGGAAACGGTGGACGATCGGCGGGCCAGGCATGTCTAATGTGCTCTGTAGCCAGGTCGAGTTGTTCTGGGGCATCCAACAGGATTTTGATCTGATGAAGGAGATGTGCCTCGAACAGGTACTCGAAATCGGCGGGCTTTTCATATGGATGATAATGTTCTCCGGTTGGAAGATCGATTTCATTGAGGTGGTCGAAGAAGGCGTTGACGCGCCGCCGCTGCTCGGCATTGGCGGCGAAGCCCGGCTCATCCGGATCGAGCAGGACCTTCTCTGTCCGGCGATAGGTCAGCACGGCAGGTTTGCCGGCCTCGATGGCCGCCTGTGTGGCATCGACCCACTGGTATTCGATGTCTGAGAGGTGGCGTGTTTCCCATTCCGTCTCATGCAGGTAACGAAATGTCTCGGGTTTGAGATATTCAGTGTCAAGGGGAGAGCCCATTTGTGTCCAGAAGATTGCTACAACCAGATCACAGCCGGACGGCAGCACGCTACGGTTGATGTTCTCTTGTGGCATCGGGCGATCAGCGATGGACAGATATGCTCCAGGTCGATCCCAGACAAACACTTCGATTTCAAGCTTCTCGTTGAACAACGGGTTGGTATTCAGCCGTTCGATGACGGTCATCGCAATGCCGCGTTCCTCGGCGACATCGCTGGGAGATGCAATAAATACCCTGATGCGACGTCTTGGCCCGTCATAATTGCGCAATGCTTGTTTGTCGAACATTCTCAGGGTATGGTGAATGTCAGTCAGGGTGGAAATGACTTGTTCGGGCAAGCTGCCCTGACGGATGATCGTCTGGATGCTGTCTCCAATGGCAGCTCTGTCTGTCTCTCGCGTTTCACCGGTGGTCTTTTTCCCATTGCCGACCCCTATCGATTCCAGCGTCTGGGTCAATCTGGGTATAGCATCGGCATCGCTCGCCTGGAGACCGGACAAAGCCTGTTGGAGTTGTTGGATCAATTGTTCGTCGGCCATAAGCTGATACCCCAAAAATATTGGCAGAGAAGAGCAGAACATGGATGACGCGCCCGGTTCTTGACCTTTGTTGAACGAAGGCTTTTGCCGTACAGAAAAGTCAACAGAACCTGATAGATAATTCTGCCCCAATATCGAGTACTATGCCACTATGAGCGGGGCCAGATGTCCTTTGCGCGGATAGGTTGTTTTTCAAAAGCAATCTGAGATCCGGACATAAATGGTATGTCAGGCAAGAGAATAGCCATGATTGAGTAGGAATTGTTTGACAAAGGGAGGTAAATCACC
>JAFGLD010000347.1 GCA_016928235.1 Anaerolineae bacterium | reverse complement strand
TCTATTTCAACTATGCGCTGAGTTCTCCGTATGGATTCGCTACATACGATGCTCCAGAATGGACAAAGGTAATACCTGACAATGACCGGCGCATTCCATCGAGCGACGGTTGCCGCAACCATCTTTCTTGCCACAATCGAGCAAGCCCCAAAACCCAATACCCAGACAACAAACACGACGAGCAAAGACACTTGAATGCGCTCCAATCAATAACAGAGCAGGATGGCTCAACGCAGAATAGCGGGGAAAAGCCGGCTATCACCCTATTCCACGAGAATCAGTGGACGGAAATTGTCGAAAAGGTCTCCTTAAGACACCCCATCAGCACAGCCCTCAGTCTATCATGCTTACCACTCAGGAAAAACCAGCAGCGCTTAACCCACCTCATAGCCCAAATCCACCCCCCGCGTTACAATCCTGCCACCGATTGCACGTAAAACTCATCACTCATTACCCATCACTCAAAACTATTTTGGGAGCCTCTCATGCCCTTACCAATCCTCGATGGTCTTAACGACGCGCAGCGCCAGGCCGTCACCGCGCCCGATGGTCCCGTCCTCATTCTGGCCGGGCCGGGCAGCGGCAAGACCCGCGTGCTCACCCACCGCATCGCCTGGCTGATCACCGAGCGCGGCGTCCCACCCTACAAGATCATGGCGGTGACTTTCACCAACAAGGCCGCCCGCGAGATGCGCGCGCGCGTCGAGAAGCTGTTGGGCGATCATTTGCGCAAGGATGCCCAGCCGCGCATGGGCACCTTCCATGCCATCTGTGCCGGCATCCTGCGTCGCGAAGCCGCCACACCCGGTCTGCTGCCCCTCACCCAGGATTACGTCATCTATGATACCGATGACCAGCGCGCGCTGATGAAGAACATCGTCATCGTCGACCTTCATCTCGATGAGAAGCTGCACCGGCCCGATGCGCTCTTGAGCCGCATCTCATCGGCTAAGAATGACCTCATCACGCCTGATTTGTTCAAGGCGGGATCGTACAAAGAGGAGATCACCAAGCGCGCCTACGAACTGTACCAGCAGCAGCTGACCGCCAACAACGCCGTCGATTTCGATGACCTGCTGCTGCGGGTCGTCCAGCTCTTCGAGCAGCACCCCGAAGTCCTGGCTCGCTACCGCCAGACTTACGATCACATCCTGGTCGACGAGTTCCAGGACACCAACACGGCCCAGTATCGTCTGGTGCGCCTGCTGGCTGCCCCGCGTGACAATTTATTCTGCGTGGGAGATGAGGATCAGTGCCTGCCCACCGGCACGCCGATCCAAACACCGGGCGGCGTCAAGCCCATCGAAGCGATTAAGGTCGGTGAGCAGGTCATAGCCGCCGGCGGGCGCGGTGCATCGATGCCTTCAGAAGTGCGTCATGTTAGCAGCCGTTTCCATCAGGGCGATGTAGTGCGGATCGTGACGCGTCGAGGATATTCGTTTTGCGCCACGCCAAATCATATTATCTTTGCTCACAATGACCAGACCCTAAGGGTTTTTAACCGTGGCGGGAAGGCAACTGGTGTTGACGACATAGTTCCATTCGAGTCGACAGCCAGTCTGATGAAACCCTTAGGGTCTTTGTTGGCCGACGACGCGCTAGAAGTCATCGACGGCGCTTATCTGGTAGAATCCATCGACACGCTCCCCGCGCAGATGTTTGAGCTGATACCCGCAGGCGACCTGCATCCATCGATGATCGTCGCCGTCGAACACGAAGGAAGCATCATCCAGGATGAGATCGCCGAGGTGACGTGGGAGCCCTATCAGGGTGACGTGTACGACCTCGAAGTGGCCGACGTTCACAACTACCTGGCTGGCGGCGTCGTCGTCCACAACTCGATCTACCGCTGGCGCGGGGCCGACTTCCGCAACGTGCTGCGTCTGCGCGAGGACTACCTCAACCTGACCACCGTCCTGCTGGAGCAGAACTATCGATCCACCCAGACCATCCTCGACGCCGCTGTAGCGGTCATCAACCGTAATACGCATCGAACACCCAAGAAGCTCTTTACCGACCAGGAAGGCGGCCCGGAGATCACCGTCAACGAAGCCTACAGCGAGACCTACGAGGCCCAGTTCATCGTCGATACCATCGCCGGGTTGGTGGCGACCAAGGAGGTCGAGCCGGGGCAGTGCGCGGTGATGTACCGCATGAATGCCCAGTCCCGAGCCATCGAAGACGCCTTCGTACGCTCCGGTTTACCCTATCGATTAGTCGGCGCCACGCGCTTCTACAGCCGCAAGGAGATCAAGGATGTGCTGGCCTATCTGCGCCTCATTCACAATCCGGACGATAGTGTCAGCCTGCTGCGAGTGATCGGCACGCCGCCGCGCGGGATCGGGCAAAAGACGGTCGACGCGCTCATGACCTGGGCGACAGAGCAAGGCATTTCGGCCGGGCAGGCGCTGATCGATCTGGTCGAAGGCGGGGCTGCCGCTCCGTTCGCCGGGAGGGCCCGATCATCGCTGGCCGGGTTCGGTGAGCAGCTTCATCGCTGGCGCGAGCTGCGCGATTCGATATCCCTGGTCGACCTGCTCCGCAGGCTCCTGGGCGACATCGGTTACGCGACCTACATCAACGACGGCACAGAAGAGGGTGAGCAGCGTTGGGCTAACGTCGAGGAGCTGGTCAACGTGGCGGCCGAGTATGAAGAGCTGCCGCTCTCGGCCTTCCTGGAGGAGGTGGCGCTCGTCTCGGAGGTCGATAACCTGCCGGAGGAGGTCGGCGCGCCAACACTGCTGACACTGCATGCCGCCAAGGGATTGGAGTTCGACGTGGTGTTCATGGCCGGGGTGGAAGATGGCATCTTGCCCCACAACCGCAGCTGGGATGACCCTGAGGAGATGGCCGAGGAGCGGCGCTTGATGTACGTCGGCATGACGCGCGCCTGCCGGCGGCTGTACCTGATCCACGCCTTCCAGCGCACCCGCTGGGGCCAGACCGAGATCAACGCGCCCTCACGCTTCCTCGACGATATCCCCGCCAACCTGATGACCGGCCGATCGGCGAATCAGAAGAGCAAACCATCCTTCCAGCAGGCCACTCGATGGGAGGAGACGGCTAAACCGCCCAAGGGGGTGGGCACGGCGGCCGGGCAGTTCAAAGCCGGGCAGCGTGTGTTCCATGCCAAGTTCGGCAAGGGATTGGTGATCGAGAGCAAACAGAGCGGCAACGACGAGGAAGTCAGCATCGCCTTTGAAGGAGCCGGGGTAAAGCGCCTGTTGGCCAGCTTTGCCAGGCTGGAGAAGATTGAGTGATTGATGATTGATGATTGAACGGTAGTGATGGGCATAACTCTGCCGATGTTATATGCATTAGGAAGCAACAAGGAGAGGTAATCTGATGTCGGCCTTGAAAACACGGTTGTTGCTTATTGCCATGATTGCTTTGGTGCCGGCATTGATCGCTATTGTGCTCTTTGCTCACCCTTTTATCCTGCAGCCTCAGGCTATGGGAGTGGACCAATTGTGGCATATGAAATACAAAGGAGAAGAACTCGAAGGCAAACCTGTCGTCATCCAAGGTGATACGGTTTTTGATTCTCATGCTGATTATCACTTCAACCTGTTTTTGGTAGACACTCTGGCTTCTACCGATGAGCGCGAGCCAATGTCTGCGTTCTGGTTTGGCATATGTATTGCCGATCTGAAGTGTGAAGACAAGGGAACGGTGGTGGTTTGTCAACCGTTCGATCCGAGTCAGGCTGATGCCTTTGCTTTTACGGGAACCATACACTTTGCTCCAGCTGGCATGCGTCCGATTATGGAGCTTACTGACATAGATTTTGAACAATCGCGCCAACTCATTGATGGGGAATGGCTCCCGATTCCCTTGGGAGAGTTTGAAGTCCCTGTGGACTAAGTCTGCTTAGCTTAGCCGAACTGGAGAAAGTGGGCGAAGAAGAAACGCGCTAGCGTTTAACGTTAGCGCACTCTATGTTGCCGGTTCTAATCGCTACATCACGCGGACTTTCGGACCTGCGAAGGGTGCGCCAAAGAGCGGGGCAAACACGCAGAAGTCGAATAATCCTGCCACCAGGGGCACCAACCCGACCACCGCCAGAATAATGCCGCCTGTTCCGTGTACGATAAGCAAGCCAACCACGATCAGAGCGATACCGGCAACAGCGCGGATGATACGACCCGCGCTGCTTGACATAAACTTTACTAATCCCATGATATTGATAATCCTCCCATCTTTCTCATACGGGACCGGGCCTTCCCAGCCTCTTCTATATATTTAGATGGAACAGGATGAGGGATTATTACCGCTAAGATGTTAGAATGCTCTAGCGTTGCCCGACGTTTGTTGCTCATTTCAAGGATGCTTTGCCATGCCCACAAATCCCATGCTTGATGTTACTGCTGTGCGCCGCAAGTTCCCTGCTCTCATGCAGGTGGTGAGTAGCACGAGACCAGTGTATCTCGATAACCCCGGCGGGACACAGGTGCCCGGCAGTGTCATCGAGGCGATGAAGGACTACCTGATCACCGCCAACAGCAATCACATGGGGGCGTTTCTGACCAGCCGGCTCACCGACCAGACCATCCTCGATGCCCGCGTCGCCATGGCCGATCTACTGAACGCGCCCGGCCCACAGAATATCGTTTTCGGGCACAACATGACCACGCTGACCCTGCACTTCAGCCGCTCGATTGGGCTGACACTCAGCCGGGGTGATGAGATCGTCCTCACCCGCATGGATCACGACGCCAACATCTCGCCCTGGCTGTTGATGGCACGCGATCACGACCTCACGGTCAGGTGGGTCGATTGGGATACCGAGACCGGTCGCTTGAATATGGCACAGATGGCCGATCTGATCGGCAGCAAGACAAAGCTGGTAGCCTGTACCTACGCATCGAATGCACTGGGAACGATCAACGACGTGGCAAAGGTGGTCGAGATGGCGCACACCGCCGGGGCGCTGGCTTATATCGACGCTGTTCACTATGCCCCACACGGTCCTATCGACGTGCAGGCGCTCGACTGCGACTTTCTGGTCTGCTCAGCCTACAAGTTCTTTGGCCCACATGTCGGTGTGCTGTACGCCCAGCGAGAGCACCTGGAGAGCCTTCCAGCCTACAAGGTTCGACCGGCGCCCGACGCCATACCGGAGAGGTGGGAGACCGGCACGCAAAACCATGAAGGCCTGGCCGGGGTCAGGGCAGCGATCGATTACCTGGCCTGGGTGGGAGAACAGTTCGGTGAGCCATGCACAACGCCGGCTGAGGGCCACCATGAGCGTCGATGCCGGCTCAAGGCGGCCATGTCAGCCATGCAAGACTACGAGCGTGGGCTCAGCAAGCATTTGTTGGAAGGGCTGAGCGAAATCGGCAAAGTAACGCCGGCCGGCATCACCGATATCGACTATTTGGAGGAGCGTACACCGACGGTAGTGTTCAACATCGAAGGCAAAACGCCGCTTCAAGTCGCCGCCGAGCTGGACAAGGCCGGAATCTACGTCTGGGACGGCAACTACTACGCGCTGGAGGTCATGCAGGCACTCGGCCGCGAGGAGCATGGCGGGATGGTGCGCGTTGGGGCAGCCCATTACAACACCCATGACGAAATCGACCGCTTTTTGGATGAAGTGAGGAAGATCGCAAGAGCGTGATCGATTGGTGATGGAGTGAAGGGCGACCGCGGGTCGCCCCTACGAGCAAGACGGTGCTATACCTGTCACTGCATCGCCACAAAGTTAACCGTCATCAGGTTCAGATCGCAATGCGCCGCCGCCTGCACAACGATGACTTCGCTGTAGAGAGTCGTCCCGGTCTGGTCGGTCAGTTGGATATGGAAAGCATCGCTGGTGGTTGAAGAGGCAACATCACAGGAGTAGTAACCGCTCTCGTCAGTGCTCAAGGTTATGGTCCGGCTGACATCATCGGGCCACACATGCACAGTGATCCCCGACGCCGGGCTGCCATCGGCATCACGAACCGAGCCACGGATGCTGGTGACATCACAGCCACGTGGGTGAGGGCCATAATCGACCGCTGCGTTTTCCAGCATATAGCGCAAATCGAGCATCAACGTGGCCGACAAAGCCGTCGGTGTGCCGATCAAGGCTGTGGGGTCAACGCGACGGCACCCTACAACCGCGCCTGAAAGAACCAGAAACTGAAGAAACCGACGACGATCTAACCTTTTGCTTCCAATAAAGTGTCTGTTATCTTTGTTGATATTCCTCACAAGCACTCCAAACAAGCTGGTCGGCAATCAGCCGTAAGCTGACTGCTGTGAACCGATCACGCAAATTGCTGCCCGGAAAACTTGTCGCTCGTCATTTCTGATATCCGCCTTATCCCCAGTTATCATATGATGGTGGCGGTGGTGGCGGTGGAGAGTGTCGAGGCGGCTTGATTCCGACGAATTCTTGCAAGACATCGTCCACCACATTGAAATAGAACCACAACCCGGCCGTAATGCCCACCATGATGAGCAGGAAGAACCACATAAAGCGAACATTAGACGTCAGGAAGGAATCGAGAAAGCCGCTTTGCGGGTTCAGCAGCGTGTGATTGAACAGAAAAGCAATCGGGACAAAGACAATCGCCCAGGCGATCTTGTTCCACTGGAGGATCGATTTGCCGCCGCTGTAAGCCAGCGGCAGAGTCTCAAAGAAAAGTGTCTCGAGGGCTACCAGGAAGAGTGCCAGGCTGGCATCCTGTACCGGCTGGGCAACACCAGCAACGATAGTCAGCAGATGTTCTTCGATAGGCGCGCCGAGCAGTGAGAAAACAAACCCACTGAGTGCCCATCCAACTCCACCAATAACCACCAAAACCACCAGTGTGACCAGAGCCAACACCGCTTCGCGCCGGGTATCTTTGTCACCGGGCATGTCTACGTCGGCGCCGCCGGGCGCCCCAAAGACAATCCCTGGAGTCAAGATCAGCAAGCGCGACAGGATCACCGTCCCAATGGCGAATGCCAGATTCACCGGGTACAGGTTGAAGCGAGATTTCGTTCTCCAGATACGCCCCATGATGCGCCGCGCAATATCGCCGCTGAAGCTGACCAGACCGGCCGTAAAAGCCATTGTCACTGCCAGGAAAGCACCCTCCCGGCTGAATATCGATGTTCCACTCTCTAAGAACGCAAAGGTAATCCCATAGAAGGCAAAAATCACAATTACCAACGGTACTGTCAGGCATCCCTGCTTGACGGTACTGCCCAATGTCCACTGGAAGGCCTGTCCGATCCAGCCAAACAGCTTCCGGATGCCCATCGCCCGCAGCCAAGTCTGGATACGCTGCTCTTCATCACGCAGCATATTGCCTAGAATCGATGAGGTGCCACCGAAGATCAGCGCCATCAAAATGGCCAGGAAAGCGTTGGTACCAATCACTTCCGGCTCTGAGGAAAGCTGCTGAGGAGCGGGAACATTGGCAAACAATGGTCGCGGCTGTACCGCTTCACCGAGAGGGATGCCCTCACCTGGTCGCAGGCTCTGAGGAACAGTGATACCCGGCAACTCAGGAAAAGATACGCCTTCCGGTACTGGGAGGCTACCGGTTTCGATCTGGGGAGGCTCAGGCAGGCCGGGGAAAATCTGACGCAGATCGATCCAGCCGGCGCTGATCGCCAGGATACCGGCGATGGCGCTGACGAACAGGCAGGCAAATATTGCCACCCCTATCAACTTTCCAATCAGCTTTACCATAGAATCGTCCCTCAGTTAATCGTAAATGTTGCAGTTCCGAGAATTTCCCACTCGCCGGCGCCGGGAGTATTACAGTGTTTTGGAATGCTGTAGCAAATAACAGCCTGTATGTGGTAAGTTCCGGGATCGGCAATGCCACCGAGTGTCTCTTTCACACCGAGCTCACCCGAAGGATTCAATGGCCATTTATGATCGGCATCACGACCTTGCCATGATAATTTAAAAAGCATCACATTCCCGGCGGCATCAACCAGATTGGCGCCCAGAAAACCAAAATCGGCACTACCCCCACCCGTGTTCTTGATAGTGTACTCATATTTGATGGGTTGGGTACGGGCATAGGTCGGGGCGTCTGTATTGAAAAACAGGAGTTTGACGCCATACCGAGATCCGGGCGTGACCGTAGGCGGAGGTGCATCCGTATTGGTTGGCACAGCAGTCGGGGGTATTTTCGTTGCGGGCGGGTAAGTTGGTGGTATCGACGTATTGGTCGCCGTCGGGGTATCTGTTGGCGCAGGAGTCGCAGTATCCGTCGGCGTTGGGGTAGAACTTGGTAAGACAGTTGCAGTTGGAAAAGAAAGCGTTCTTTCAAACTCTGAGATAACAGCAGGTGTTGCTTCGGTAGAATCACCTTGGGATGAGGCCAATACAAAGATGAGAGTCCCCCCAATGAACAAACATCCTAAAAGGATGATGCCTCCTCCCAACAATATGGGCAAAATAGATTTAATAGACTTGAGAGAGGTATTTTGTTGCATAGTTCTCTTCCACAAAACGCCGGATACCCAGATACTGAATTGGGCAAATTATAGCTGTCGCAACCGGAGTTCACAACATGGATGCGCATTAGCATAAGCGCTATTACCAAAACACCCTGTGGAAACATGCGGTTTCCACGGGGTGTTCAACTGTCAGCCATCCGCAATCTCGGATTATCCACTCACTCAGGCTATTTCAGACTTCAAATGAGTCAAACGCTTTCGTGTTCTGCTTTTATTCACTTGAGCTTTTGACTGCCTATTTTCTTGGAACTGCCTTTATCAACATTCCGGATCAAGGCGCTGAAGTGGCCTCTGGCGTAGAGGTGGTAGGCTCTACCGGGATGGGAACGTTGTAGGTACAGGTGCGATTTTGGTAATCGGTACCCAAAATGATCACGTAGTCAAAAGCGCGGTTTGGATCTGGTTGGACGATCACTTGTTTGTCTGCTACGCGCAACAGGCGCTGTAATCTTTGGAGCTGGGTCGCTTTACGGCTGCCCGTGAAATCGTAAATCACTGTTTGCGCGTAGTTTTTGTTATCGGCAAAGCCGGTTGGTACGACCAACATTCCGCCTTCCCGAATAATACGATCGGCGGCGACTTCGTCTAAACGATCTCCCGGGGTACCATTGCGCACTTCGACTTTGACGGTGTTGACACTCAGGTAGTTCTCTGACGGTGGCTGCATGGCAATGGTTACCAATTGCTCAACAGCGCCAGGAGATGGAAGTGATACACTGGCGCCATCTGTGGGGACTGTCCAGGAGATCAATAGATCGGGGGTCAAAATATAGCTGTTGATCTTGCTGTTATCTATATTGGTAGCAATGGGAGCAAGCTGGAGCATATTCCCCAACCCCATATCTGTCTCGACCAGATCATTGTACTGCATCCACAGTTCCGGAATACGTGGAACAAGCCCGACCGATCTGGCCTGGCTGAGAATGGAACGCAGCACTTGCTGCTGACGCCGTGCGCGGTCATAGTCAGTATAGCTTTTCCCAGGCGCGACGCCCTGTCTCAAACGGGCATACCATAGCGCCATGTACCCGTCCAAATGTTGAACACCTACCGGAAGGGTATAGATCTCCCAATTGCTCTCATCTGCGGTATAGGCTACCCAATCATCATACTTGGAGAAATCACTGTATTGCCGGCGTGGTGATTTTAGACGGAAACCCTGGATGGCGCAGTCGACCGGAACGTCGACTCCTCCCATGATATCCACAATCTCTTTGAAGCTGTCGAATTCGACGCGAGCATAGTAGTGAACAGTGATGCCAAAGTTGTACAGCAGAGTATCTTTGAGCAAACCCGGTCCACCGCCCTGCCAGCCAACCGATGAGCCATGTGTTGCAGCGGTGTTGATGCGGTTCATCGTCCAGCCGGGGATATACACATATAGATCGCGCGGCAGTGAGAGCATATTGACAGTGCCCGCATTGCGATTAATTGAAACAATGATGATACTGTCTGTACGGTAATCTCCCCCGGCTCCTTCACGGGTATCGCTGCCCAAGAGCATGACATTGACGACCCCCTCAGGCACCGGCACCGGTTGGACAGGAGTAGGGATAGCCGTTGGTGGCGCCTCGACTGGTGTGGCATACCCATCAGCATTAGGTTTGGGCGGCTTAGGCGGAACCGGTGTTGGCGACGGGGTGAAGGTCAACGTAGGCGTAAACGTTGGCAGCAAAGTCCCGGTTGACGTGTTGGTTGGAGTCAGTGTGATGGTAGGAGTCTCGCTTGGCGTAACCGTCATGGTATTGGTTGCCGTAGGAGCCATGGCTGTCTGCGTCGATGCAACGGCAACCGCCACTGCCTTTTCTTGTGAGGAAAAAGTGGCCATACCACCGGCAATGAGCAGTACGCCCACGCCAACAGCTACGATAAGGATTGGTAGTCGTTTCCTGCGTTGAGTTTGTTGGAACACAATCATTACTCCACCATAGAAATCAGCTTCGGTGCGGAATTATACCACAAGCGATGTTGTAAGCGCCTCTATTGTCTATTGTCTAGATGTTGGGTAAGGATTGTGCCCCAAACTCGCTCTATCTAGGTAAGGAGGCCAACAATGGTCGAGAAAATCCACAAGAGCAAGAGTGAGTGGCGAGAGCAGCTCACCCCTGAGCAATATCGCGTTGTACGCGAGCACGGAACCGAACGCCCCTTTTCAGGGGAGTATACGATCAACCACAAGGATGGTGTTTACTGCTGCATCGCTTGCGGACAGCCTCTATTCTCGTCAGATGCCAAGTTCGATTCGGGGACAGGCTGGCCCAGCTTCTGGGATGTGATCGAGCAGGGCAACGTCGAATTGGTAAAAGACCACAGCCTGTTCATGCAGCGCGTGGAAGTGCGCTGTTCCCGCTGCGATGCCCATTTAGGCCACGTCTTTGATGATGGTCCGCGAGAGAAGACCGGCTTGCGCTATTGCATCAACTCGGTGGCACTGCAGTTTCAACTCCGCGACGAATAAACCCGACTTTGCAATCGACAACTCCAGGTGTCGGGTACAGGAGAGACGGGGTGGCGCGTGGATTGGATTCCCGCTTTTGCGGGAATGACAGCATTGACGTAAACGGGACTTTTTGAATGTCACTGCTTGACCAGTCAGGGCCCGGAAATAGAGTGGTTGGAACTGTTAAAGAATGAGAATGGTGTCCGGTTGTGTCGGTTGGGTGGTGGCACAAGCACAAGTTCACTTCAATGGCAAGCCCATACCCTGCCAAATCTCCACCACCCAACAAAGCAAATGTCGACCACGAGAGTCTCGTGTGGTACCCTTGACCGTGAGGTTGGGAAAGTTCTGCCTTCTCCGCGTCATCCTTCTTAAACATTCATCCAGGTATGTGCAAAGTCGAGATAAGTGGTCATTTGCAGAAATTGGGTAGGTGCCCTTTCCTAACCTGGACAGGATACAATCTCGTTGCCCTCGATGTCATGTTTAGTATGTAACCGGCAATCTCAGAGGGATTCTTTAAGGAAGTGGTTCATGATCCGAGGCTCAACAATGGGGATGAAAATAGCGTTTGACTCGTCACCCAAACGGCTACAAGTCGTCCATCACCCATCACTCAAGGAAGCATCATCATGCCGGCCAGTGTCTTGATGATATTGGGCACTACATCGTCGGCGGGGAAGAGCCTGCTGGTCACCGCCTTATGCCGCATCTACGCGCGGCGCGGGTTGCGCGTGGCACCCTTCAAAGCACAAAACATGTCGAATAATGCTGCCGTGTGTATCGATGGAGCCGAGATCGGACGAGCGCAGTACACCCAGGCGCTGGCCTGCGGCATCGAGCCCCGCGCCGAGATGAACCCTATTCTGCTCAAGCCGGAGGCCGATGCGCGCTCACAGGTCATCGTCATGGGGAAACCGTGGGGCACACTGCCTGCTCGCCACTACTACCGGCACAAGGGGGAGCTGTGGCAGACCGTCACCGCCGCGCTCGACAGCCTGCGCGCCGATGTCGACCTGGTGATCGCCGAGGGAGCAGGCAGTCCGGTCGAGATGAACCTGAAAAAGAGCGATCTGGTCAATATGGCAGTGGCAAAGTATGCCCAGGCCCCCGTTTTGCTGGCCGGTGATATTGATCGGGGAGGTGTTTTCGCTCAACTGCTTGGGACGTTGTGGCTATTGGAACCCGACGAACGCACGCTGGTCAAAGGACTGCTGGTCAATAAGTTCCGGGGCGATCTCTCGCTCTTTTCAGAGGGTATTCGCATCCTTGAAGAGCGAGGCGGCGTGCCGGTGTTGGGCGTCATTCCCTACCTCGATCATGGCATTCCGGAGGAGGATGCTGTCGCTATTGAACGGCAGAACTACCATCTCGGCAGTCCGGGAGATCTCGATATTGCTGTGGTGCGCCTGCCGCGCATCTCTAATTTTGACGATTTCGATCCGCTGGCTGCCGAGCCCGGCGTCCGCGTGCGCTATGTCGATGCTCCCCAGGAGCTGGGGCAGCCTGATGGGGTGATCGTCCCCGGCACCAAGAGCACCCTGGCCGATCTGGCTTGGCTGAAAAGTAGACATCTCGATGAGGCCATCCGGCAGCTTGCCGATCGGGGTGCTGCTGTCATCGGTATTTGCGGGGGTTACCAGATGCTGGGAGAGCGAATCGCCGACCCACAGCACATCGAAGGTGCCGGGGATGAGATGCCTGGGCTGGGCCTGCTGCCGGTCGAGACAACCTTCATCGGACGGAAAAGCACCTACCAGACCCAGGCTCGGATTTGCACGACGGCGGGCTGGACGAGGGATGTGATCGGCCAGGTGGTGAGCGGCTACGAGATCCACATGGGAGAGACCCGCGGGGACGGGAAAAGAGCCTGGCTTGAGCTGGTCTCCCGCGGCGGAGAGCCTGCCACCGGGCTCGATGGTGCCATCAGCCTCGATGGGCGAGTCTGGGGTTGCTACCTGCATGGCCTCTTCGCCAATCAGGGCCTGCGCCGGGCCTGGCTGGGGTCGATGGGATGGCATGCTTCCGGCAATCTTACATCGGCGGATGGCTTTCAAGATGAAGCTTTTGAGCAATTGGCCGATGGCGTTGAAGCGTCGCTGGATCGGGCCAGGCTCGATGCTGTCATTGGACTGGCACATCTCTCTTGATACGGAAATCGCCAGGGTATCGCCCCGGAAACATGTTCGGCCGGAAGTGATGTGTAGCAGGCTGATGGCGCTTTTTTACGTATTATGGATCACTTCTGATCGTTGCCTTACTCTGTCGGGTACAAACTTATCCGGATCACGATATGCCAGGATGCCGGGAATAAGTAACCGCGTCCTATCTTTGAGAGTATAATAGCACAGCTTTGGATTGATGATTTTGACAGGCACCATCAGGACAATCTTCCGGAAAGACATCATGTTATTACCACCTTTAACCGAATTAATCCCTGTCCTTCAAATCGCAATCGGGCCGGTTATTCTCATATCAGGCGTGGGATTGCTGCTCCTCAGTATGACGAACCGATTAAGCCATGTTATCGATCGTGTTCGCACACTTCACCATGAGCTGTGCCAGACGGAAATCGTCGACGAGGCTCGTGTACAGGGTCAACTGCGAATCTTGTGGCAGCGCGCGGATATCATCCGGCAGGCGATTATCTTCGCATCCGTCAGTCTTCTGTTGACGGCTTGCCTGATCATAGCCTTGTTCGTGGCCGCGTTGTTTCGCCTGGACGCCGGAGCCCTCATTATCTTTCTTTTCGTCGGATGCCTGGTGGCTCTGGTCGTGTCGCTGCTGCTGTTTATTTGGGATACCAACCAGCAGCTGGCAGCGCTGAGGCTTGATCTGGAAGATGTGATCTTGTCTCCGGCAAAGTCTGATTCGTAAACCTGAGAATTCAAAAGCCCGTTTCGCACTATACCAGAACGACCATTGGGATATGCTTACCGGTTGTTTCAGCACACGAATGCCATGACAGATGATAACCGTCTTACCCAACTATCGACTGTCGGCGAGGTGCTGGCGCAGGCCCGACAGACCGCCGGCATCACTGCGATAACCGGCCAGGCCATCCTGGCATACATCATGAAGCGTGACCGGGCCTGGCTATTGGCGCACACCGAGGTGCTACTGACGACTGAGCAAGCCACCCGGTTCACCGTGCTGCTCGAGCGTGCTGCGCAGGGCGAGCCGTTGGCCTACCTGACCGGCGAGCGCGAGTTCTACGGGCTGGCCTTCACCGTCACGCCCGATGTGCTGATCCCGCGCCCGGAGACCGAGGGTTTGGTCGATGCGGCGCTCCACTGGAGCGAGCAGCACCGGCAGCCTGCCCCGCGTCTTGTCGATGTTGGCACCGGCAGCGGCGCGATTGCGGTTACGTTGGCTGTCCGGCTGCCACAGGCCGGCATCACTGCGGTCGATGTCTCCCCCGCGGCGCTTGATGTCGCCCGCCGCAACGCATCATGGCACGGGGTGGGAGAGCGCATCGAGTTGGTGCAAGGCAGTCTGCTGGCAGATATCACCGGCCCCTTCGACATCATCCTGGCTAACCTGCCCTACATCCCCACCGACACCCTGCCGACGCTCGACGTGATCCGCTGGGAGCCGGCGCCGGCGCTCGACGGTGGACCGGATGGTCTTGCTCTGATCCGCTTGCTGATCCGGCAGGCTGCGACACGGTTGTTGCCCGGTGGCCTGCTGGCACTCGAAATCCAGTACGATCAGGGCCCGGTGGTTGCCGCCCTGTGCCGTGATATCTTCCCGACGGCTGCTGTGACCATCGCGCATGACCTGGCCGGGTTGGACCGCATTGTAAGCGTGGAACTACCATGACTGATTGGTTGCCCATCGATGATCCTGCCGCCCCAGCCCGCGCCGCAGAGGTGATCCGCGCCGGTGGACTGGTTATCCTGCCAACCGACACTGTCTACGGCATTGCAGCCGATGTGTGGCAGCCGCGGGCTATCGCCGCGCTGTATGCCGTCAAGCGGCGTCCGCCCGACAAGGCCATCCCGGTACTGCTGGCCGACACCGAGAACATCGACCTGGTAGCATCCGGCATTCCTCCGGTGGCCCGCAAGCTGGCCAGGGCTTTCTGGCCGGGGCCACTCACCATCGCTGTGCCGAAACGCCTCACCCTGCCGGACATTGTCTCAGCCCTGCCAACGGTTGGCGCTCGCATCCCCGATCACGACGGGACGAGGGCAATCATCCGAGCCTGCGGCGGCGCGCTTGCTGTCACCAGCGCCAACCTGTCTGGTGCCCCGAACCCGCTAACCGCGCAGGAGGCGAGCATTCTTGGTGAGCCGGTCGCGCTGATCCTGGACGGTGGCCGCTGCGCCGGCGGGCGTCCATCGACGGTGGTAGACGTGAGCGACGATAGCCTGCACGTCGTACGCCCCGGCCCCATCGATGAGGAGATGCTGCGCAAAGCGACTGGTAATTGACCTGATCTTGGGGTTCTTTGCCCCCCCATTTTACGCATAAGATTTAGGGTTAACCTAGTTATGCGGTTATTAAGGTGCCGGTCAAACCTAATGTTAGTTATCGTACTCTTCACAAGATGCTGTCGGCGAATTGTCTTCAGCCTGTATATAGGGTGAAATTCACGCCTGCTTGGTAGTCCCTCGTATGGCTGTTTCGGAGATATTTTCGGATTCGCCAACAGCATCTTCACAAGAGTACAGATTGTTCCCAATTGGCTAATCATGGCGATAAACAATACCCTGCTGCCAGGCATAAATCGCCGCTTGGGTACGGTCTTGCAAATGTAATTTTGAAAGAATGTTACTGGTGTGACTCCGGACTGTTTTTATAGTGATGAACATCTTATCAGCAATTTCCTGGTTATTTAAGCCCTGAGCAAGCAGTTGTAGCACATCCATCTCGCGATCGGTCAGATCGATGAAAGGATTGACCTCATCCATTCGAGAGCCATGGATCTCCTGTACAACCCGTGCCGCAACTTGCGGATGTAACACAGCCTCGTTATTAACAGCCTTGCGAATGGCATCAGCCAGTTCCGGTGCTTTAACGCTTTTAAGTATGTAGGAAAGAGCTCCGGCCCGAATAGCAGGAAAAATGTGTTCCTGAGATCCGGACATAAATGGTATGTCAGGCAAGAGAATAGCCATGATTGAGTAGGAATTGTTTGACAAAGGGAGGTAAATCACC
>JAFGLD010000027.1 GCA_016928235.1 Anaerolineae bacterium | reverse complement strand
CTTTCAGTATCCTCAGCGGATCGATGTAGTGTGAAGCCCCACCGCATTTTGTAGCTCTTTAAGGTCATTTGGTATGCCTTAGCTGTGCTGCAGCGCTCTCTGGCGATTGTAAGCCGTCGTTTTGATATTAAGGTTACCATCACTTTACACCTCACTCTTCAAATTTCGCAACTCCCTGATGGTAAGAAAAGTGGGGAGAGTTGCGAAAACAGCTATACGTCATTGCAGAAACGGCGATATTTGCAGGTCAGGCAGCGATCCTGATAGCGTGTGGGAGGCGGAACGCGCTCGGCTATCACAATCTCGCGCATTGTTTCCAGGGCTTTTGCGGCACTGCGTTGCAGCTTAGCTGTGAAAATGAGCTCCTCGGCGCGGTGCTCGGGGATCAGGTAGAAGAATCCCCGTCTGACCGTTTGCCTCTGACTTTCGGCCAGCAGCAGACCGTAGGCTGTCAGCTGTAGCTTGAACTGGTACCCCAGCCGCGTTGTGTTCTTGAAATCGACTGGTATAGCCTCGTCCAGGCAAATAATGACTTGATCGATCTCGCCAATTACCTGATAAGCCTCGGAATGAACCGGTACATCGAAGTAGCTCTCGCCTTCAGTCAGGCCAAAGGCAGCCAGCGTACGGCGATTCGCCAGAGCACGCTCACGCTCATGAGCCTCCTGCCCGGCCAGGGTTTTAACAGTATGGTGATGCAAGCCGGGCAGGCAGGCTTCGTAGTAGTAAATGCGCGGGCAAAAGGTATATTCTTTGATGTCGGTTACCCGGATGAAATCCTGGGGATTCTCTATCAGGCTGATGGTCATCAATTCTGCTCCAGGGAAAGCCGGATCTGCCAGTCGCGCTCGCAAATAGGAAGGATCTGGACATTGCCGGGGGCTTTTCCGAGGATCTGCTCGATCAATGTCAGCAGCTCCTCGCGGTGCCCACGTTCTAGTTGGCCATAGAAAGTGCTGTACTGGATGCGGTCCAGCCCATAGTCCAGACAGGCATCGGCGATGCGTGTTCGCAGCCTGTCGTTGGGAATATCGTAGACCAGCAGCGTATGCATTCTCATCGCTCACCACCC
This sequence comes from Anaerolineae bacterium, assembly GCA_016928235.1. Classification (GTDB taxonomy): domain Bacteria; phylum Chloroflexota; class Anaerolineae; order Aggregatilineales; family UBA3940; genus JAFGMS01. The sequence goes on along the minus strand of JAFGLD010000027.1, from coordinate 10,061 downwards.
GGCTTTGTACGGCACATAGTCGCTCTCACCGCGTAAAGCGGAGGCCAGACGTCGCGCCTGAGACTGGATGATGTGTCTCAGGGCGACACGTTGGCCGTCATAACGCAGCGCAGTCTCTAACCGGTCGAGGATATGCCCGGCCAGTGATCGGCGCGTCTCCACTGTCAGACGACCCCGGTCATCCTGCTCAATGTCGAAGCTGCGAGCAACCAGGCCGATAACTACCCGGTCGACGGTAACCTGGCGAAACTCTTCCACCAGGTCAAGCACCAGGCTTGGCTTGCCGGGGCGGTCGGCGTGGATGAAGCCGGCATAGGGTTCTAGCCCGGCCAGCACAATTGCCCGTTCGACCTGCCCATACAGAACGCCATAGCCATAGTTGAGGATGCTGTTGACCGGATCAGCCGCGCCGCGCGTCTGGCGTCCGGGCCATGCGTAGCTTTCAGGGACTACGAGAGCAACGCCGGCCCAGTATTTCTTTGCGGCGTGTGCTTCGGCTACCATGATGGCCTGTCTTGCATCATCGATGTGATTAGCATCGATCTTGTCTAACCAGGCCAGATGGTCGCGTGTCTCTCCGGATAGAAGCCGCAGCTCTTCGTAAATCTCCGGCTCGGTCTCTTTTCGGTTTTTGGCAATGTACTTCAGCGTGGTAGCCTGGTTCTCGATTTTTCCGGCAGCTATCGCGATGGCCACCCGGCAGCCGCGCTCGTCGTGGTAGGCTTCGAGCTGTGCGCGCCGGGTGACGATGGTGCCGTTCAAAGCAGCGGCATAAAGACTGGCATAGGCTTCCCCGCGCGAAGAGACAAAGTGAACGGGAATGCCTCGCTCGCAGCAGGCCGCCAATGCATCAGAAGAGATGCTGACGCCATGCCCGGTAATGATGACGTTTTCCAGGTGCAGTAGAGGGGCTTCGGCCAGTTTCTCGCCTTTTTGTGTGACACATAGCCGCTTACTGTATTTTCCGATGTGAGTTCCAAATTGGTCAACGATTAAATCACGCACAATAGCCATCTCTGTTTTCCTTATTTACGATGTCTTCTTGAACAAGTACCAGCCGTTCTCTCGTTCCCGACGCTCTGCGTCGGAATGCATAGGCGGACGCTCCGCATCCAGTAACAGGGCCTTTTATATTGCCTTTTCGAGCGAGTACCAGCCATTCCCCTTGGTTGTGTTCTTGCCGACTTGCACAAACTGACCCCACAATAACCAGGGAAGGAAAGGCCCCAATGGCCCGGTATAGGTAGCTTTACCTACAAAGCCGCTGATGGGTGTGGTGCGTCCCTGGCGGCGGCTGCCGCTGCGGATCTCGATCCAGCGTGTACCGTCTGCTGCCAGGCTGATGTCCCGTGCCAGTTCGTTGAGCTCCGCATAGGGCGTAGGCGATGATTGGGGCAGGTACTGCTCTCTGAGCAAGTCCAGACGTTCCAGCAAACGTGCCACAAGCACGTCGAAGGCAGGCCGGCGTAGTATTTTTCCCTGTGCAATCAATCGGGTTGGAGTATGGAAGATGAGGGTTGCTTGCCGATCATCGAGCATGTTGGCAGCACTGTTCACCGCATTTTCCGTGACATGGAGGGTGGGGTGGCGAACTTGCTTGTGATTGACCAGCAGCTCCTCGCGCTGGCCTGTCAGTGGGTTTACAGCTTCGAGCTCACACAGCCGGAATGTGCCGCGCCCATGACCAACACCACTTTGGCCGGCCAAACGCATGCCATGCACGACAAAGGGATAAAGGTGGCGCTGATCGCCAAACAGCACAAACCCAAACTCCAGGTGATCCCCTGGCTGGTAAGTCCGCTCATCTCCGGGCGGCGGTTTGATGGTAAAGGGAGGCGGCGGGGTGTATCCCCGCGCGCCCCCCTCGTCTCGCGGCGAAAGTAAAGCACATACCGGGCAAACAGCCGTATGATCAGGTGTGATGTCCGACGCCGAGCGCACAGGGCAGGCGTGATTCCGCAGTGCGCCATATAGAGCGCCGCGCAGCTGCCCGCCCGGCTGCCGCCCGAACTGCAGGAAGGAGGTCGCCTCCAGCTTAAACTCCAGCACCGTAATCTGCATATCAGTTTCCTCCCTGTATGCGCCGGTAGCTGGTAAATCCCCGCGCGCTGCGGGCAATCTCATAAGGCAGCACAACTGTATTCAGCACGCGGCCGTCGGGTGTGTTGATAGTCAAACGTTTCGAACTGTACACATTGGCATGCTCGAAGGTCATCTCCGGCCCACAGTCATCCATCAGCTGTAAAGTGCCGTTCAAGTCGATGCCTCCCGACGAAGCCGGGTTGAGCAGCGTGAAACCGTCCGGGCTGTTTGCCTGCCGGTAGCCGGTAAATTGCATGAAGCTGCCGCGCTTGCCCAGGTAGCTGATCTGGCTGAGCAGGCGCGGCCAGTCAACATCTTCTTCGCCGCCGGGAGCGCAGAGCGCCAATGCCAGCTCGCCGCCAAAGTGAACGTATTCTCGGAAAGCGATGTTGGACTGCCATGAACCGGTCAGCCCCGTTCCGAAGTTGTCGCCTTCTTTAGGACGTAAGATGCGTTGGAAGGTGGCGATGACCAGCAGGGCCTCCGGTAGCCGGATCGCCACTTCCAGATCGCGTAGGAAGTCGAACCAGGCATCGGCCCCATCTTGCCCATATACCGTGATGGCCGCATTCAAGAGGGCCATCTTGACGGCAAAGGGCGTCGGGCCGAGCAGGGTTTTCCCTCCGGCGGTGGTAGCGTTAGCCGGGCGCAAACTGAAGAGCGTTACCGGCTGGTAGCGTGCAATGTGCCACATGGCTGCCCCCTATGCCTTCTGATAGACAAGCTCGTAAGGTACAGTGCTCTCAATCAGGCCGCGTATGATGCCTGACAGACCGGTCAGGTTCTCGAAGGGATAAACGGCTATTGTGCCATCCCCGTGCAGCTGGTTGAGCTCGCCGGCGATCCCTTCCAGGTTGGCGATGAAATCGCCGTCCAGTGGGCTGAGAGCAGGCGCGGGCACCACCCCGTAGCTCACCGATACCGCTCCGCGTACCTCGACGATGTGTGGCAGCTGCGTGTTGCGCATAGCGCCGCCCGGTTCGAGGAAGGTGTACAGCAAGCTTTCCAGGAGTGCCTGGTAGCGGGGGTGCCGATCTACGTCAGGGTGGTAGGTTTGTGTCACGTCGTTGTAGCCGATGCGGGCTGTTTCCAGATGGCAGACCATGGCATAAGCACCAGAGGACGCCGGGCGGTGGAAGATAGCCTGGCCAAGATTGCCCTCACGCTCGTCTTTCTCTTCCGGCTTTGCGCGCCGGTCGGGGACGTATTTGGCGTGGAAATATTCGCTGGTGCTGACGTGATCGGGCAAGGCGACGATCCAACCAAACTCGGCGATGCTCTTGCGGGGTGTGCTGAGATTGCCTTCGGTGATGAGATTGCCCATCAGGTCGTCCATGGTGCATTGGCCCAGCATGTAATCGATGACCTGTACCTGAGTGGGTTTCTCCTGTAGCCACTTACGGAAATCCGGATCGGCGGAAATGCGATTGGCATCGAACTTCTGGCAGGCCCGGCAAACAGGCAGCCCACGTTGGGTGACAATGCGATGCAGGTGTGAAGCCTGCATATGCTTGAACATATCGCCGCTGATGGCGTTGACGTTGCTTTCGACGTAGCCGTCACCGTTGCGGGTGAGCACGTCGACCATACGGGTTTGAGTCTGGTTGCCCTCGCTGCCCTCGTTGTTGAGACTATGCAGGTCGAGGATGGCCTGCGCTGATATGGATATGGCGTACACGGGTGTAGACATGGTAGATTTCTCCTTTAAAAAATAATTCTTAGTGATTGACGATTGAACAGCAATCGTTATTAGTGATTGATTTGACAATGTTCACTTTAGTAACCTCTCGATGAGAGGCATCCTTCGTTCCAGATCCGTTGCTCTTTCGTTGATCCTTCGTTTTGAGGCACAAGGAGCCTCTCATGCCTATTCTGGTTGCTCCGGGAAACTTGATCCTATAGGAAAACTTTTTGAGGAAGGAGTTCGGATAAGGGGGAAGGGGAACTGTGCTTTGTCCCAACCCCTGAACTCTAATCCCCAACCTCCATTTGTTAGCTTGCTCTCTCTGTGATGGGGCCTCGCTCCATGTTTAGCTTCCTTGAAAATAGTGATGAGCTACGAGTGATGAGTTAAAGCGCTATACGTGCATCTTTTTTCATGAGATTCAATCAAGTACACCCTCACTCATCCTGTCATTCCCGCGAAAGCGGGAATCCATAAGCCACAATCACCTGCTGCTATTTTTATCCCCTATGGGGAGCACTTTGCTCATGCATCACTCCTTTGAAAACCGTGCTGAGTAACAAGTCGTGAGTGCCAGATCGAGTGATATTTCTTTTCTTTTTTGTTAGAAAGCATCTTGATCTCTGGCAGCTTCTTTATTCAGCCGCTTCGAGCTCGGTTGGTTCTTCTTCACTCTTTTGTCGACTGCTGCGTGAATATCCGGCAGCGACCAGCAAAGCAGCAACGGTATTTGAACCATATACATCGACAAGCTGGGCGATGTCTGCTAGGTCTTCAGCGGAAATGGTAGAGCGCCGTGGCTGCCCTTTGTTAGCCGGGTTGCGAGGATGCTCCATCTTGCGCAAGGTCTCGGCCTGGTAGCGGTGAACGAATTCACCCAGCTCCTTCATGAAGGAGCTGGGCCGTACCGCGCTTTGCAGCAGCTTGTGTCCAAGGCCATATTCCGGCTGGTACTCACCGGCCTGGCCCCTCGATTTGAAGAACTGAGGCAGGTAAGTTGTATGCCGGATGGCATTGGCAATGCGTTGGAAACCTTCGACTTGGAAGATTTCGTAGTAAGACAAATCGCCAGTCATCATAATAATCCTTTCTACTGTCGCCAGGTTAAATACACGGGCTCTGCTTCGTTCACGAACGTCATTATTGTTTAACAGGCTCATAGCTAATGCGCCTAACCGTGCACAGAATTCGAGAAAGTCACGCAAGTCGCCGCTGGTCAAAAAGCGGCGGTAGAGGCGTAGCATGGCAAATTCCTCTCCACGCTTTTCATCCAGGTTACGGATTATGTTGAGGTGCTCATCGATCAAGCTGAGGTATTGGTTTACTTCTTCTTTTGTTCGAGGATCGGGCATCCAGCGCGGCAAGGCCAACAAGCTCATATCCATCATGGCATGTGAGCTGCCCATGTCCTTGTAGAATGCAACAGCAATGGCGCTGGCGTGATCACCGGGCTGGGACTTTGCCCAGGGTGGAGTATCTGCGTCCTCTTGGGCCTCAATCCAGTCATCCAAATAGACATGCATGTAACGCAATACAGCCAGTATGTCGCTTTTGACGGCCGTGCTGCCCCACAGTGAGCGTCGATAGCCGGGCAGCACAGTCTGCACTGTCTGCCATTTCATATCGCATGGTAGGGGAACGTAGGTTTTGCGATCCTTACTCCCCTGAATGACAACCGGCATGCCCGCCTCGAATAAGCCTACATAGCGTAGATATTCCGTCAGCCAAAAAGCATTCAGATTCTTCTCGGTGAGCTTGTGGGCTTTGAATTGGTGCCCACCTTTACCCAGCCCGGGATTGATGATCTGGGTGGCGGTTTCCTCGGCGGCTGCGTCGATGCCGGCTTCTTCTGCCAGCCTTTGCCAGCCTTCGAAGGTCTGCTCTACCGGATTCGGGAAAGAGCCAAAAAGGATCAGGATGAGATGGGCAAGCTGGGGGTAATATTCGCGGTGAGCATGCCAGGTAACTACTAACTTGTTGTAGCTCTTGATGGCCTTCTGGGTGTTGATCAGTATCCACAACGGCAGATGCGGATCGGGTTCTTGAATGCCCTGCTCCCGCGCCAGATCATTGACACGCCTTTTATCTTCGGTTGATAGATCGTTGCGCCACTCCCAGTAGCTGTCTCGAACCTTCTTTTTCTCTTCGTAGTCCAGTGGTGTAATGAAAGGGGGACACGCCGATAAAGTCTTTGGTGTACCAATGTATTGCAGCAGGGATGGTGGTTGGCTGAGATCATTGATCCATTCGGCGGGTAGCCTATTTATGCCTTCCAGTTGGATGACATAGGTGCTGCCTCTGTCCGTCAGGCGCACATCGATACCTTGTCCGGGTGGCAGCAGATGCGAAATGAACTTACTTACTCCGTAGGCCAGCAGTGCATCACCCAAGGTGCCGCTGGACTTTTCGATAAAATAGGTTGCAGGATAGTTATCCATATGCTTTTCCTTTATGCTGTTGCGAACGTTGATCGGCCAGGCGCAGTGCACGAACAATCAAACCATAGAGAACGACCTCCTGATAGGATTGGTTGCCAAAACGCGCCAGATAATGTTTGCGCATCTTTTGTTCATCTTGATTGCAAGAACGTAGCGATATTTCTGGAACATCGGCTGCGGATTGCATGACTGCTTGTGCTTCAGCCAACGCTGCCTCAGATACCAGGTAAGTGCCACATCCCTCCACACCCGGTGAATGGTGGCGCATGATGGCTGTCAGCGCCGCGCGGGATAAAGCTTCACTTTGCGAGACTTTCCACATCAGATTAGCAACAGCCCAAGCCGATTCTCCGGCGTGGTTGGGCCTCTGAGGTCGTATGTTTCTTTGTAGCGCCTTCTGCTTCTTATTGTCCGGATCATAGTTGGTGTGAGCGGCCAGGTATTCTGGAGAAATAGATGGCCCGACTTTCTCTTGCCAGTTGTGTGCCCACTGCTGCCAGGTCGCATCGAGCTTACCCAGATCGTGGGTGGCAATCACTACCCGCATGACCTGCTCAAAAACAGCGGCGGGGATGGCACAGTAACCTTCCAGACGAGAAACCACATAGGCTAGCTCTTCCTGAAGAGATTTAGCCATGATATTTCGCTCTGAAAGCCACATGCCCTTTTCGTAAGCAGCCATCAATCCTTCGATGTGCTCGCGGTAGGTTTCAAGCTGATTGGTGTAGCTCACTCTGTGCCGGCCGTCTCGTTTCTTTAGCTTGGGGACGACAGCGTCCCTGACAGCATCGGGAAAATGCAGACCCAGGTCTGCGTTGTAGTCAACAAAACTCGGGTTGAGCGCCAGTGCGACACCACCCTGGTAGGCGCCACCTGGGTCGCAAATTTCCTCCCACTTATAGCGGTCATTCTGCCCATATTCGTAATCGGCATCGCTTTCCAGCCCCACCGCCCTCCAGGCGAAGGGGCCGAAATCATGATCGTCACCGATTTGCTCCTCAGCCTCCTTCCAGTGATGATAAAGCATGCCGGGGCTGATGCTCATCCCCTCGTAGAAGAAGGGGTTGCGGCGCAGGTCTTTGTCCTTATTGGGCTCGGAGAAAATAATAGTGAAGCGCGAATCGTGGCTGCTGCGGATCAGTTTGGGCGCCAATCCTCTGTCCTGCTCGGACATGGCCTTGAGCATCGTGCCCATGTGTATGGACTGATCAGATAGAACTTCCACCATGATTGCCTCATCTACTTCTCGGTGTGAGCGGTTGACGAAGTCCTGTTCGGCGGCCCAGGTCATATCTTTCCCGTCGAAATCTTGGAGGTTGTCCCAGGTGTTTTCGCACAGTGTCAGCGCCCGTGGAAGCTCGCTGTCGTACTCGGTCTGGCGGTGGATGAAGTATGGGGCATAGTCAGGTGTCTGGCCATCTTCGAGTTTGGGCCGGTAGATGTGAACGTCGCCTTTCTCGTTCTCGTACCGGGCGCAGCGCCCTGCCCGCTGGATGAGCGTGGATGCCGGGGCCATCTCGGTGAGCAGTACGTCGCTGGTGATGTCCAGCCCGACTTCGACGACCTGAGTGGCGACCAGGATGTGAGGTTTGCCATGCGTTCGCCAATCAGGCTTGAAGATGTTCTGAATGTCTTCTTCTTTGCGCTTCCGCTCTTCTTTGAAGAAGCGGCTGTGCAGCAGAGTTACACTGTCCTTGCCCAGTTGCTCAATCAGATCCTGGTAAAGTGTCTGTGCCCGTTGGACGGTATTGCAGATGCATAGGGTCAGGTGGCCTTTTCGGTCGATTACCTCCTCGGCTGTGAGGGGACGGTCATGAGCCCGGAAGATGCGCTCTTTGCCCATCAGGTTAGGCAGATCCTGGATGGCTTCCATCTCATTCCTTCCGTCTTCATCGACATGCTCCGGGTCGGGGACGATCACCGCGCCGAGATAATCGCTGATCTTCTCCAGCATCTCCCGCGAGAGCGTCGCCGTCATCAAGATGAAAGGCACCAGGCTCTTGCGCTGACCACCGTCCTCGTAGGTCAACATGCGCAGCATCGCCAGAGTGGTAGGCAGCATGTTGTCAGGTGGAAAGAGGTGGACTTCATCGAAGATCAGGTAGCTGCTGGCGATTGCCCCGGCGTTCAAATTGGCCTGCCGGTTGGATAGGCTGTAAGGGATGTGCAGGAAGCTGCTGAGGGTTTGGTCGATAGTGGCAAAGATGAGGCTGGCCTCCAGCTTGGGGTCGTCCGGATGCTCTCCGGTTTGGAGCTTGAAGGGGAGTTTATCTTGTTGTCCTTTTCTTTTGATCCTGTCTCCATACTCTTTCTCGAATTGATTGGCCAGCACGCGCATGGGGACAGAGTAGATAGCTTTGCGGGGAAAAGGCTGATCGAAGAAGGTGGCTTCGAAGAAAGGCCACAGAGCCGCTCGTGTTTTGCCGGCACCCGTTGGTGCCTGCAAGATGACACTTTGCCCGCTCAAAATAAGTTCGGTGACACGTCTCTGAAAAGGGCGCAGTCCGGTCCGGTTGAGGTCTGGCGTTTCTGTCATCTCAGTCTCCAAAAAAATCCTCAAAAGCTTCATCGCGCTGTGTCTCGCCACCTTTACTTGAAGAAGGTGTCTGCCCATAGATTCCTGCCAGCCGGTAAGCTTCTCCCTGTAGTTCGTCGCGCAGATCTTGAGGAGCAAGGGCTTCTACATCGGCTCCCCACGACCTCACCCAGGGGATGAAGTCAGTCAGATCGGCGATTTCTGCCGACCACATCAGAAAGCTGGGATTGTCCGGATCAGGGTAAGTTTGTTGAGACAGATGCCAACGCGTTTCCAAAACCCGGTCGGCTACCCTGGGGTGAAAACGCAGCACGACCTTGACAAGCTCATCGCCATGGATAATCGACCAGGCATTGCGGAGGGTGTCCAGGCCCGGGAAGTCGGGTGGAATGTCATAAGGTTCGTCGGTCAGCTCGGCCTCGATGATGCGCTCCAGCTTGTAGGTGCGCAGTGCGTTGGGCGGGTTGCATAGCCCAATAATGTAGGTCGTAAACCCAATAGGCGACGGTTCTAACAGGTAAGGGTAGATGGTTGCCTGGAAGGGACGTATACCGCGCGGCGCATAGGTGACGCGCACGGCGTGCCGGTACAGGTAGCCCTGCACCACCGTCCGGAAAACATTGCTGTATTCCTGGTCGCCGGGCCGCTCTGCCAGCTCGCGGGCCGCCTGCCGGATCTCCTCGCCGACGTTCAAATCGCCCGTCAGCATATCGGCCAGCTTGTAAAGCGCCGTCTCGGCGGCCTCGTTGCGCTTGTCATTCTGTTTGACGAGGAGGCGGGTGGCCAGGTAGAGCGTCACAGCCTGTTCGGGGGAGACTTCCAGATGGCGTATGAGAGAAGCTTCATATTCCGGCTCAATAAACCAGAGTGTGTCTTCTTTGTATGCTCTCCCTTTGCGCTCCAGTCCGCGTAGATAGTTGTTCAGCGTGCGCCGCTCAATGCTGAGCAGATCAGACAGCTCATCTTCGGATATCCCATTCGGATGCCGGCGCAGGGCGCTGATGACACGGTCCTCCCGCTCAAGCTTTGTCTCTTCTGCAATACGGGGCATTGATGATCTCCTGTGATGTCAAGCTCAAAATCGGTTCTAAGCTCAGTATAAACATCTCTTGGAAAATATTGTTCCAAGCTACTGGAGGAAATTTGGACTGTACTCTGCATTGGCAAGAGAGGTTTTGGGATAGCAGGGAAGAAGTTCATGGGAGAGGTATTGTCCGGCAGTGTTGCATCCCATGAGGTTGTGTTGGATGGCCTTTCCTCTTCTGGCCTCTCATGTTATATAACCCTTTGCGGTAGTTGGGAAATGCACTTGAGAAATATT
>JAFGLD010000346.1 GCA_016928235.1 Anaerolineae bacterium | reverse complement strand
TCTTTGAAAAGCCCGGTGCGGTAATTCCGCACGCCGGGATTTGTGCGGGGCCTGTCGGGTAACTGGCAGTCCTACCGCGATGACAGCCAATAGCCATTGCGGCGATCTGTTCATGCTGCGTAGAACACGGCCATTTTTCCAAACCATCGAGCCGGTATAGTAGACTTTATCGGTAATAAGTGTGCTATGCTGAAAATCTGCGTTATTTTATGTGTAGCTTAGTTGTTTCCGATAAAATCTATGCTTCAATCCGGTTTTTACAAGGAACTCACCCTATGAAATGTCGCGTCGGCTGTGGGGCTTGCTGCATCGCCCCCTCGATTTCTTCACCCATCCCGGGAATGCCTGACGGCAAACCGGCCGGCGTCCGATGCATCCAGCTAACGCCCGATAATCGCTGCCGGTTGTACGGACACCCTGATCGCCCTGCTATTTGTGGTCGCCTTCGCGCTAATGAGGAGATGTGCGGCGAGACCTTCGAATATGCGCTTCATTGGCTGGCAGATCTTGAACGTATGACGAGCCCGGCAGACCTGTAAACAGCCGGGCTCGTCAGTTATTGGGAAGTCTTTCTACGGTTGCCACACGCCATCATATTCGTCCTGGGGGGCATCGGTCAGCTTGAGGATTGGGTTGCCGTCCAGATCGAGCAGCCACAGATCGTAGTTGCCGTCCCGGTCTGAAGCCACCAACAGGGCTGTCCCATCGGGCGAAAAACGTGGTCTGGCATAATTGTACGAATCATTGGTTACTCTACGTATGTTGCATTCGTTGATCAGCTTGCAGGTGGTATCGGCCATAAAAATCTGGGTGTACCCATCGACTTTGGCCGTGTAAACGACTTGAGAGCGATCAGTTGAGTATTCGACAAACTCGATATCGCCCTCCGATTCGGTGAGGACAATGCGGGTATCGCCGCTCTTATTGTCTATTTGCACGATCTCGGCATCGCTGCGTGAGGTATAACCATAAGCAATAATTGAGCTGTTATCCGGAGCCCAATCCAGTATATCGAATACATTAAGTGCCAGTTGCTTGATATTCGTCTCGACGCCATCAAGTGTGACTGTTCGCAGCAGGATACGCCTGGCAATGAGAGTATAAAAACCAATCTGATTGGTGCCCTTTATCCAAAACGGGAAGCGATCGACTCGGGACCCCTTCGTCAATTCCTTTGGGTTTTGGCCTGAGCTATCTACCACAAAAATGTGACTACCTTGGCCACCCACATCATCTGACTGGTAAGCCAGCATCGTCCCATCGCTGGACCAGGTGGGAGAGCCATCGTAGACAGTGTTATGGGTTACCTGAATCTGCTGGCCGGTCAGCAAATTGAGGATGACAACTTCCGGGTCACCATCTCGCTCGGATATGAAGGCGATGGTGCCCATACTGCCCCCACCAATAGGGGTAGAGGTTGGTGTTGGGGTTGGCAGAGGCGTTTCGGTTGGCGTCCGAGTTGCTGTAGCCGTGATGACTGCCACAACAGGCGGCTCGGTAGGATCTACCTGTGTGGTCTCTACTGCCATTGCTGTGTGTGTCATCATTGCTGCCTGGGTAGCCATTGCGATCTGCGTGTCTATTGACTGTTGAGTAGCCGTGAGGGCCAACCCTGTGGCATGTGCTTGCGCATCCGATGTCCCGACCACGATCTGGGTTTGCGCCATACTGGTCTCTATGTGCGCCATTTCGGCGGCCTCATGCTGCACCGCAAAGATGATCGAGAAGGCGATGACGACGGCAGCTAATAGCCCCAAGCCGATCAGCGCTATCATTCGACCGCCGCGTCTCTTCCGATAGTGTGTCTTGCCCGCGTTCGTATCAATCCGGCGAGTTGGGGCCTCTCGTTGGGGTGTCTCGGCAGGAACCCATGCTGGCTCGGTGGGGGGCGTGCTCTGGCTTGCCTGGGGCAGGTTAGGCGTGTCTCCCATAAAGCCTGCGGCATTGGTGAAGGCTACAGATAAATCAGTGGCGCTCTTAAACCGAGCCGCCGGAGCTTTAGAGAGTGCCCGCAAGATCACGGCTTCTACCGCTGGGGTGATCTCCGGGTTGAGGCTGCGAGGAGAGGGCACCGGATCATTGATATGCATCTGGAGCAGCCTGACGGGACTATCGGATTGAAACGGTGTTTGTCCGGTCAATGCCTGGAACAGGATCACACCCAGAGCATAGATGTCTACGGCTGTCGTGATGGCGCCGTCGCTGACGCCAAGCTCCGGAGCCATATACTCAGGCGTGCCGGCAAAGCTGGAACCGGTGATGGCTGTGGCTGCTTTTTCGACATGCGAGAGCCCGAAATCGGAGAGATAGGCATTACCCTGTTCATCAAACAAGATGTTGCTGGGCTTGAGATCTCGATGGATAACCTCGTGACGATGGGCATAGTCGAGTCCCGCGGCTACCTGTTGGACAACCGTCAACATTTCCGCCGGTGGCACCCGCACGGCGCGCGGCAGCAGATCGGCTAGAGAGCCGCCCGGCATGTAGCGCATCACCATGTAGGGAACGCCTTCCCATTCACCAACATCATACAGCGGCACAATGTGGAAATGTTCCAACTGGGCAATGATGCGCGCTTCCTGCTGGAATCGCTCCAGGAAGCTGGCATCTTTGAGTAGCTCTTGGGGCAGAATTTTGATTGCCACCATCCGGTTGACACCCGGCTGGTAGGCACGGTAGACAGTCGACATGCCCCCATGCCCCAACAAGCTCTGAATTTCATACTGCTTAAACTTTTGACCGATGAGTGGATCGTCTAACAAAGCTCACTATCCTCTGGTATGATGACTAGAGTCGTGGAACGGGAAAATATAAAAGGATTATCTGAACAGGCTTTTGTCCTGAACCCTGCTTTTCCCGCCTGGCCCGTTTACTTGTGTTATGATTGTGGCTGCCAGTCAGGAGCCACATTGTTTCCTTCTGTTGTCAGCCTCTCAAGAATTCCACTGGCAACTTCCAGCACGACAATGTCGAAACGATTGGTGCTTTCCCGATCAGAAGCAAACGCAATGTGCGCGCCGTCCGGCGACCAGACCGGGTCGTCGTCTCTCGATCCGGTGGTGAGTTGCGTGGTGAGATTGCTTGCCAGATCGATGGTAAAAATGGCGCGCTGACCGGATGACTGATCGGCTGTTGATGTGTAGGCTATGTGGTTTGCTTTTGGTGACCAATCCGGCCAATTGTCAGCCCCGTCGCTGCCGGTTATTTTCTGAGGAGTTCCTCCCGCGGTATTGATGACATACAAATGGCCATCTGAAGCATGATAGACGATTTGCTTGCCATCGGGTGACCAGCTGGGGGACAGATCATGCCGGCTGTTATAGGTCAATCGATGCTGTTCCTGACCATCTGCCGTCATGGTATAGATTTGATAGTTTCCATCCCGGTTCGAAGCAAACGCAATCTGTGTCCCGTCAGGTGACCAGGCCGGGCCGACATCCTCAGCTGCATTATCAGTCAGTTTGCGAACCGAGCTATCGCATCCCTCCGACGAGAGAATACAGGCAATATGGATAACCACGATGTTGGAATGTCCGTCCGCAGACGAAACATAGGCAATTCGCGTTCCGTCAGGTGACCAAGCCGGGTCGTAATCCTCCCCAGGACTTTCGGTAATCTGTCGCAGGTTTTCACCATCACTGTCGATTAAGTATAGATCGTAGTCGCCTTCACGCTTAGAAGCAAAGACCAGCCGGTTGCCACCCGACGGAGAAGAGAGAATAGCCGTTGGTCGTGTTTGCGTCGGCGAAGTAGATATCGATTGGGTTGGCGTGACAGTTGGTGTCGGTGTACCGGTCGACGGGAAAACCATCCCCAGCAATCCGGATGCCTCTCCACCGAGAATGGCAAGGATAATCAGCACGATCCCCAAACCCAGAGCTCCGATGGCTGCCAGTACGAACAGCCAGAATGGCCGGCCCTTCTCGCTCTGAAACGCCTCGCCCGACGGCGTATACATGGGAATCGGCGCGGACTGTGACTGCGAGCGCAGTCGGGAAGGTATATCGACCGGCTTGGCCGGTGTGGTTGAAGCAGCTGATTGGCTACGTTGGACTGCCGTGGCCGCGCGCGCCAGATCGGCAGCATAATCGGCAGCTGTTTTGTAACGCTGCTGGGGCGTTTTTGCCAGGCAGCGCATCACGACCTCATCGACTTCCGGACTTATCTTGGGATCAACCGCCCGCGCCGAAGGTACCGGTTCGAGTACATGGGCCATCAATACCTTCATCGGATCTTCATCATGGAAGGGGGCACGCCCGGTCAGCATCTCGAAGGTGATAATCCCCAACGCATAGATATCGACCGAGGTCGTGATTTTCTGATCCTTCTTGACCATCTCCGGCGCAATGTAAGGCGGCGTGCCGATGACCCGTGAGCCAGTCAAGTTGGCGGATTGTGCAGCCTGGACGACACGAGCAATCCCAAAGTCAGCCAGGTAAGCGTTACCGCTGTTATCCAGCAGAACATTGGAGGGCTTCAAGTCACGATGGATAATGCCGGCACCATGGGCATAGTCGAGCGCGTCAGCCACCTGCGCGATCAGCCGGACAGTAGTAGCCAGTGGCGGCAGACGTCCGAAGATCAGATCGGCTAATGTGCCGCCCGCCAGGTAACGCATCACGATGTAGGGAATACCATCGTCCTCACCAAAATCATACACCGGCAAGATATGCAGGTGTTCCAGCTTGGCGATGGTGCGTCCCTCTTGTTCGAAGCGAGCCAGGAAGGTTTTATCGTGCAAGAACTCGCGCGGCAGTATTTTGATGGCGACTGTACGATCCATCGAGGGCTGGTAAGCCAGGTAGACAGTAGACATCCCACCCCTGCCGAGCAGCACACGGATCTGATATTGCCCCAATGATTTATCGATAAGATCGTCAGACATGTCTGTTCTCGGTGAGAGGCCAAAAAAACCGCCTGAATTATACCGCTATTTGTATAGGGAAAGAAACCGGCCAGAAGTGCTCCACACTCAGCTCGCGCGCCATTTTTCTCTCTCCCCGTCAAGCTTACCACAAAAGGGCGGATAAGCACCATAACTGAGAAGAGGAAAGACAGGGCAACCGTTTCGAAATGCATTGAAGAGTCCATACCTTTACGAAGATACGATATCATCACCTCATCTTTGCATCTGCCATCTTCGATTTGTATAATCTTCTGACTATATTGTTGGAGGCATTATGACATCGCACTCTCTATCACGCCGACGTTTCATCAAATCTGCCGGGCTTGGAGCAGCTGCGCTGCTTTTGCCGCGCGGCCGGCAGGTGCTGGCCCTCCCCCCCAACCAAGATCCAACCGATGGGATTTCTTCCTACAACGAGCTGTTCGGTAATCCGCCTTTCTTCGGCCGCGTGCACGGCGCAGCCTGGCTACGGATCTTCAAGGAGCCGCGACCGGGCAGCGGCAGTGTCCGCAACGTCTACTCAGGCAATATCTTGCCGCTTTATCAGGGTGTGCGCGGCGAACCCTACGATTCCCGTTCCTGGAGTGACGTGTGGTTCGAGACTCCGGAAGGATATGTTCATTCTGCGTATGTCGTACCCTGTCACGAGATATTCAACAAGCCGGTGGAGGACATTGGGCGGGGTTTTTGGGGTGAGGTAACAGTGCCGGTCTCCTGGCAGTACAAGTTTCCCAAACTGGATGCCAATTACTATGACTTCTACCATTATCGAGGCTTCTGGCAGCAGGTCTACAAGGTCGTCGAGCGGGCAGTCGATGATGAGGGAAGGGTCTGGTACCGCATCGATGACGATGAAGAGAATACGCCGCCGCGTGTGCGACAGGCCTGGATGCAGGCTCATCATATCCGCCCCATCCACCCCGACGAGTTCAGTCCGATCTCACCCGACATCGAAGACAAGCGCATTGAGATCGCTCTGGACAAACAACTCGTCACCTGCTTTGAGAATGACAAGCCAGTCTTCCAGACCCGCATCGCTTCAGGGACATCCATTGTGGGAGACGATGGCGTACTGCACGATTTTAACACTGCTTATGGCGATTATAAAGTCGAGCGCAAGCGTCCTGCCCGCCGGATGCGCGGCGGCACAGAGGCGGCCGGCACTCTCTACGATGTGAATGCGGTGCCCTGGATTACCTATTTTGTAGGCACCGGTGCCGCCATCCATGGCGCGTACTGGCACAACAACTTCGGGATGCCGCGCAGCCACGGCTGCATCAACGTCACTCCCGATGCCGGCAAGTGGATCTATCGCTGGTCGCAGCCCTACGTCACCGACATGGACGAATACCATTGGACAGAGGAAGGCGAGGTCGCCACGCCGGTGATTATCCGGTGAGACACCGAGTATGCAACAGCCAGGGACAGCCCAGTTTTCGGCTGTCCCATTTGTATTGGGTATTGGTTAGGTGCTCAGTTTGAAACCACAGGCTGAAAGTTACATGTCACGGGAGGTAAAAGTCGAATGGGCAAAACCCTTCCCGGAGAACCTCATCAGAGATCAATTAGAGCCAAGCACGCTTTGCCTGTCACCACTCCCCCATTAGCTCGACTTCCAATGCCAGTTCCACGCCGCACTGTTGCCACACTTCCTCCTGGGTCAGTTCAACGAGCGCCTTGACGTCCCCGGCTGATGCATAATCGATGTTCAAGAAGAAGTTGGCGTGCTTCTCGCTGATTTGTGCCCCGCCGATGCGCCTGCCTTTCAGCCCGGCTGCCTCAATCAGCCGCCCGGCATGATCGCCGGGTGGATTCTTGAACATGCTGCCGAGTGTCGCGCCGGGCGGCTGGTTCCGCCTGCGCCGCTCGCTGAGCTCGGTCATGCGGGCTTCGATGCTCGCCGGGGCACCGGCGGCAAGGCACATCGTCATGCCGGCGATCAGGCATGGACGACACTCGCGTTTGAGGATCGATGATCGATACTGGAAGGCCATGCCGGCGTTGCTCATCGTGATGTCGCCGTCCGGTGTGATCAGCTTGACAGTGTCGATGACATTGCTCATGTCGCCGCCATGGGCGCCTGCATTGCCGTAAACCGCCCCGCCGACCGTGCCCGGAATGCCTACGGCCCACTCGAACCCGCTCAAGGTGTGATCGGCACACTGGCGCGCCAGACTGATGGTTCCCAGTCCTGCTTCGGCGGTGACACACACCCCCTCGAATGTCACCTGCTCGGCCCGGTTGTGGATGACCAGCCCCCGCACCCCGACATCGCTGATCAGCACGTTCGATCCGCTGCCCAATACGGTAATCGGAACGGCGTGCTCCCAGGCAATACGCGCTGCCGCGCGCAATTCATCGACGGTTTTGGCAACCAAAAAGGCGTCCGCCGGCCCACCGATACGCGCTGAGCTGTGCCGCGAGAGCGGCTCATCGACAAGTAGATGCTCACCAAAGGCCGCCTGCAATGCGTCGAGGGCGGGTTGGGGTAGGGTCATGATGCCTCCAGGTAGAAATCGGGCTGGTCAATAACGGGGGTGGCGGCTGCTGGCTTCTTGCCTGATTTGTTCATCAGGGTCAGCGAGCAACCCTTGGAGTGCAGCATTACACTCAGCGCGATACTCAGGAAAATTACGGCCAATTAGGTGGAGCGTGCCTACCATTTCAAAGCGGACTGCTTTTGACCGATCATCGGTCATCCCAATTAATGCTGGTATGGTGCTCTCTACTCGTAATCGGCGCAAGGCTATAACGACACGGCGGCGAACCCCGGCGTGGTTATCGGAACGTGCTTTAAGGATAGCAACAACAGCCGATTTGATCTTACGCTTGCCTGCGATAGCGATGGCGCTGGCGCGTATCTGGGGATCAGGGTGGTGAATGAGTTCGATAATTCTTGGAATATCTTCACGCAACCTCAGACGACATAAAGCACGGGCCGCGTAAATGCGAAGGCCTGTTTCGCTGCCGGTAAGCAGCTCAAAGCAGAATGCGGTTACCTGGCGACTAGGAATACACGATGCTGCTGAAAGCATGTAGCGGCGAGACCGTTGATCTCTTTCCGAATCAGATGCGGCTTCAATCATCTGTCTGACCAAGGGGGTAGAGTGTAGTTCGCGAAGAATTCGGTGAAAGTCCGATGGCAACTGGCAACTGAGCAGCAACGGAGTAAGTCGAGCGGCGAGAATTGGGGTTGCTTCTGGGGTACTTCGGCAAATTGCTATCAGAGCATCTACGACATAATGCTCGGACCTGGAATTAAAATCCTGTCCAACAAATGTCAGGAGTGGGCCGAGAGCAACCATGCCCAATCTGCTGAACGAAGCGAGAAGCCTTTCCCTGTAAATGTATATGTTATCAGAGGTCAGGACCCTGAGTAATGCCTCTACCGCTAAAGGGTCAGCTGTTTCACCGAGGTTGTCTATGGCTATACCGGCCATTTGTCGATCTTTGCGCTGGATAGCATCATCCAAAATGCCAACCAGCAGCGGAACACTCTCGCCCCGGCTACGTGGGTGACCGGCCGCCACCATGCCGATCAGCCGTGCCGCCTGGCTGCGCTTGCGCTGATCCTCATCGTTGAGCAGGGCGGCCAGCTGGGGCAGTACCCCGGCCAGCCGTGCCGCTAGCACTTCAGTCGATGCGAAGTCCGCATCATCAAGCTGAAGCAGCGCCTGAATGATCGATGCATCTCCACCGATAAACGGCTCGCGTCCGGTGAGACCGTCATT
The DNA here is from genome assembly GCA_016928235.1 of Anaerolineae bacterium. GTDB lineage: Bacteria > Chloroflexota > Anaerolineae > Aggregatilineales > UBA3940 > JAFGMS01. The sequence goes on along the minus strand of JAFGLD010000346.1, from coordinate 16,475 downwards.
GATGGACAGAGCAGGCTCGCGGCCTGTGAGTGGATCGGTCATGGGGCCTCCAAGGATGCTCCGAGATGGTGCAGCGCCCACCTGGCCATCCGCTTGACTTCTTCATCTGGATCGCGGCTTGCCTTGCGCAGCGCTGCGATAATGTCCATCTGATGCTCAGAGAAATGCGGGTGCAATCTTGCCAGAATGGTTACTATTGTGCGTCTGACGGGCTTGGCTCGATCATCGATCATGCCACACAGCGCGGGAAGCGTGCTGCTCTCCCGAATGCGCCACAGTGCAATGACGGCATACTGGCGTGTTGCCCCCTGGCCGTCTGAAAGAGCTTCGAGGACTGCTGGAATGGCAGATCGGAGTTTACGCCTACCCGCAATGAACAGCCCACTACGCCGTATCCGCGGGTCAGAGTGGCGGATTAAGGCAATTATTCTGGGAATATCCTCTCGCCGCCGGTGGGCGCATATCGCTCTTTCTGTCTGGCGGCGTGGCACAGTATCGTCATTCTCAAGCAGCTCAAACATGAGGTCAGGAATGCGGGGGTCAGAGAGATATGCAAATGCTCCCAGTACTCTTTTTCGGAATTGGGGGTCTTGTTCCCTGTCCTGGGCTACCTGGAGCAATGAGATGATCAGCTCGGTGGGGCAAAGCGTTTGTAGAAGCTGGTACACTGTGTAGTCAAGATCAAGCTGCCGCTCCAGAATTAGCGGGGTAATCCAGGTTGTGACGTCAGGGATAAACTGCGGGTGTGCTCTGGCAATTCCAGTCACAGCCATGAGTAAATAATCTCTATGACGAGAGCCCTGCTGTCTTATCGAAGCAAACAACGGCGATAAGGCAGTTTCACCTAACTGAACAAGGGCGCTTATGATCTGTGGCAAGTGCTCGAAATGAGCGCCATGCTCGACCAAGTCGACCAGTCTTGACACAGCTTGCTGATCGGATGTGTTCCCCAAGAACTCTACAGCCATGAGCATAGTGGGCCAGTCTCTGCGTTGGACAGCATCATCCAAAATGCCCACCAACAGCGGGACACTCTGTGCCCGACTGGGGGGATGGGAGACTGCCACCATGCCGATCAGCCGTGCCGCCTGGCTGCGCTTGCGCTGATCCTCATCGTTGAGCAGGGCGGCCAGATGGGGCAGCACCCCGGCCAGCCGGGCCGCCAGCACTTCAGTCGATGCGAAGTCCGCGTCGTCAAGCTGGAGCAGCGCCTGAATGATCGATGCATCTCCGCCGATAAACGGCTCGCGCCCGGTGAGACCATCGGCGGTGGGCAGAGCAGGCTCGCGTCCGGTGAGTTTGTTGGTCATGGCATATTCCTATTCCCGGAAAGTCAGGTCGATGCGTTCGACTATATCTGGCAGCGATAGTCGGCTCAGAACATCCTGAGCATTTTTCTCAGCAGTGTTGCCGGCGCACAAGTATAGTTCTCCGGAAAAGTTTCACCCGGTCGCAAAAGGTAAACGGGTAAAAGATAATGGGTAATGGTGCGCATCATGCGTCGTGTCACTTACCTTTTATCTTTTACCTTTTGCTTACCTCGCGATCGTTTGCTGCAAAGACTTATCTGGGCAACTATATCCGCGTCATCAAGCTTCGCCGGTAGATGCCGGCATCGGTTTGCTCTGCCAGTCTTTAACGACAAAAGGCAGATAGAGCAGCAGAAAGACCGCCAGACCAACAGCTTCCAACGACAGAATATACCAGGGCCACGGGCCAAGCATATCGATCATACTGGCCGTATCCGGCTTGCGGTTGATGAACAGGTAGTTGCTGCCGATGAGCATATTCAGGATAAAGACAGGAATCATATACAAGTTCAGCGCGACAATGGTGTTACGCAGCGATTTCCAGGTCGGGCGGAAACCTTCGATCACCGTCATGTAGAGCGCCGCGGTGACCATCGAAGCGTGGGAGATGATGGCAGTCAAGAAGCGAATGTGCGGAAAATCGTACGCTCCCGCGTCGGGTGTCAGTAGAGCTTGCATAGCAGCACCGAGGCCCAGAAAGTAGCAGAACTCATACATCCTGTAGTTTTTTGTGATCAACATGATGGGCGTAACATACACCAGGATAGAGCACAGGTGAAAGGGCAGGTAAACCTGAATCGACCATTGGCCGGTGGTGATTGCCCAGAGATGGAAAAGCGATTCGTTGATCAACAGTATTGCTGACAGACCGTAACAAAAGCGACGTCGCCCAGCTTCAGACGGATGACGCCAGAAGAAACAGACAACAACATTGATCAGCACGACTACGCCCAACGCGACTAAATGATTTGGCCCAAAAAGCTCGAATGGCGGGCCGGGAAAATCGATACCCCAAAACCAATCCATTGACAGGCTCCTTTGTGTAGAGTGATGGTCAGTGATCCGTTTCCGGCAATCGGTTCTTAGTGATGGGTTTTGTATGGTAAGCCGACTCTACTGAAGCGACAATCTACCCCTCAGGGCTTGTCATCTGTCACTACCAGCTCGATGGCTGAAAGCATCACCGGCTCCGGGATGTTCTTGACCTGCATGGGCGCCATCTCGAAGCGACGCAGGTCGTTGCCATTGGGCTTCCAATCGGCCAGCAGCTCGGTAAAGATGACAATCTGTCGATCCTCGGCTACCTCGACCATCCGGTGGGCGACATTGATGGCTTGGCCGATCATCGTATAGCTCATTTGCGAGTGTCCGCCAACGTGCCCCAGTACAACCGGCCCATAGTTGACGCCAATCCCCATCCCAACTTCCATTCCCCGTCTCTCGCGCCTGGCCCGGCGGCCTTGAAAGGTTCGATGCATCTCAATAGCTGTATCAAGAGCACGCTGCAAAGGGTTGTCTTGATCATAGGGCACGTTGAAGGCTATCAACAGCTCATCGCCAGTGATGTCAAAGAGCAGGCCATCATGGGCATTGACCACATCGATCATATCGGTGAAGATGTCATTGAGCAGGGCCATCACATCGTGAGGCGAATGCAACAGGGTAAGCCGGGTAAATCCACGTAGATCGGCAAACAGCACGGCGGCATCCCGACGCTCTCGCCGGGCAGTAATGGTGGGATCGTCCAACACGCGCTCGACCAGCGTTGGGCTCATGTAATGCGAGAAGGTGTCCAACACATGCTTGGTCTCGGCATGTGCCTGGTTCAGCCGGGCCTGCTCCCCTTCCTGGAGCGCGGTGACATCCTGCCAGAACAGGATGTACCCCACTTCTGTGATCGGTGAGACGCTGACATTAAAGGTGACAGGTTGCTCGACATTGCCGCCGCGGGGGGTGAAGATGCCGGATACTGCCCCCTGGCGCTCCCTGGCCCGGATCAGCAGGTCCTCCAATGCCAAGCCAAACACCGATTCCAATGTCCGGTCGAGAACCTCATCGCCTAATGCCAGATGTTCCCGAACCGCCGGGTTGACCTGAGTGATGATCCCTTCAGCATCGGTCACAATGACCGGGTTGCTGATCTGGTTGAGCAAAGCCAGGCTGCGAGCCTGCTCCGCGCGCAGCGCGTCAACGGTCTGCTTATACGAAAGCAGCGAGAAGACACGGGCTATCAGCTCATCGCCATCATAGGGCTTGTTGAGGAAATCGTTAGCTCCGACCCGGATACCCTTAACGCGATCCTCCGGTCTGTTTAGCGCGCTGAGCAGCACGATGGGGATAAACTGATCTGGATACGTGGCGCGGATATGTTGGATGACCTGAAATCCGTCCATCTCCGGCATCATGATATCGAGCAGTATCAGATCGGGGAGCTGCTGCTCGACCAGCGCAAGCGCGTCGACGCCGTTCCCGGCCATCGTGATGTTGGTAAACCCGGCAAACGCCAGATTGGCTTCCAGAACATCGCGGTTAGAGACATCATCATCGACAATGTAAATACGAGATTGCAAAAGTGGATCGGACATATTATCTCTGTTGCTGGTATTGTGTTAACTGGGGATCAATCTCCGCTCCCAAGTATACTCGATATCATCGATTTCAGAGCGTTCCGCGCCGCGCGCTGTCGAAACGACCGGGGCATTCAATGGTTGCTACTACTCGATACGCAGTTGCTACCACTCGTTACGTGATTGCTACCATTTGCCGAATGCTTCCATACAGGCAAGCAGCACGATCTGGTATGGCAATTGTAGGTTAACCGTCTGGCGGGATTTCGATGATACGACAATAATTGTATTGTTATGAGGCATTTGAAGCCACACTGGGGATTATTTGCATCGTTGGCGATTGCATTGGCCAGCATGGGTTGGCTCTACAGCTGGCTGGTGGTCGATCTGCCTGACCTGGCGCATCTGCGCTTGCAGACACCCTCCATCCGCATACTGGATCGACATGGACGGCTGCTGTACGAGGTGATCGACGAGGGACGCCATTCGGTCGTAGATATCGAGCAGGTGCCCCGGGCCTGCATCGATGCCACAATTGCGACGGAAGACGAACGATTCTATACCAATCCCGGCTTCAGTTTCAGAGGAATGGTCAGGGCCATCTGGCTGAACATCCGTGGGCTCGATGTGGTCTCCGGCGGCAGCACGATCACGCAGCAGGTGGCTCGCAATCATCTTTTAGAGCCCGGCGAGCAGACCCAACGGACACTTCGACGCAAGCTGCGGGAAATTATCCTTGCCTATCGTTTGTCTCAGCACTATTCCAAGGATGAGATTCTTGCGCTTTACCTTAATCAGACCTACTATGGCAACCTTGCCTATGGCATGGATGCGGCGTCACGGGCCTACTTTGGCCGGCCGCTTCAGGAATTATCGCCGGCAGAATGCGCTTTGATCGCCGGGCTGCCGCAGGCGCCTAGCCTGTACGATCCATTGATCAACCCGGAGGCTGCCCATGAGCGGCAGCTAACCGTCCTCATGCTGATGGAGAAAAACGGCTACATCAGCCATACCGATCTCGAACAGGCCCACCAGCAACCGCTGATCTACGTCTCGGAGCGTTTTTCCATCGAAGCTCCTCATGCTGTCTTTGCCGCCTATGCGGAGCTGGGAGACATCCTGCCGCCTGACGTACTGGCATCGGGCGGTCTGGAAGTCGTGACAACCTTCGATCTAGATTGGATCGAGACGGCTGAACGTATCGCCACACGGCAGTTGAAGATGCTGAACGAGCGTGATATCCCCGCCAGGGCGACCGGCGCGGCGCTGGTTGCCATCGATCCCACCACCGGAGCGGTATTGGCGCTCCTGGGAAGCCCGGATTACTTCAGCCGGGAGAACAGTGGCGCGATGAACATGGCGCTCATTCCAAGGCAACCCGGCTCTACGCTCAAGCCGTTTACCTATGCTGCCTTATTCGATCCGGCCCGCGAAGAGGTCTGGACCCCGGCAACGATGCTGTTGGATGTCGATACAGCGTTCGTGACGAAAGAAGGGCACAGCTACGTACCCGTCAATTACGATGGGAGAGAGCATGGTCCTGTGCTGGCACGGGACGCGCTGGCCTCGAGCTATAACATCCCGGCAGTACTGGCGCTGGATGTATTGGGGCCTCGCCGGCTTCTGGATTTCTTGCATCGTCTTGGCATCACTTCGCTGTCGGATCCGGCCGATTACGATCTGGCATTGACTCTCGGCGGGGGAGAGGTTGCGCTGTTGGAGTTAACCGCGTCGTACGCGGCACTGGCAAATCATGGGGCAGTCACGCGCCCTTACATGATCCAGACCGTATACGATGCGCAGGGCAGGCCAATCTACGAGACCAGTCCGGACAGCGGCGAGCAGGCAATCGATCCCCGTGTGGCATGGCTGATCACCGATATTTTGAGTGACAACGAGGCCCGGACAGCCGGGTTTGGTCCGCACAGCGTTTTGCAGATCGGGCGGCCTGCCGCCGTCAAAACCGGCACGACCAACGACTATCACGATAACTGGACGGTAGGGTACACCCCCGATCTGGTTGTCGGGGTGTGGGTAGGCAACACCAACAACCTTCCCATGCTCGATGTCACCGGCGTCAGCGGCGCCGGCCCGATCTGGCATCACTACATGCGGGAAATCCTCAAGGGTACCCCCGAGCGGGTCTTCACACAGCCGCCAGGATTGGCGCAGGCGGAAATATGCGTTCTTTCCGGCATGGCTCCAAGCCCTGATTGCCCCTATACCCGCCGGGAATGGTTCATCGACGGAACGCAGCCCACTACGCCTGACACCCTGTATGTTCGGGTCGGCGATCAGATTTACCTCGATCTTCCCGCGCGGGCCCAGACCTGGGCCCGTCGAGAGGGCTTGCTGACCTTGCCGATAGCATTGGAGAGCGCCGATGATCTGGTGCTGCTGGCGCCCGATCCGGAAACGGTCTTCCTGATCGATCCAACGCTGCCTGCCAGCGCGCAACAGGTTCGGCTTGCCGCCAGTGGGCCGAATACTATCCTATCGATAACATTCTATGTCGATGGTGAGCCTTACCAGATCGATGATACTGTCCCATTCGAAGTATGGTGGCCGCTGGAAGCGGGCCGCCATGAGCTTTATGTGGAAGCCGAAACGCCGGACGGAGTAAATGCCGGCGCTCCCCTATTCTTTACCGTGAGGGAACCATGAATATCAAGCATGTGATACCCATTATGCTGTCACTGGTCATGCTCGCCGGCTGCGACGGAAAGCCTGAACTCGACGCGCCACCACGCATTGCCTACGTCAGCCCATCGCCGGAAGAGGAGCTGGCACTCGATGGAACCATCAGGGTTCATTTCGATCAACCCATGAAACAGGACAGTGTGAAAGTCTCCATCAGCGCCAACATCAAGACCGAGCTGGACTGGATCGATGAGGCCACGCTCGACATCATGCCCTCCGGTTTATCGCGCGCTTATCCATACACCATCAGCGTCATCGGGCAGAGCAAAGCAGGTCTCAAGCTGGAGGAAACTCCAACCGAGTTCAAAGTCAATACGGTTGGACTGCTGCGCGTGGCCGAAATCATCCCGGCATCTCATGCATCCGATGTGGCACTCGACTCTACCATCACGGTGTTCTTTAACCGTCCGGTCGTTCCTTTGACCGTGTTGGACGAGATCGACACATTGCCTCATCCACTCCACTTTGAGCCGGATATCCTCGGTGAAGGGGAATGGGTCAATACCAGTATCTACACCTGGCGACCGGATGGCAATCTGATGGGAGGGCAAACATATACGGCTACGTTAGACGCGCTGTCATCTGCTGACGGCGCGGAAATGATCGAGCCGACGATATGGGAATTCACAACAGTCCCACCACAGATCGTCCATGTTACGCCGTCAGACGGGAGCGAGGGGCGAAAGCCGGATCAACCAATCAGTATCCGGTTCAATCAGCCGATGGACAAGGCAAGTATCGCGGATTCCTTCAAATTGGTAGAAATATCCGAACAGGATGGCAAACAGGAACGCCCTGGGAGATTCGAATGGAATAAAGAGAACACAGAGTTCACATTTACACCTCAACAACCACTTCTACTGGAGACAACATATACAGCCTCCCTGTCAAGCCGGGCCAAAGCGGCCGGTGGCGGTATTGCGATAGCCGAAGACTATCAGTGGACGTTCAAGACCGTGTTGTACCCACGCATCAAGGCAACGCTACCGGTCGATGGTGAGGTGAATGTATCACCGTTGATTCCGGGCATTAAGATCGGCGTGACCGCGCCGCTGGATCAGGAAACACTGAAAGACCGGATGCGCATCTCTCCGCAGCCACCCGGTGAAGTCAGTACGTTTATATGCAATGGCGACCACAGTGACATCACACTACGGGCGATCCTCGATGACAATACCGAGTATACCGTCACACTGCTACCCGGCGTCAGCGATCCATACGGCAATACACTCGATGAGACCGTCACTTTTACGTTTACCACAGGCGAATATCCGCCACAATTCAGTCTCAGCCCCAAGAAGTGGCTGTCGATTTTCGACTATCGGCAGACGACTGATTTACTGGCGTTTGTTCGCAACATCGATAAGATGAATTACCGGCTCTACCGGATTCCTGAAACAACGCTTCCCGATCTTTCTTACGGCCATAATCTCATCGACTACCAACCACGTAGATCCTGGCTGTACCGGGCATGGTCCGTGGATACAGGCGAGATTACAGAGAACACAGGCTATAACTGGCGTATTCCACTGAGTGGAACTAAGGATAGGCCTATCGAGCCGGGAGTATACATTTTTAATGCCAGGGCCGACGAGATCAAAGATGTCACAACACGTTTGATCATCCTGGCCAATGCCAACATCGTCACCAAGCACAGCCGGACTGAGGCCATGGCATGGGTTACCGATATGCACAGCGGGGAGCCACTGGCAAATGTCAAGGTCACTTTCTACTATGAGGGAACGATCAAGATCGGAGAAGCGATCACCGGTCGGGACGGCACCGCGTCTCTGACTTACGCCGATCGCGGCTATACCCAGTTAAAAGAGATTGTCGCTGTTGCCCAAGGTGACGATGTTTATGGTATCACCTATAGTCAATGGGGCGTGGAAGCTTACCAATATGTGTATCGATATTACGATCCTTATGCCATTTTCCCCTATACCGATCGGCCTCTTTATCGTCCCGGACACGAAGTCTTTTTCAAGACAATTGTGCGGGAGCGGGATGATGAAGTCTATCGGCTGCCGGGCGAGCAGGAGGTATTGGTCTCTGTCACCAATCCTCAAAACGATGAGATATTCCGTGACACCTATCCGGTTTCTGAGTCCGGCAGCATCGACGGATCGTTTGTACTCGATCCCGAGGCAGCAACGGGCCGGTACTATCTCAAGACGATTGTGCATTGGGGTGAGGAGCAGTCTTCGGAGAATATTGTCTGGTTTCATGTAGCGGAGTACAGGCGCCCCGACTTCCAATCGAGTCTGACGCCTAATCGGGCCGAGGTGACCGAAAACGAAAGCGTGGCGATCAACCTGGACGCCCACTATTTCTTCGGTGGCGCTGTTCAGACCGGAACGGTGACCTGGAATGTCTTTTCGCAGCCATATTACTTCCGGCCGGATTTGCCCGGCAGAGGCTACAGCTTTATCGACTATGATCGCAACGTGCCTATCAGCACCGATTATATTGCAGGGTATGGGCAGCAGATTGCCGAGGGCAGCGGCAGCATCAATACAGATGGCACTTTTTCCTTCGAGGTGCCTTCCGAATTGGCGGAATTCTCATCCAGCCAGCGGTTTACCATCGAGGCGATGGTGAATGACAAAAGCGGTCAGTTTGTGACAGCCAGCACGGAGGTCGTCATCCACAAGGGCGATGCGTATGCCGGTGTTCGTCCGGAACGATATCTCAATCAGGTTGGTGAGCCGGCCGGGATATCGCTGGTTGCCGTCAGCCGTACAGGCGATGTCTTGCCGGAGCAGACTATTCAAGTTGATGTGATCCAGATCAAACACTACAGCGTCAAAGAAATATCACCCAACGGGCAAACCCATTGGAACAATACGACCGAAGAGATCAACGTCTTAAAGCGTGACGTTATGACGAATAAAGACGGTATTGGTACATTGGCGTTCACGCCACTGGAAGCAGGCTCGTACAAGATCATCGTCTCAACAACAGACAGACAGGGCCGGAGCCAACGAAGCAGTGCTTACCTTTGGGCCGCAGGCGGCAATCAGTTTGTCTCCTGGGGGCAGCCAAACTCAAATGCCATCAATCTGGTTACAGACCAGTCCGAATACAGGCCGGGTGATATCGCCGAGATCCTGATCCCGGTACCTTATGCCGGGAATAACATACGCGCGTTAGTGACGGTCGAGCGTAACAATGTCCTCCAGCACGAAGTTGTCGACATCGATACCAACTCATTTGTTTACAAGCTGCCGATCAAACAAGAATACGCGCCCAATATCTATTTCTCGGTGATGTTGCTGAAAGGAGCTGACGAACTCAACCCGCTCTCCGACTTCCGTATAGGCAGTGTCCGGCTGGATGTCGATACATCATCCTATGAGTTGGATATTAGCGTCACGGCAAATGTCCCGGATGCCAGCCCAGGCGACAAAGTCACATACCGTGTCGAGACATACAATGCAAATGGCGAACCCGTACAGGCAGAAGTCTCTTTTGCATTGGTCGATCTGGCGACCTTGAAGCTTTCATCACCAAACACAGGCTCGCTGATGGACTACTTCTACCGCAACATTCCAATCGGAGTCTGGAGTTCCCTGTCCCTGGTCCATCTGGAAGAACCTATCCCTGACGAGTTGTTCGATCAGGCGAAGGGCGGTGGTGGCGGAGCGGGCGACTCATTCTATGATCTGCGCAGGGATTTCAAAGATACAGCTTATTGGAATGCAACAGTGCAGACCGGTGAGGACGGTATTGCAGAAGTAACCGTCACCTTGCCGGACAACCTGACAACATGGCATATGGATGTCAAGGCAATCACGCCGGAGGGCAAAGTTGGTCAGGCAACCCACGAACTGATGTCAACGGAAAAGCTCTTGATCCGGCCGGTGACACCGCGTTTCTTTATCGTTGGCGATCAGGTAACCCTGGCTGCTTTGGCTTATAACAACACTAAACGCCCACTCGACGCAGTGGTCTGGATGGTTGGCAGCGGTTATACCCTCAATGAGGGGAGTGATGAGGTCGATGTTACGATCCCGGCCGGCGGTGTCGTTCGGGTAGAGTGGCCGGTGACTATCGCCGATGACGCGGAGTGGGTTGATCTCGCGTTTGCCGTCGACGCGGGAGAGCTGGTCGATGCCACCAAGCCGCCGATCGGTGATCCCGCGCATGACCAGATGCTGCCTGTGTATCGATACAATGTGTCTGAGACGGTGGGCACGGCGGGACAACTGACGGGAGCAGGAACACGTACCGAAACAATCTTCTTGCCACCCACACTCAACATCGAAGAGGCAACCCTCGATGTTAAACTCGACTACTCGCTGGCCGGTTCCATGACAGAGGCATTGGCCTGGCTGGAAAACTATCCGCACCTGTGTACCGAGCAGATCGTCAGCCGTTTTCTTGCCAATGCCCATACGCTTCAAATCTTGCGCCGGTTCGATCTGGCTAATCCTGAATTGGCAGACAGTCTCGATGTCCAGATAGGACAGGCGCTTCAACGACTCTATGCCCAACAACACGCGGATGGCGGTTGGGGTTGGTTTGTCAGCAGTCCAAGCTCAGATCTGATCACGGCTTACGTGGTGCATGGTTTGGTCACTGCCAAGGAGGCCGGATATGACATCGAGCAAACGGCTCTCGACCGCGCCGTTAAGTACCTGTCTAAGCCCCACGATTTAACAGATGTTCGCGTAGAGCGTAACCGGCAGGCGTACAATCTATATGTGACGGCCCGCGCGGGCAAACCGGACCCCGGACGTGTCACGACACTCTATGACGCGCGCAGCGAGCTGGATGTATGGGCTAAAGCACTGCTTGCCCAGACTATCTGGCTGATCAACCCAAGAGATCAACGTCTCGATACGCTGCAATCTGACCTTGCCAACAATGCCACCATCAGTGCCGGCGGCGCGCACTGGTCGGAAGACAAGCCGGATCTGTGGAATTGGGCGACCAACACGCGGACGACGGCAATCGTCCTGGACACCTTTGTGCTGCTCTGGCCCAAGCATGAGCTGAACCCCAATGCCGTTCGCTGGTTGATGGCTGCCCGCCAACATGATCGCTGGGAGACGACACAAGAAACCACCTGGGCATTGATTGCCCTCAGCGATTGGATGTCTGTATCGGGCGATCTTAGGCCGGAATACGATTGGACGCTTTCGTTTAATCAGGAAGAAAGAGTCAGTGGCGCCGTTAACCCTCAGCAGGCACTCGATTCGTCCAGGCACACCGTCGATCTGGAGGATATTCTAAAAGCCAATAACGCCTTATCGATCGCGCGAGGAAGAGGGGAAGGCAATCTGTACTACACAGCACAGTTAAATACCATGCTCCCGGTTGAAGAGATCGAGCCGGCCGGCAAGGGATACGTTGTGACGAGGCGCTATTTGAATGAGGACGGCAAGGCTATCGAGAGTGGTTCTGTCGGCGAGACGATCACAGTTGAGCTAACGCTTATTGTCCGCGATGAGCAGTATTATGTCTACGTCGAGGATGCTTTCCCTGCGGGCGCGGAGGGCATCGATGTAGCCTTAGCCACCGAGTCGGGCACCGATCGACCTGCATTTTCGAAGGAGAATAACAGCCAATATTGGGGCTGGTGGTGGTTCAACCAGATTCAAATTCGGGATGAGAAAGCAACATTGTATGCAGAGAGGCTCCCGGCAGGAACTTACATATTCAGCTATAAACTGCGGTTAGGGATACCGGGTCAATACCATGTGCTGCCGACCATTGTCCGGAATTTCTACTTTCCGGACATTTATGGCCGCGCCGGCGGGGAGATCTTTACGATCCACTGATTGCTGATGTCCAATCTTGGTTGATTGGGTGATTGATGATCACCCAACCAACCGTCAAATGCCCCATCCCCGCGTCGACCATCGACGGCTTGAAAACTGAGCGTCGATAACCGCGCGGGGTTGGGGCGTTAGCATCGATAATAGATCTCTTCGACTTCCGCGCGAAGCTTCAAAAAGCTCTCGTAACGATCGTAGTAAATATCGCCGGCCTCGACAGCCGCCAACACCGCGCAGCCCGGCTCGTTTTCGTGACGGCAGTTCTTGAACCGGCATTGATCGATAAAAATCAGAATGTCGCGGAAGTACCCGTCGAGCTCAGACGGCTCGATGTTATAAAGGCCGATGGCACGCACGCCGGGAGTATCGGCCACATAACCGCCATCCCCCAGGGGAAACAACTGGGGCGCGACAGTCGTATGGCGCCCCTCACCGGTCGCCTGACTGATCGATTTGACGGCCAGACCCAGCCCAGGATGGATCGCATTCAACAGGCTGGTCTTCCCCGCGCCGGATGGGCCGGTCAGGGCAGAGATTTTGCCTGCCAGCGCCTCATGCAGCTCCTCGATGCCCTTTCCTGTAACCGTACTGGTGAAGATCACCGGGTAGCCAAAGTCATTGTACAGTCCAAAAAGCTCCAGTACTTCACTGCTTTTCTTTACCAAATCGACCTTGGTGGCGCAGATCAGAATCGGTATCTCGGCATGTTCGGCAATGACCAGGAAGCGATCGAGCATCCTGAAGCTCGGCTCAGGCTCAGCGCACGCAAAGACAAACACGATCTGATCGGGGTTGGCGATAATCACCTGTTCCCGGTCGATTTGTTCGGTACTGGTGCGCCCGCCCGGCGATGGAGCCTGCCGGGTAAAGGCGCGTATCCGCGGCTCTACTTCTTCGATGACTCCCTCAACCGAGACAATATCGTTTTCCTGTATTTCTACCAGGGATATTATCACCCGATCACCGATGGCAACCGGATCGGTATTTTTGCGTTCCTTCAGTAAGATACCACGAACCTTCGATACAATCAGCCCACGCTCAGTCTCGACGGTAAAAAAGCCGCTCTGAGCTTTGAGAACCAGGCCCTTGAGAAACTCTAGTTCAGTCAATCTACCACTCCTGATAATACTTCATACGCTCCTTAACAGAGCACGCGAATCAAAACGCCACGAGACTTTGCCCGTGGCGCAGGAGTAGCAGCGTACATCGAAAAATCGAGGCAGCTTTCAAGGCTCACACCTGCGCAACCGGGCAAAGCAAATATCCATCCATGAGAGCAATTGCACTGTGAAGCATATCTACCTCCTTTGAAAACAGTGACGAGTGGTGAGTGACGAGTCAGAATCTGTCTTCATTTCCATTGATGAGCTTTTTGCTCATCCGCCACTCTTTTCGAAATCGATGATGCTCAAGAAAATAGCATGGAACAAACCAGGCGTCAAATGATTGAGGAATGAGAGTAAACTTTATCGGAAGTAACGGAGTTACACATAAAATAAGCCAGATTTTATGCATAGAATGCCTGTTGCCGATAAAGTTTAACGGATTAGCTGCGACGGCAGACCGATCGCCCCATCATAGGTTCTTATTTGACTGCCGGAAGCGTAAACCAGAAGGTACTGCCTTCACCCAGAACACTATCCACGCCAAGCATCCCATGCAGCTTGTCGACAATCCGCTTGATGATGGACAACCCCAGGCCAAGTCCTTTGCCTTCGGTTTTGTGGAAACGGCTGAACATCTCAAACAGGCGATCCCGATTCTCCGGCCTGATCCCCAGGCCGTTATCAATAACCTCGTAGCGAACCATGTTGTCTTGGGTAAATCCCCGGATGGTAATACACGGAGAAGCGTTATTCTTACCGATATACTTGATCGCGTTGTCTACCAGATTGGCAAAGACCTCCTCTAACCAGGGGCCATGTCCCAATGCCGGAGGGAGATCGGGCATCACCACCACCTCGATACCCCGCTGGTCGATCTGCTCTCTGAATCGCTCCACGGCAGCATAGGCAACCGGCTCCATCTCGACCACGGCAATCGACTCATCAGCGTTGCGCAGCGTTGCCAGCAATAAGAGACTGCTGATGATCTGATCCATCTTGAGCGCGGACATCCCAATGGTTTGCACGCAGGTCAGGGCCTGGGGAGAGATCTCCTCTTCAAACAACACACCCAGCATCTCGGCATAACCGATCAGGTTGGTGAGAGGGCCTCGCAGGTCATGAGCCACCGTATGGCCAAAGGCATCCAACTCCGCATTGCGTTCTTCGAGCTGACCATACAACTGGGCATTCTTGATAGCAATGGCAGCCTGATCGGCAAAAGCCTGCAGCCGGTCTGCATGAACCTGCCCAAAGGCTCCCGGTCTGGCACTGAACAGATCCAGGAAACCGATTACCTCGCCCTCTAACCGAATCGGCGCTCCGGCATACGAGCGCGCCCAATTCACATCCTGTAGCTCATCCCAACGCGGATCAGACAGCGTGTCTGGAATAGCCAATGGTCGCTTGCTTTCGATCATCTGGCTCAGGTGAGACACAGCATCAACGGAGATGGCTTGAGAAGACACATCCCGCTCGGGTCCCTGGGCTCCCTGCTTGAGACTGCGCAGAACGTGAGCAGTGCCGGCCTCGACCAACATGATGTTGGCGCCATCGTGAGGCGCGGCATACTGGACACTATCCAAAATACGATCCAATACCTCGTCGAGCTTCAGGGTGCTGTTAAGCGCAGCCGCCGTATCGCGCAGGGCCTCGGCCAGAGCACGCTGTTCGAGCTCGGCAATTTCGGCATTTTTGCGAGCCGAGATATCGCGCACGATGCCCTGGAAGCCCATGACGTTATCGCCCTCGGTTACCAGAGTCGCCGTCTGCTCAACCCATTTCTCTTCACCGCTGCTGGCGATAATGGCAAACTCTAAGAGCGTCTCGTGGGCCTGGTTTTCAAATTGCCGTTGGTAGAACGACCAAAGCTGATCCCGCCACTCTGGGGCAATCAAGTCGGTAAATGACCTCGAAAACAACTCGTCCATCGTATAACCGGTCAGCCTGACAGCTGCCGGGTTGATATAGAGGAACTGTCCATCCAATCCCACCGTAAAAACGCTATCACTACTCTCTTCGACGATCCGGCGAAAACGTTCTTCGTTTTTCCGCAGAACTTCCACCATTCTGGCGCGTTCCAGCGCGTAACGGATCGAGCGGATCAGGGTCTCAGCGTCTATCTGCCCTTTGACCAGGTAGTCCTCGGCGCCAGCCCGGATCGCTGCCAGATCTGTCTCGTTGTCATCCCGATTGGTGAGCATGATCATTGGGGCTTTGCTGCCCAGAGCACGCGCCTCGTTGAGCAGATCAAGGCCGGAGCGGCTATCGTCTGCCAGACGATAATTGACCAGATAGATGTCATGGACATCATGCTTGATGGCCGACAATCCGGCGTCGTACGTGGCAGCCCAATCCGCCATCAAGATCGCATCCTTCACCGAGGAAAGCATCTCGCGGGCATAAAGATATTCACCCTCGCTGTCTTCGATAAACAGGACTTTGATACAAGGGATTTCTGAAGGCCGCGAGCGAACGCCCGGCTCAGTTTGATAAATGGAGGCATTTGTTTTCATAGACATACGCGATTATCCACATCAGTTAACAGTATTCCACATCACGTGACATAACAGAGATGTCTTGTTGGCAAAGTTAGGTGAAACAATATGTGAGCCATGATGCGCGAACTGTGAGGTATATGCGAGCAACGACACTGCTCATCACCAACATCTAAAACTTTGTCGCTTATGACTTGATTGCCACAGGCAACTCACTCGAACAGCATATCCGCACATTGCAATAAGTATCCACCCACAAGCCGGTAATCACAAGCTGACGATTGGTGATCGGTATGTGCGTGAAGTCTACTGTGTCATCGATATTTACAGGTTATTATGACACCCCAAACTTATTGTACAATCTTATTACTGTTATGGCATATCAGGCAAAAGTGCTGCCTCCTAAGCTCGACTTTGAACGTTGGGAAACCATAAGCGTCAACTTAAGCAAAAGACTTCTCGATCTCTTTCAAAAAAGATCATGATCTTTTTCCGAAAACTTCTCGATCTTTTT
>JAFGLD010000345.1 GCA_016928235.1 Anaerolineae bacterium | reverse complement strand
GTGCAGTGCATCCTGTGCGACGGCGCGGGCTGCCAGATCTGCAAACACACCGGCTGGCTGGAGATCGCCGGGGCGGGCATGGTTCACCCGGTGGTGCTCAAGAACGGCGGCTACGATCCGGCTAAGTTCTCCGGCTTCGCCTTCGGTATGGGGCCGGAGAGAAGCACAATGCTCAAACATGGCATTCAGGACATTCGCCTGTTCTGGGGGAATGACTTACGGTTCTTGGAGCAATTCTGACGAAGAGGCATCTGCTGGTTACAGATATCCATCCGTAACCAGCACAAGGAGGTTCAATGAGCGACGAGCTATTGGGGAAGGAACTGAAATCCCTTCCTCCTAAAGGCAGCAAAATGCCAATAGTCATATTTGTCGTTATGTTGATTGCAGCGTTCGTGCTTACAGCAATATTGTGGACAACACAGTCACTTGCGGCCTTCTTTATGGTGTTGATTGATGCAGTCTTGATTATCTTCAGCATCTATGTGGCTTGCATGTCTCTATTCGGGGTGCTCCGCGTTGACATCTATGAGAATGGGATAATTTTGATACATGGGCAACGGCGGGAAAGAATCTTATGGCAAGACATCGTTGGTGTGCAGGCCAACAAGTATTCCGATCTTGCCTTCACGTCAACGTATTCGGTTCCTTACATTGTTCCCGTATTCATTCCATTCCTTCTTCTCACATTTTCGGGGAGCATCAGTGGTGGAGGAAAACCCTACTGGGCACATTTCAGCCACTATGTTTTGCATTTACGAGACAAGCAAACTCGCGAATTAAGAGGGGGTGTTGAGTTCTTTGAGCTTATGTCTGTGTTCAAAGACAAAGTGTTCAAAAGGCTTACTCCAGAGACTGTGCAGCGATTTAGAAAGGGTGAGGTGATCCATCTCACTGATGGCATTATCTATTCACAAGATGGGCTAAAGGGCACATTGGTCAGACAGACCCGGCACTCACGGCGCGAAGTACCAATTAACATGTCTTGGGATCAAATTACCAGGATCTATTTTCTTGATCAGAGCCTGCGCTTGAGTACCAGTGACGGCAAAGTGACCATCCTACCGATTGACGAGATTATCAACATGCCTGCATTTCTAGCTGTACTGACTGTGTTGCACGAGGAAAGAGGCATACCAAAAGTAGCTCGGCAACGCTAATCGTAGGGGCGACCCGCGGTCGCCCTTCTGGGCACGACACGACTGTCTAAACAAATGGAGTGAGAACAAATCATGCGCATACCAATATCATGGCTTAAAGATTATGTTGACATCACCATGTCCATCGAGGAGCTGGCTCACCGAATGACCCTGGCCGGTCTCGAAGTCGAAGGTGTCGAGTACATCGGTATCCCGGCGGGCGATGTGATGGATGTGGGCCATCACCTGGCCGTCCCCGTATCGGCCGATCACCTGGTGTGGGATCGGGAAAAGATCGTCGTTGGCCACATCCTGGAGGTCAAGGCACATCCCAACGCCGATAAGCTGGTACTGGCGTTGGTCGATTCGGGGCTGGGGGAGGTCGAGACGGTGGTTACCGGCGCGCCGAACCTCTACCCCTACAAAGACCAGGGGCCGATCAGCCCGCCGCTGATTGCACCCTATGCTCGCGAAGGCGCCGAGGTCATCGATGGACACAAGGACGACGGCTCGCGGATGATCCTCAAGGCGCGCGCCCTGCGCGGCATTGAGAACAAATCGATGGTCTGCTCAGAGAAAGAGCTGGGCATCTCCGATGAGCACGAAGGCATCATGCTCTTCGAGACCGACGCCGCGCCCGGCACGCCACTGCAAGACGTACTGGGCGATGCCATTCTGGAGATCGGCATTACGCCCAACATGGCCCGCTGCCAGTCGATTGTCGGCGTGGCCCGCGAGGTGGCCGCGCTGACCGGCCAGACGGTGCGCTACCCATCGCTCGATGTCGTAGCCACCGGCGCGCCGATCAAAGACCAGCTGACCATCGACATCCGCGAGCCCGATCTCAACCCGCGCTTCACTGCCGCGCTGATCAAGGGCATCGCGATCAATCCCTCGCCGGAGTGGATGCAGCGGCGGCTTAAGGCCGTCGGGATGCGCCCGATCAACACCATCGTCGATGTGACCAACTACGTCATGCTGGAGTTCGGCGAGCCGCTACACGCCTTCGATTATGACATCCTGACCGAGCGGACGCTTGGCAAAGCGCCAACCATCATCACCCGGCTGCCGGGCAAGGGCGAGAAGCTTACTACACTCGACGGCGTCGAGCGCGACCTCGACCCGTTCACCATCCTGGTGTGCGATACAGCAGGCGCGCTCAGCCTGGGCGGCATCATGGGCGGGCTGGAGTCGGAGATCGTCGATTCCTCGACCCACGTCCTGGATGCCCAGGGCGTCGAGGTGGGCGATGAGGAAAAGGCCCAGCATGGCAAGGCCGGCGCCCGCCCGCAGAGCACCACCAACGTTCTGCTCGAAGCAGCCGCCTGGAATTTCATCAACATCCGCAAGACGCTCCAGGCGCAGCGCGAGCGCGGCAAGGAGATCTCCTCGGAGGCCGGGGTGCGCTTCAGCCGGGGCGTGCATCCTGAGCAGGCGATGGCCGGCCTGCTGCGCGCTATCGAGCTGATGCGGCAGTTAGCCGGTGGTGAGATCGCCCAGGGGGTGGTCGATGTCTACCCGCGACCCGCGCCGGTGGTGACGGTCGATCTGCCGGTGGCTGAGGTCGAGCGGCTGCTGGGCGTATCGCT
>JAFGLD010000344.1 GCA_016928235.1 Anaerolineae bacterium | reverse complement strand
TTGTTTTTGATGACTATCTACCTGATTGGAACTATCAGGCCATTCCCTTGGTTGCCAATGGGAAAGTTATTTAATGCTCATTCCTAAAGATAGCGACGATTGGTTTAGGAATGCTAGAATACCATTGTTCTTTCAGCCGCAAGCTCACTCTCCATAATGATAGTACTCGGTCGGCGACAATTATCAACCTCTTCGTATTGCCCTGCTTGATCCTTTGTCAACTCCATTCTCTTTCCATCCTTTTTGCCTGTTTTTCTCTCATTTTAACATTGTCAAGCAGTTATGTCCGGATCTCAGTCAAATTACATCTTGACATTATAGAGCATCTTCTATAATAATTACTATAACGTTTCCGGGAACGATACCGGGAACGATCTCAACGGCACTTTTTATGAAAAGAAACCTAAAAGCAGTTACCATCCGAGACGTAGCCAGTAAAGCCGGAGTTTCGGTTACCACAGTTTCACGGGTCTTAAACAATAAAGATGATATCTCTGAGGACACCGTCAAAAAGGTACTGGCTGTTGCTCAAGACCTGGGTTATGCACCCAGCCTGGCTGCGCGCGGGATGCGCAGCTTCAGAACAAACGTAATCGGCCTGATTTTGCCGAATGTGGCTTTTTACTACTGTCAGGAAATCCTGCGCGGCGTAAGCCAGGCGATCGTTGGGCTCGATATCGACCTGATCATTTACACCAGTGGTGTGGTGGATAAAGAAAATATCGCCCAGCGCGAGCGATCCCATGTGGCACTGTTGAACGGCGGTATCACCGATGGGGCAATTATGGTTGCGCCGATAGCGACTCAATTTACCACCCATGCTCCACTGGTGATCATCGATCCGAATAATGAAACCCCAGACCACCCGTCGGTTACCGCGACAAACCGAGAAGGCGCGTTGGCTGCCATACACTATTTGACCTCCTTGGGGCACCGCCGCATTGGCCATATCTCCGGAAATATAGAGCAGGTCATATCGAACCAGCGTCTGCAGGGATATCGGGATGGTTTGATGGCATCCGGTATTCCGGTGAATGACGAATGGATTGCGTTTGGCGACTATACGGCGGAAACAGCCATGGAATGCGCCCGCAATCTCTTATCCCTGCCCGATCGTCCAACCGCAATTTTCGCGGCAAATGACTTGTCGGCGATGGGTGTTTACCAGGCTGCCGAGGAGTTGGGTTTGCAGATACCAGGAGACCTGTCAGTGATCGGGTTTGACAATCTGCACGATGCGGCATATCTCACCCCACCTCTGACAACCATCGATCAGACTCTAGAGATGATGGGTATCATGGCAACGGAAATGCTTGTGAAGCTGGCAAGAGGAGAGGCCCTTCCGATAAACCCTGCCAAGGAAGGTAATTTATATACAGTCCCTACCCAGCTTGTAATCAGGGATTCTTGCACATCTGTGCCTTGACATTCTCCAGACGAGCCCTCTGATGCACACCTGGCAATCAAACAGCAACGCAACGTTGAAAAGAACAGGAGGTGCCTATTGCGAACAAATTAACATCGCCTTTCATCCTGGACTTGATTACTTAGGCCGTCTCGCAGATCGTTTAAGAAAATAAGGAGGAAACAATGTCCCAAAAAATGAGTCGTCGCGATTTCATAAAGCTCATAACCGCCGGCACCGGCGGGGTCGTGCTCGTATCCTGTGGGCAAACACCCACCCCCGAGACGATTGTCGAAACCAAGGAGATTACGAAGGTAGTCACATCCACACCTGCCCCCGTTGTGCAGGAGACGGTGGCCAATGTGCTGGGTACTTTTCCTCGCCGGGAGACGCTGATCGTCAGACAGCTCACCGGGCGTGTCGGTACACCCGACAACATGAACCTGTGGGTGGGCTGGAAATGGCAGGATCGCGGCCTGCAGAACCTGGCCGATGAGCCGCTCTGGTCGGTAGACTTCGCCACGGGCGAGATCATCAATGGTCTTGCCAGCGGTGATCCTACATACAACGACGACTTCACCGAGTGCACCATACCTCTCCGCGAGGGTGTTACCTGGAATGATGGCGAGCCCTTCACCGCTGCCGATGTGGTCTATACAATTGAGACCCTTATGGCACATACGGGCTTTGGCGCCAATGCCAAGTTTGTGGATGCGGTCACCTCTGTGACTGCTGTTGATGATTACACGGTCAAAGTTGTTCTGACAAAGCCCAACTCCCGCTTCCATACCTGGTTCCTCGACCGCTGGGGCTGCGACAGGATCATGCCCAAGCACATCTTCGAAAAGGAATCCGATCCGGTGCAGTTTGCCTTCAATCCGTATGTAGGCTGCGGTCCTTATAAGCTGCACAGCTTCGACCCCCAAGGGTTCTGGACAGCCTGGGAAAGACGCGAAGATTGGGACAAGAGCCCGACCGGCATCATGTACGGTCAGCCGGTGCCCAAGTACATCATCATCCAGGGCTTTGACACGGAAGGCGCTCAAATCCTGGCGCAATTGACGCATGAGTTAGATGTGGCGGAACTCTCAGCCGATGGTCTCAAGGCGCTGTTGTCGCAGTCAGAGACCTCCCGTGCCTACCAGCCAACCTTCCCCTTCGTGGTGAACAACGATCCTTGCATTACCGGTATCCTCTTCAACACCGCCAGGGCACCATTCGATAACCTCGATGTCCGCTGGGCATTGATCCTGTCGATCGAGATGGTGGAGTTTATGAACATCGCCGTTGATAGCACCGCCACCGTGAGCCCAATACACCTCCCGCACCTTGGCCCTTACCCCGAGTTATACCACGAGCCAATGCAAGAATGGTTGAAGTCGTTCACCATCGATGTGGGCGACGGCGAAACCTTTGCGCCCTACGACCCGGATGTGCCGACACGCATTGCCGAATACGCCAAGAGCCGTGGTTATGTCTTCTCCGATACGCCGGAATTTCTGGAATCGGCCTTCGGACTTGGCTGGTACAAGTACGCCCCGGATGTGGCCACGAAACTGCTTGAGAAAAACGGATTCAGGGCGGACAAAGACGAGGAAGGCAACCCCACCAAGTGGTACTTGCCGGATGGCACGCCCTGGACGATCAACTATCTGTGTGGCACTGTACTTACCAATCATGATGCGCGCAATGCCCAGGCTGCTGTGCAGCAGTGGAAGAAATTCGGCATCGATGCTAATGTGCTTTCCATTGCGGATAATGATGGCATCCAGGCCACCGGCGACTTTGACATCAGCGGCAACTGGCCGGCTCAGGAGCCCTGGGGTGCAGGGCCCGATCTGTATCGCGTGCTCGACAGATGGAACTCCGCCTA
>JAFGLD010000343.1 GCA_016928235.1 Anaerolineae bacterium | reverse complement strand
CTCTTGTCTGTATACCAAAGACTAATAACCAAGAACTAATAACCGAAAATGTAGAACCAAACAGATCGGGTTTGTGCTTAAGTTTACACTAATGATCACGCATTGACTTGTTGCGCATTTCATATCTGGCGTGGCTAAATGCGGCGCGTTATACTCTCATCCAGTTCATGAATAATTGATTGTGCAGGGGAGCCTGAGAAAGTCAGGCTGAGAGGATGCCAGAAATCATCGCATCGACCCTTGAACCTGATCCGGGTAATGCCGGCGTAGGGAGTGTATGTGTGAGCTTGAAAAGGCCACTTCACCCCACCGGAGAAGTGGCCTTTTGAATTCACAACTGACATCCATATGCCAACAACCGGAGGCGTGTTATGACACAACGAGCCATTATTTTGGCCAATGGGGAGATCGTCGATATCCCTACTCTGAAAACGCGGCTTGCAGGATGGGAGGGCGTCCCGGTCATTGCTGCCAATGGTGGCTGTCGCTATGCAGCGAGGCTTGGGTTACGTCTGGATGCTGTTGTCGGCGATCTCGATTCGCTTGACCCTGTTCTGAGAGCAACCCTCAGCACGGCCGGCACGCGCCTGGAAGTTCGTCCGGCTCACAAAGATGAGACCGATCTGGAGCTGGCGCTGCTCGATACTGTTCGCCATGGCGCCGATTACATTGTGGTGTTGGGCGCGTTGGGCGGACGGCTCGATATGACACTGGCTAACACGCTCTTGCTGCTCCACCCACAACTGGCCAGGGTCCGTGTCGAGCTGTGGAACGGCAGCCAGACCGCCTGGTTGATTTGCCCACCAGGGGATGATCTGATCGGAGCGCCGGATGATACCCTATCGTTGATCCCCTTGTCGGGCAACGCTGAAGGGATCACCACGCAGGGATTGGCCTACCCACTCAATGACGAAACACTGGAGATCGGCAAGGCTCGCGGCATCAGCAACGTTTTCACTCAGAACCGGGCTCACATATCGCTCCGTTTGGGATCGCTGATGGTTGTCCACACACCAGGCCGTGCCTGATGCATCAGATGGTTGATGATCGGTTTCACGCATTGTCCAAACTCATTGCCCATCACTATTTTCTAAGGGGGATTCATGGATTCAAATCGGACGGTAAACGTGTCGGTGCAGGTCTTACCGATCAACAAGGGCGGCTACGAGGTGGTCGATAAAGCCATCGAGGTGATCGCCGAGAGCGGTGTGAAATACGAGGTCTGCCCAATGGAGACAGTCATGGAGGGGCCGCTCGATCAGCTGCTCGATGTTGCCAAGGCCGCTCACCTGGCCTGCTTCGAAGCCGGGGCTGAGCGTGTCGTTACGCTCATCAAGATCGGCGATGCAGTAAAAGGGACCACCATCGAAGAGAAGATGGTCAAGTACCGGAAGAAACAATCGTGAGCAGCCCATCTGTGCCCCGCAAGTCCACACATTGGCATCGTGATGTCTTTCCCCCAGTGTTGCTGCTCGCCTCAGTGCTGTGCCTGTGGCAGGTTGTGGCGGTGGGCAGCGGTCTGCCGGCCTTCATCCTGCCCTCGCCCGCTCAGGTGGCGCGGGCCGGTTGGGAGACCCGCGCCCTGCTTGGTGAGGCTATCGGCACGACTATGTTGGAGACAACGCTAGGGATGCTCGTGTCGCTGGTGTTGGGAATTGCCATCGCGGCAGCCATGGATCTGTCTTCATTTCTGCGGCGCGCGCTTTATCCGATCCTGGTTGCCTCACAAACAGTACAGATTTTGGCGATTGCTCCTTTGCTGATCATCTGGTTCGGCTTTGGATTGCTGCCCAAAGTGATCATCGTGGTACTGGTCTGCTTCTTCCCAATGGCCATCAGTACCGCCGATGGTCTTTCATCGGCCGACCCGGATTTGATCGCTCTGCTCCGCTCGATGGGCGCCAGTCGCAGCCAGATCTGGCGGATGGCACGATTACCGGCAGCAATGCCGTCGTTCTTCTCCGGGCTGCGCGTGGCGGTGACCTACAGCGTGGTCGGCGCCACCATCGGCGAGTGGGTCGGCGGGTCGGCAGGACTGGGACTATACATGTTGCGCTCTAAGAACGCGCTGGCCACCGACCAGGTCTTCGTGGCAATGCTGATTACCTCAATCTTGAGCATCGGCCTGTTCGCGCTCGTTTATGTCATCGAGCGGCTGGCGCTGCCCTGGTATTATTCGGCGCAGCGAACAGAACAGTGGGAAGAGACGGGGATCTATTAGGCTACAGTGGTCAGCTTATGGGTCCTGGTTTTGAGGGTAACAGAATCCCTCTGTTATCCAGGATTAGAAGTGTTTGTCAGTAGATTTGGAAGAGGAGTTTCCTCAATGACTGCAACCGATGTTTTCGATCAGAACACCGCCGAATACGATGCCTGGTTCGACGCCAACCTGCTGGTCTATCAGGCAGAGATGGAAACCGTACGCGCTCTGCTCCCATCGAATGGGGTAGGCATCGAAGTGGGTGTGGGAACGGGACGCTTCGCGGAGCCGTTAGGGGTAAAGATTGGGTTGGAGCCTGCGCGGCGGATGGCCCGCATGGCACAGGATCGGGGCATCGATGTATGCCAGGGCGTTGGTGAATCGCTGCCCTTCCCATCGGAACAGTTCGACTTTGTCTTACTGATCACGGTCGACTGCTTTGTCTGCGATCTCGCGCCACTGCTCGGCGAGGCTCGGCGGATTATCAGACCAGAGGGTTCTCTCATCCTGGGCGCCGTCGATCGGGCCAGCCCAATCGGCCGGATGTACGAAGCGAACAAGCACACCGATACATTTTACCGGGAAGCGTATCTGCGCTCCGCCGACGAGATCGTGACCAGTGTGTTAGCAGCCGGGTTCAGACTCGATCGGACACGCCAGACCATCATCGGCACGCCCGGGCAAGGTGCCGACACTTCAAATGTGCAGGTTGGATTTGGCCCGGAGGCATTCGAAGTTCACGAGGGCCTGGGGCAAGGCGCTTTTATCGCCCTCGATGCTCGCAAGCAGCCCTCGAATAGATCGATCCAGGAGGAATAACAAATGAATAAGCATCAATTATTGGGATTCTTGTCGATGGTCCTACTGGGGGGATTGTTGGCATCCTGTATCCAGCCAGCCACAACATCCCCCCTCGGCGAGCCGGATGAAGTTACCTTTGTGCTCGACTGGGTGCCGAATACCAATCACACCGGCATCTTCGTGGCGCAGGAAAAGGGCTATTTTGCCGAAGAGGGCCTGAACGTCAACATCATCCAACCAGGCGCAACTTACGCCTGGCAGGCTGTGGCCGGCGGCTCGGCAGAGTTTGGCGTCAGCTTCCAAGAGGAGACCACATTGTCCCGTGCCGGAGAAGAGCCCGCGCCCATCGTATCGATTGCTGCCATCATTCAGCACAATACATCGGGTTTTGCATCGCTGGCTGAGCGAGATATCGAGTCGCCCAAAGACTGGGAAGGGCTGCGCTACGGATCGTACGGCGGATCGTTCGATGAGCCGACTGTGCGCGTCCTGATGGAATGCGCAGGCGGCGACTTTAGCAAGCTTGAGATCGTGACGACGGGCAGCACCGATCCGCTGGCGCTGGTTCAAGCCGGACAGGTCGACCTGGCCTGGATTTTCTATGGCTGGCAGGGTATCCAGGCCAAACAGCAGGGGGCCGATCTCAGCACGGTGATGATGTCTGACTACTTCGATTGTATCCCCGACTACTACACACCGATTCTGATCACCAGCCAGGCGATGATCGATGAGCGTCCGGATGTGGTTCGAGCCTTCCTCAAAGCTGTCTCCCGCGGGTATGATTTTGCCATCCGGAGCCCCGATGAGGCTGTCGATTTCCTGCTCAAGGCCGCGCCGGAGATCGATAAAGAGCTGGCACAAGAAAGCCAGGCCTGGCTCTCCCCACGCTACCAGTCCGATGCGCCTCGCTGGGGTGAGCAGAAGCTCGAAGTGTGGCAAGACTATTCACAGTGGATGGCCGATAATGGGATCATTGGGCAGCCCATCGATGCACAGGCAGCGTTCACCAACGATTTCTTGCCTTGACAGAAGTTGGTAGAGCCCTGTCCCGCCAGATGACCCGACAAGGTGTTAAAAGCAGGCTCCTGGCATTCGAGAATGTTGGGAGCCTTGATTTCTACTACCTGGCAGGCACCGGTTCTACGGCAATCTCACTGATTGGCTGACTCATCATACGTGTCAACTGAAGCAAGAAAACTTCTTGATCTTTTCCAAAAACATCCCGATCTTTTTCTTGACTTGCCAAATCTGTTGTCGATCGACAAAGCCGGCAAATGACCTTAAGTTGATGATGGCTGACTAATCCTTTGGCTTTCCGCATGGACCACAGGTTCATCCCTCGCGCCAGGCCCACTCCATCATCTTCGAATACATTGAAGTCTGGTATAATCGTCAACGACTGCATTCTTCTGTTTCCTGAAATGTATACAAACGTATGCATCTCGCCCCAACGATTTCCCCTGACCCCGATTGGGTCAGGATTGCGTTGGGCGTT
>JAFGLD010000342.1 GCA_016928235.1 Anaerolineae bacterium | reverse complement strand
CATTGTCCGTGAAATGCTGCGCGTTGGCCTGCAGCAGCCGACCCGTTGGGAGCCGGTGGACATCGACGAGATGCGGCGCGTGGTGGCTGAGGAACTGACCAGGGCGCTGGCGGGGAAGCAGGTTGCGAGTGATACAACCACCTCGTCAGATGTGGACATGGAAAAGAAGTACGGGGCCAAGCTCGATCGGATGCTAGGAGGGCTGGCGGTACCCCATTCCAGCACGGACGAGATGGAGACAGATATGTAGGACATCGTGTGCCACAGAATCCATCTCTTCTTGGCGCACCGCCCTCAATTGAACACTGATTATCCACTCACCATCATAGGCTTCTACACAGGCGTCTGACGCTGTCACACCACAGCATCAGGAAAGAGTACAACTCGATAGAACCAATGAAGCCGTGAACACTGACCAGCGCGGTTGCCAAAGACCTCCTCATTTGGTTCTCATCCAATATCGAGGTTTGCCATAGTAATCATAGAGCACAAGATCATATTCCCGATTCACAGGCGTAGAAGGATCGAATTCCGGACAACCCTCAACCGTCTCGCGCTGCAAATCCACAGAAACTGACTTCTCTGCCCAGCTTATCCCCTCGATCCAATCGAGCGCGACCAACACGTTCTTACCTGGCAGCCAATTGTGTGTATCGACGATCATGTAATAGATGGTCCAGACATCGTCCCTAATGATGAAATCCTCAACGTGGCCTATTTCACCATCACGGGCTTGGATTCTGTAGCCAAAGACCTCGAGCATGCTCCGAAGATGGGGGTCACCATCATCCTCACTAGCCTGTGCTTCATCACGGTCTCGCTTGACGACTGGTAGTGGGATAAAGGGCACGTAGCCTGGCATGCCGGATACGCCGGCTCGCCAGAACGGCAGCCATCTGATATTTCCGTACTGATTCCCTTTCATTTGACGAGAGACCGGCCGATCTGTGCTGACATCAGGACCGAGCTCTACCTCCGTCTTTGTGAGCCTCACAGGAATCGATTGATTGTGCCAATCGGGCTGTTCTATGGACAGAGGCGAAAGAAGCACACGCCGACCTGGTACCCAGTTCCCAATGTCCACAACTAGATATCGTATCGTCCAGAGCGAATCA
This sequence comes from Anaerolineae bacterium, assembly GCA_016928235.1. Lineage (GTDB taxonomy): Bacteria > Chloroflexota > Anaerolineae > Aggregatilineales > UBA3940 > JAFGMS01. Next base: position 3,195 of record JAFGLD010000342.1, on the reverse strand, counting down.
TCAAAGAAGAAATCGTGGACTTTGCCAATCTCTCCATCGGTTGCGCGGATCGTATAACCGCACAGGTCTTTCAGACTTCGTAACATTGTCATATCCTCCCATCTAGTCATGGCAGACAGTGTGCTCTGCCATGAGTATTCATCGATCACCCCATACGGCAGGTCGTCGGAAAAAATATCTGTCCCAACGTCGTCGTCTGCTTATATGATGCAAGAGCAACTCCATTCTCCGGAGGATGGCTGCCAGACTAATACCGAAAAACTGCCGCCGCCATCGCCGCACCCGGCACATTTCCTGGGTCAACCGCATACACAGTTCCTCCATTCAGAAAAGTCTGCGCAGCGGCAATATCCAATAGATCGGCGTTGTCCATGTGTGGTTCACCGTACTCCGTGACGGCGCCATCCTCCGGGTCAATGCTCCCCCACACCTGCTCACCGACAGCTACAAATAATGTGTCGACGCGGCCCTGGTATGCAGCAGAAAGAATGATCTTGAGATCATCTGATGCCTTCTTGCTCTCTACGCCGGCCCGTTGGCAATAGGTAGCTACTGCCTCCTGCCGGGCCTGCACAAAGCGAGGCGCTATGATGTCCCAGGCACGCCTGTGCAATTCCTTGGCGCTCAGGGTTTCCGGGTTCCCTACAATGCCCTCGTCGACTAAGCGGGGATAGGTATTTGCCTCTTTATAAATGGGGAGCAGGTAATCTACACCCGCCAGAATGAGCGGTGGATAGCCATCAGAGATCAATTCACTGAGGCCGTTGTCGATTTGCCGGAAGTAGCGCAGGATATTGTTTTTCGAATCATCTCCACTGGCAGTGCTATGACCATGAAAGATGGCTGCTCGACCGCGGCCCGAAAGTGCTCCTGTATTGGTATGCCACTGCAACTGCTTCTCAGGATCGTCCCATCTCAGTGCATAGGCCAGGCTGGCAGGCAGATCACCCTGTGGCAGCTTACTGGCTTTGTATCGGGAGCCTTGAAGGAGCCTGACGCTGTTTTGACTGAGAGCCAAGATATAGAAGCGATCATCATCACTAAGCAGAGGCAGAAGCGGCTTGACGTGAAAGCGCCTGGCCACAACCACCAGTTCCTCAAAAGTCAGGGGTAGGCAGTAGCTGCGAAATATCGTTGGCGAGAGGAAAACTGCCAACCCATCACTCTGATGCTGCCAGAATATTGTGTCCCCCAGCAAGGTCATAGCCGGATTCAGCAGTTCCTCGGCTTCCGAATCTCGGAGCTGGCCCTTGCACAGGCGTCGCCCAGCCTCCTGAAGCGCATTCTTGAGCCTGATCGAGTCTTGCTGTGCCTGGTCGCTTTCCCGATGAGCAGGTATGTAAATAGAGACATGAGAACCACTGCGTGTTTCCAAAAGTCGTATCAATTCCTCTTTCGTGAATGCATCCATACGGTCTATCCTCCCATTCGGCTACCATTGTCTCTGCATCTTTTTTGCCTGGCGACGCCGGATACGCCGGATTGCCTTTCTCTTCTTCAGCCGGCGAAGCTCACTCTTGCTAATGTGCCACCGCTTGCGGCGAGCCACACTCAGCCTACCACTCTTGACAACTTCCTTACGAAACCGTTTCAGCAACTGTGCGTCGCTTTCACCAGACCTCTGGACAACTGTCACCACCGAACGTATCATCCTTTCTACAATGCTTGTCTACTACTGACAAACGAGTACCTTTCAAATATCGCAACGCTGAGCCTCCAGGCACCAGGCGTCACCGCCAACACGCTTCAGGAGGTTTGTCTCTCAATCTCAACGTCCTGCCAGGCCAGATAACCGCCGTCGACTGTATAGCAGCTACCAGTAACGAAAGATGCTTTATTGGAGCTCAACCAGATGACCATCTCAGCCACCTCTTCCGGCTTGCCCAAACGGCCGAGGGGATGCAGGGCGAGCAACTTATCCATCATCTTTTCATTCTTTTCGATGTCGGCGATCAGCGGTGTGCGAATAAAGCCAGGACATACGGCATTGACACGAATGCCTTGTGTACCATATTCGCTGGCAGCATTATGGGTCATCTCAGCAACGCTCTGCTTGGCCGTCTCGTAGATTGGTGAGTTAGCATACTCTGCCTGCTCGAAGATCGGAGTCATGTTTACGATGGCCCCGCCCCCCGACTCCAGCATGGCGGGGATTTCATGTTTCATGCAATGGGAAATGCCGGATTGGTTGATGTCTAGCAGCCTCTGCCAGCCCTCAGCACCATCATCGGCAGTTCGGTTCTGTTCTGTTCCGACACATGCATTATTGCAGGCATAATCAAGGCGGCCGTAGGCTTCGAGCGCCCTGGCAACCATGGCCTCGCAATCGGCAGGTTGCGACACATCAGTTTCGATATAGATGGCCCGTTTGCCCGCCTTCCTGATCACCCGGACGGTCTCCTGGCAGCCCTCAGCATCAATATCCGCGACAACGACTATTGCACCCTCTTGGGCATAAAGTTGAGCAGTTGCTCGCCCGATACCAGAGCCTGCACCAGTTACAACTGCGACTTTGTCTACGAACTCCACCAGCATGACGCATTCTCCTTTGTACGATACGCACTTACGCCAGCATTCCATTGGCTGCTTGTGCTTGCTTGTCACAGTCACCATACCATCTAGTCCCTAAAAAAATCCAAAAGCAGCTCTAAACAAAACCTAAAAACGGGAAAGCGTACCGACGCACTCATGTTGCGAAACATGTGTGATAGCCCGCACCTGCAAGGAAGAGGCAACATGCAGGTATGTGTTCAAATGGCGGCGACTGTTGCAGAAGAGATGACCCATGGAGGGCTAGGGTCGATGGGCTTTGCCAATCCCCATTCCCGCGGGGATAGCTCGTCATCATGAGCTGACAGACTACATGTGGAGATGTCTGGGAAGCCACTCGAAGCGACTCTGGAGGTTTGGTTTCTTGCCGTGCTACTCAGGTGCTCATCCGCACATCAGAGATCTCTGTGCCTGACACCATCGCCCTAGCAGTTTGTCGGAGAAGTCGGAAAACAGGTCTTGTCCTATCGAAATGGGACAGCAAAGTCATATCTTGAGGTGTCAAGAGCCTTGTCTGTTCATCGCGTGACTGTCCAAAGTTGCTTTTCCGACAGACTGCTAGGTTCTGTTGACATTTGCTGAAATAAGGGCATACTGTAGCCTCATGAACGTCAAACTAACAGATGAACAATGGTCGAGAATACT
>JAFGLD010000341.1 GCA_016928235.1 Anaerolineae bacterium | reverse complement strand
TGCTGCCGAATCGTCTCAAGGAGACATTCGAAGCCTGGTTAGATGGTTTGACAGACGAAGAACGTCAGGCTATTCGGGTTGTGTCAAGGGTGTCAACCAGTATGTCGATGGCGCGCCATATCTACGTAAGGCGCCTTACCAATTCGGCTGGGACTGGGGGCCATCACTGGCGCCAATCGGCATCTGGCAGGATATCCGGCTGGAGGGTCGCAGCATGGCACGGCTCGATGATGTCCACCTGCGCCAGCAGCATGACGGCGACGGGGTTACCGTCTCGGCTGCCCGACGGTTGGAGCATCGACCAGGTACGTGGGATGTTCCGGGTGCGCTCTTTGTACAACACGTTCGCATAGCTTGCAGCGAGACGACTTCCGGATATAGGCTATGGAGAACACAAAGGATCAAGGAGGACTATCATGTCTGTCATAACACCAGAACGATCGATGACAGCACTGCGCAAAACGCCTGTCGTCTTGAATGCCATCCTGAAAGGTGTGTCGCAAGAGCAGGCTCAGCGGATGACCGATGGTGCGGGAGGGTGGAGCGTGGTCGAGACGATGTGCCATATTCGCGACTTCACCGCCATCTCGCTCACGCGGGCCCGGCTGATCCTCTTCGAGGATCAGCCACTACTACCGAACTTCGACCCGCAGGAAGGCGCCCAGGCCCGCGACTATGCCAACCAGGTACTGGCAGCTGAGTTTGCAGCCTTCCTCGATGCGCGTAGAGCGTTGTTGGCACTCCTCGCCGATGTACCGGACGATGCATGGCAGCGATGCGGAACACACGCTGTTTTTGGCAGCCTGAGTCTGCTGGATCTGGTTCTCTTTATCGTCCAGCATGACCTGGACCACATCGAGCAGATTGCCCGCACACTCAACCTGTCTGATGCCCTGGTGTAACCCATCGCTGCATGGAGTCAACAGTTTATCTTTCGTTCGCTGCTGCTTACGTTCGGGGATATCATCGCCGCTCCCCGGCTTTTGATCTGCCGGCTCCGCTAAGAGAAAAGCCGCTGGAGGTACTCTCTATCGGAGAGCTGGAGCAGATTTACGCTGTCGGCAGGGAAGCGGGCCTCAAGCTGCATCGCTACAAGCGCAGCAACATCCTGCCCCGTGTGCAGAAGGTATTAGGGATGCTGAGAGGCATCCAGCCTATCGATTTGCTGGATATCGGCAGCGGGCGTGGAGCCTTTTTGTGGCCGCTGATGGACAGCCTGCCTGATCTGCCCGTGACAGCCATCGATGCCTGCACCCAGCGTGCCGAGCAGTTACAAATGGTGGAGACAGGTGGCCTGGAGCGTTTGTCGGCTCACCAAATGGATGCCACTGCGCTCGACTTCGAAGATGGTCTGTTCGACGTGGTGACGGCGCTGGAAGTGCTGGAACATATCCCCCAGACATGGGCAGCCATCAACGAAATCGTACGAGTCGCCCGGCGATTTGTCATCGTCTCGGCGCCATCGAAAAAAGACAATAACCCTGAGCACATCCATACCTTCACCCAGGCGAGCATCATCGAGATGTTTGCCGGTGCGGGTGTAGACCAGGTAAAGTTTGATTATGTGCACAATCACATGATTGCAATGGCTGTGCTTGTGTAGGCTACGAATACTGTGAACACACCAGGCCTCGACTTATTCAAATATCCCCGCACCCACCACATTGAAGGCTCGCGCTTGCAGCCGGGTGATGAGGATCTGGATGCCATCCCCTTCCCGGAAATCCGGGGACGCTACCTGGTTGTCGAGGAGAAGATGGATGGCGCCAATGCCGCCGTCAGCTTCACGCCCGAGGGCAAGCTGCTTCTGCAGAGCCGCGGGCACTACCTGAGAGGCGGGGTACGAGAGAAGCATTTTAACCTGTTCAAGCAGTGGGGAAACATCCACGCGTACGCATTATGGCCTGTGCTTGGTGATCGATACATCATGTATGGAGAGTGGCTCTACGCCCGGCATACCATCTTTTATACCCACCTGCCTCATTACTTTATGGAGTTCGATGTGCTCGATAAGCGGAGCGGGCAGTTCCTGAGCACCGCCCGGCGTTGGGAGATGCTGGATGGGTTGCCGGTGGCCCCGGTAAAGGTGCTTCAGGAAGGCACCTTTACATCACTGTCCGGCCTGACCGATCTGATCGGCCCATCCTGTTTCATTCAGGGCGATCACCTTGCCTTGCTGCAAGAAGCCTGCCGGGAGATGGGGCTGGATGCCGGGCGTGCTCTGCGCGAGACCGATCCCTCATCGAATATGGAAGGGCTGTACATCAAGGTCGAAGAGGGTGGGATTGTCCAGGAGCGATACAAGTATGTGCGCGCCGGCTTCCTGACCGCTGTGCGGCAATCGGAGAGCCACTGGCTGACCCGCCCGATCATCCCCAACCGGCTGGCCCCAGGTGTCGATATCTTCGCAGGGGCTTTATGAGCATAGCATGGACATTCCCGTTCTGTCCCCAGCCGCCCGATTTCAAGCTGGATTGGCTGGGGCTGCTTGAGTGCTTCGATTGGCTTGGGACACTGGCGGATTGTCCACAAGAGCCGGAGTGGCACGCGGAAGGCGATGTCCTCGCGCACACACGCATGGTCGCTGAGGCGCTTGTCACCGATGAAGAATGGCGCCGGCTCGATGCCACCGGGCGCTCGATCACTTTCGCCGCTGCCCTGCTGCACGATATCGCCAAACCGGTCTGCACACAAGTTGAGGATGGGCGGATTGTATCGCCGGAACATGCCCGCAAGGGGGCCCGCCGGGCACAGGGTATCCTCTACCAGGATTGGCCGCACGATGAAGAACTGGTGCCGTTCCACGCTCGCCGGCAGATCGTGGCACTGGTGCGCTATCATGGCCTGCCGCTGTGGCTACTCGATAAGCCGGATATGGAGCGCGCGGTGATCGCCCCCAGCATGCTGACCCACAATGATTGGATAGCCCTGCTGGCCAAGGTCGATGCGCTGGGACGCATATGTCCCGATCAGACCGAGCTGTTGGAACGCATCGACCTGTTCCGCGAGTTCTGCCGGGAACACCAATGCCTGACACAAGCCTATCCCTTCGCGTCGGCCCACAGTCGCTACGAATACTTCCGCAATTCTTCACGCAATCCACGTTATGAGGCTTACGATGACACACGGATGGAGATCGTGTTGATGTCCGGGCTGCCCGGCGCGGGCAAGAATACCTGGATCGACCAGAACCTGGCAGGTTGGCCGGTTGTTTCACTCGATGCTCTGCGGCAAGAGATGGGCATCAGTCCTAGAGACGACCAGGGATTAGTGGTCAATCGGGCCAGGGAAATGTCACGCGATTACCTCCGGAAGGGCCAGGACTTTGTCTGGAATGCCACCAATGTGACCACGCCGATGCGTCAGGGGCTCATCGAGTTGTTTGCGTCATACAAGGCACGCATCCGCATCGCTTACGTCGAGGCACCCTGGCCGGAGCTGATGCAGCGCAACCAACAGCGCGTTGAACATGTACCCGCGAATGTTATTCGCTACTTCGCCGATCGCCTCGATGTGCCCAACCCGACCGAAGCCCACCAGGTCGACTGGATAAGTTCATCGGATGAAAATAGCTTTTGACTTGTCACTCACTGCTCAAAACTATCTTCGTATCTTCTCAATAATTCGAGAGATGTAGCTATTCAGTTATTGTTGCCGGCTGCTTGACAGTTTTGAGTGACGAGTGACGAGTTTTAGTTTACAGCTAACACCCGATGATCAAGTTTTTAACATTGGCAGGTGATCAGTAATCAGTTTTCAGTGATCAGTTTAAAACCATAGCCCAAAGATCGCAGATCACAGGGATTGCAGGGTGAATGACACCCTGAAACCATCTATAATGCTGCCTAACTGTGACTATACCCAAGAGCACAGTCGTTGCTGTGCGATAAAAAACTGATCACTACGATACCGTTTAATTGTCGAGCACTGAAAACTGATTACCTGAACCAGACAGAGCAAAAACTTGATCATCAAGTAATAGAGCTAACCGCTGAATAGTTACCGGGAGACAAGGTCTCTATCGCAACCTTTTTACGCACAGAAAATGGTATCTTCTCAATAATCCGGGGGAGCATAGGCGATAACTTAAGCTTGATACGCTGTTAGCTTTTAGTTCGTTCCTGGTTTTCAGGCTCTTTCCAAGAGCCGTTAGCCAATCATGGCGAACAAAAAACTGATCACTGAAAACTGATCACCAGGCAACAGAAAAAACTTAATCATCGAGTAAAAACTGCCCCAAGTTATTGAGAAGATACAGAAAATGCACCTTTATCCTATTTTTGAGAAGATACGATTTCACGGCACAACCAATGGATAGTGTCGCGGCTTAATAAATCATTCACGGGTATTGGGCTTATGTTCTCAGCCTACTCATACCATCATATTGCCTTTTTATCTATATTGATCAATCATAACTATCAACTTAAGGTCATTTCCCGTCCTTGTTGATCGACAACAGATTTGGCAAACCAGGAAAAAGATCGGGATCTTTTTTGAAAGACATCAAGAAGCTTTTTGTTTCAGTTGGCGTTTATGACTGAACAATAAAGATTGGTACAGACCATGCAGATGCTCGACAAGTCGGAGGATATCAGCTTTGCTTTGCTATCCCAGTCCTCGTGCATGGCCAATTCATTTCGGAAAAGGAGTCCTCATATGGCAATCAAAGTTGAGTGGGACACTGATGAGAAGACACTGGTTCGTTGGAATATGGATTCAAACTGGACTTGGGATGAGTTTGACAGGGCCGTCGACGAAACCGGTGTGTTGATGGACACAGTATTCCACCAGGTTGACCTCCTCGTCCTTTCCGAAAAATCGCTTCCACCTACGCCCAACGTACTTCCTCATTTTATGTATTCACAAACCTACCCTATCGCAAACGACAACGGCGGACATCTTGTCATTGTCGGCTTCTGGCAATCCGGAATAATCGCATCCATTATGCGGGCAGTTGAGAAAACAACACCTCGCAGCAAAAAGGTCTTTATAAGTGTCCAGTTCTTCGAGAAGGAATCTGAAGCCCGGAAGTTTATTACCAATAACAGACAATAGCAAAACGCAATGAGGGTAAAATTAAGGGGTGGGCTTCCCCCGAAAAAATGGACACGAAAAATGTCTGAGTACCACGTGAGAATAGCGTGGTCGACAGGCTATAGTCATTGGGTGTGGGGATTTTGCAAGGTATGGGCTTGCCTTGGAAGCTGTTTCGTGCTTACTCCACCCAACCCATGCAACTTGGACATGGCTCTCATTCTTTAACGATCCCACCCACGCTATTTACGGGGGCTACCCACAAGCGGGTACCCGCTCGCTTAACAAGGCCAGGTCTATTCGCCGACAGCATCTTAAGGCCAATGGGTGTCGAGCTACCCAGGGAAAATTCACAACCTTGGAAAGCCCTCTCTATCGTATGGTTCGAGCAGGCTCTGTATACCGCGTAGAATCAAGCGTTCAGATATTTTCCCCATCATTGCGGCTGAATGTCCACCATCATCTTCCAGCCATTGTGTAATCAATGCCAACAAAGAGCCGCCAACATATGTGGATACAAAGTCTACACTGAGCGGAAAGCTGCTTTCCGATGCGCCAAGCTGCTCTAGCCTTTTCCGGATTCTATGCGCGGATTGGGCGGCAATATAGTCACGGATGCGCGTTCTGACGGCCGTGCTTCCCTGCCCGCCCATGATGACCCGGTAAAGATCTTTATTATCTTGGACGTGCCGGAAGACTAACTTGAATTCCTGATGAACGGTTTCACCCACATCATCCTGCTGCAAAGACTGGAGTGTTTCGACCAGGTCATCGAACATGGTTTCAAGCGTATTCAGAAGCAGATCCTCTTTATTCCGATAGTGCAAGTAGAGTGTGGCAGCCCTCAAATTGGCCCGCTCAGCGATATCCTGAATTCTGACAGCATCATAACCCTTTTCTAGAATCAGCTCGATCAGAGCCTTGCTCAATGCCCGGCGTGTGCGCTGCACTCTGCGATCAAGTTTGTTTGTTGTCATATCCACCCTCACCACGGTAAGAACTGATCCTTACTCAATATACAATTACTGGACAGGTTGTTATTTGATTAACAGCCTGACGGTCTCCTTATACAAATAATTGCCCACTTGATGCATCACCAACATGAAAGGAAGCATCAGGATGATGGCAAGCAGGAAATTGATGAGCAGCCCGGGTAAATGAACGATCCTCTTGTCTAACAATTGTTGGAATAAAACCAGTCCGTAGGGAATGACAATTACCACCGATGTGATGAGGGCCGGTGTATATCTGCGAAGCACAATGGCCTGTCCCAGATGTACAAAGCCATGCAAGAAGAACATACTGCTGGCCAGAAGAAAGAGGCTGTAATAGCTATATTCAATGGCCAGGAATGTCGCAAGGAATGTCAAACAAAAAATCAGGCTGATGGAAAGCGATAGCTCGGTCGCCGATTTGTCCAATGCTGCACTCATCTGCCGGGCCAGAAAATCAGGTGCTCTCTTCTTGATTCGAGCCTTGATTTTGACGGCATGTTTTCTCAGCCAGGGTTCACCCAGGATGATCTCTTCAAAATCGTGGAATATGAATGCAATGGGAAACATCCACAACAAGGTGTGAGTGTCGTTCATGACCAGATTCTTTCGTGCCGGGATGGAATGAGCCGATATCCGGGAACCATCTGAACAATCGCGTAACAAAATATTGACATTCTTGCCAATCCTGATACACTAGATAATTGAAAGTTTATACGGAAACGAAATGAATGTCAATAAACAGCATCTAATCATCAATCCGCGCTGGCGCAAGGTACTGCGCGACCTGTGGGAGCACAAAGCTCGCACCATCCTGGTGGTGCTGGCTATTGCGGTGGGCGTCTTTGCCTTTGGCTTACTGGCCACTGCCCAGGTTGTGCTTGATCACAACCTCTCGGAAGAGTATCTGGCAATTCGTCCCGCCAGTGCTTCGCTGACACTGCGATCCTTTGACGATGATCTCATCCATGCCGTACGCCAGATGCCTGACATCGAAGCAGCCGAAGGTCGACGAACCTTCCGGACACGGCTGTTGCTGCCAACCGGTGAGTGGATTGAGCTGAACCTGATGGCGATTGCCGATTACGATGATATGCGAGCCAATCAGGTCCGGCGCCAGAGCGGATCGTGGCCGCCAGGCCGACAAGAGGTACTCCTGGAGCGATCGGTGGCCAGCTATTTCAATATTCACGAGGGCGACGAGATTCTCATCGAAACCTCTGATGCCAAACAGTATACGCTCCGGGTATCCGGGCTGGCGCACGATTTGACCCAAATTCCTTCTCACCTGATCCCAAATGCATCGGGATTCGTTAGTTTTTCGACGTTGGAGTGGCTGGGGGGCTCTCATACCTACAACCAGCTTGACATCATCGTCGCGGGTGATCGGGGGGATAAAGCACATGTCCAGACCGTTGCCGCCGATCTGAAGAAACGGTTGGAAAAGGATGGTTACATCGTCTTTCTACTGGATGTACCGGAACCTTTCCAACATCCCATGGCGAGCATGTTGGCAACAGTCAACTATATGTTGATGGTGCTTAGTATCGTCTCTTATGGACTAAGTGGATTTCTGATCTATAACACGATGTCCTCGATCATGGCCCAGCAGCGCAAGCAGATCGGCATTATGAAGGCAGTTGGTGGGCGAGAGCGCCAGATCATCGGGGTATATTTGGGCCTGGTTATCGTTTTTGGTCTTTTGGCCCTGTTGGTGGCCCTGCCTGCCGGCGTGCTTGGTGCCAGGCTGTTTTGCCAATATGTCGCCAACCTGCTCAACTTCGACCTCCGCTACTTTCATGCGCCTAAGTGGGTGTTTGCCATGCAATCGTTGATGGCCTTGATCGCACCTGTGCTGGCAGCTATCTACCCGATCATCCATAGCGCGCGCATCACCGTGCACGCAGCTATCACCGATTATGGCGTCGCTCTGGAGCGTTTGCGCCAGGACGATCTGACCGGCCGGCTGGTCGAGCGTATCCGTGGGTTGCCACGCCCGGTGTTGCTCTCTTTACGCAACACGTTTCGACGGCAGTCACGTCTGATGCTGACACTTGTACCGCTGGCCATTGCAGGCGCAACCTTCATTGCTGTGTTCGGGGTGCGCTCCGCATTCCAAACGAAAATCGGCGAGACCACAAGCCTTTACAACCTGGACATTCAGATCATCTTTGACCGTCCTTACCGATCGAGTTATGTTAGCCGCGAAGCAATGAGCGTGCCGGGCGTCGTAGAAACCGAGGCCTGGGCATCTTCGTCTGCTACCATCGTCCTGCCGGATGGCGCCATCGGGCCACCTGTCACTTTGCTCGCTCCACCGGTCGATACAACCTACATCCAGGCCTCGATCAAGGAAGGCCGTTGGTTGTTGCCCGGCGACCGGAGCGCATTAGTCGTCGGCGAGGATCTCTTGAATGAGCTGCCGGGTTACCGGGTTGGCGATGATATCACGCTTGAGATAGACGGACAACAACGAGCCTGGCAGATCGCAGGTCGGACCGGGCGGACAAGCTCATCGGGAACCGGGCCGGGCACTGGGGCATCGATCGCGTTTGTTAACTATGATTACCTGGCCCGAATTCAGGGAACGCAAGGATACGCTACACTTCTGACCGTCAGGACAGATCGCCCGGATTTAATTGGTCAGGAGCAAGTCGCGCGGGCTCTCGAGGAACACTTCAAGGATCGCGGATTGGCTACGGGCCGCGTCCGGACCATCAGCCTGGTTATCAAAGACATGACGATGCGAATGTACGTGCTGATCGGTTTGATGCTGCTGATGGCTATCCTGCTGGCCATCGTCGGTGCTTTGGGACTAACCGGCACGATGAGCTTGAACGTACTGGAGCGCACCCGCGAGATTGGAATCATGCGAGCTATCGGCGCAACTAATCGATCCATCCGGCAGATCGTCATCATCGAAGGAAATGTGATTGTCTTGCTCAGTTGGACAATCGGTACGCTCCTCTCGATCCCGTTCACCACATTCCTATCTCGCACAGTAGGGATGACCTTTATGAAAGAACCTCTTCCGTTCACACTCCCGATCGAAGGTATTGGGATCTGGTTGGGGCTGTCGCTGGCGATCGCTACGCTATCCAGCCTACTACCTGCTCAGCGTGCTTCCCGGATCAGTGTGCGCGAGGCCCTGGCGTACGAATAGCGCAATGAGTATTGAGCGTTAGGCGACGACAAGAACACGGTCACTATGCTGTCAGCCAAGAATGGATACAATGTCAAAAGCAATCTCTGAGCAAAAAGGCCAGGCTGTCAAAAATGGCAATGGCGTGTATAAATATGGCAACCAACGCCTGATCGAGCTGCAAAACGTGCTCAAGAATTACAAGACTCCTGCGGGGGACTTCATGGCTTTAAAGGATGTCAACCTGGGAATCGATCAAGGTGAGTTTATTGCCGTCATCGGCAAATCCGGCAGCGGCAAATCGACCCTGGTCAACATGATCACGGGGATCGACCGTCCTACGGCGGGGGAGATCTACATTGGTGATGTGGCCCTGCATACGCTAAACGAGGAGCACACCGCGCAGTGGCGTGGTCGGAATGTCGGTATCGTCTTTCAGTTTTTTCAACTAATGCCAACGCTGACCATTCTCGAGAATTTGCTGCTGCCAATGGACTTCTGCAACATGTATGCCCCCCGCGAGCGTATTGAGCGAGCCATGTGCCTGTTGGAGGTTGTCGAGATTGCCGATCACGCGCATAAGCTTCCGGCAGCACTTTCCGGTGGCCAGCAGCAGCGCGCCGCCATCGCCCGCGCCCTGGCTAACGATCCGCCTATCCTGGTGGCCGATGAACCGACCGGCAATCTCGATTCGCGAACGGCAGAGGCTGTCTTTTTGCTGTTCGAGGATCTGATCGCCCAGGGCAAGACCTTGCTGATGGTCACCCATGACAGCGACCAAGCCAAGCGTGTGCATCGAACGGTAACGATATCGGATGGGGAAATCGTTTCAGAGGATTAACAGTAATAGGAGTAGGGTATGATACAACACTATCGACACTCACTATGGGGCATTGGGGTTTTGGCGCTGATGCTGATTGGATGCGCCGGTCAACAGGCATCACCCGGCGCGACCGCGGAATCGGCCTATAGATCTCCCTCTTCCATCGAAGCGACAGGGATCGTGGTGCCTGAGAAGTGGACGACTATCAGTTCCTCGGTGGGCGGTACGGTGATCGAGGTGCCCGTCAGTGACGGCGATCAGATTCTCCGTAATCGTATTCTGGTCTACCTTGACGATGATGACGCCCGGCGGGCGGTCGACCTGGCCCAGATCCAGGTATCGGAAGCCGAGGTCAGTGTCAGACTGGCAGAGAATGAGCTCAACAGAGTGGTCACCTGGAGTCCCAACAAGAATCAGGTAGCCGCTGCTGAGGCTTCTGTTAACAATGCTGAGGCAGCTCTTGAGCAAGCCCAATCCAATTTTGACAAGGTCGCCTGGGTACCTGGGGCCAGTGCTTCTCCCCAATCGCTGCAGTTGGAGCAGGCTACCAACAGCTATGATGTAGCCAAATCAAATCTGGATTACCTTTACTCGAATAGACCGGACGTCAAAAAGGCTGCCGATCAGCTGGAACTGACCGAACTGACACTTAAAGAAGCAGAACTCAACCAGGAAATTGCCGAAGCCAACCTCGATAAAATGATTGTGAGGTCTCCGTTCGAGGGGACAATCGGTCAGGTTCTGATACGTGAGAAACAGGTCATCACCCCCGGCATGCCCATTATGACCATTGCCGATCTGGCCACACTGCGCGTCGAGACGACCGATCTGAATGAGAATGATGTCGTCAATGTTGCCGTTGGCGATGTGGTTACTGTGACCTTCGAGGCTTTGCCTGGCGTCGAGGTAGAAGGAACCGTGATAAAAATCGGGGTCAAGGCCGAAGAGGGTGTTGGGGTCAACTATACGGTTACCGTGGAGCTTTCCAAGATACCAGAGGCGATCCGGTGGGGAATGACTGCTTATGTCAACTTCCCGCTCAAATAGACTTTCTGGAGATGGTGACAGTAGTCGAGGGCTACCCGCTTTGTAGCGGATAGCCCTCGAACTCAAATACATGACTGGTAGCTGAACGCTGCATTAGTGCCCACTGTCTGGGTTGTTATGCTCTCCCCGGTGGGCGATGAGTCAGAATAAACTGCTGTGGGTCGATGTAGTTGCTGAGCACCGCATTCAGGTTGTTGCCGGGCCAATGGGTTGGGTTCGATTCAAGGATGCTGGTCTTGGCAATATCGAAATGCAGGTGATAGGCCAGTTGTCCTTCAGCGTTGCCGATGTTGGCGATTTGCTGGCCGCGATCCACCCGGTTTCCCTCGCTAACCAGCCGGTTGGTGACGTGCGCCAACCGGCTCCAAACCACCGTCCCATCAGGCAGTGGATCATGGCGCATGACGATGATCTGTCCCCATGTCCCGGAGCCCCGCCCCGAGAACGTCACCACGCCTCTGGCTGGCGAGTAAACAGGCATGTTGCGGTCGGCATCGGCTGCCAGGTTCAGATCGGCGCCGGTATGGTAGGCCGCGCCAACCGTCGTATAGTACGAGGCAAAACCGGTTGCATCGTACCACTTGCCCGGCCAGACATCGCCGCTCATGCGCTCATCGGCTGTACCGACAGGGGGATCGAAACCTGCGCCTGGGTCAACAGGAATCTCTTCCTGTTCGAGAACTTCACGCCAGCGAATAGCCGTAAAAGCAATCTCCTTGCTCGACTCGCTGGTGAGATCGGTCAAGTTTACCTGCCCGCTGCCCTTCTTCCCGGTGAACTCGTAGACGACCAGCGGCACCCATACATTGTAATAGATGTTCTGGTTCAATCTCACCAGCAGTTCTGAGGCAACACCGTTGATACCGTGTATGTGATAGCTGGCCTGGGTTGTGGTCGCATGGCGCCCCGGCACATAAACCGATACCTCGTACAGGCCAGGGGTGGGGAGCTGTGGCGACCACTGTGCCCACACGGTATCCCGGTTGGCCTCGGTTTTCTTGTGTTTGACGATCTGCCCACGGGCGCTGACAAACGAGGTCGTCACTGATGAAATTGATTGGCCGGTATGGGTGCCATCTGCGTAGCCGGCTTCGCCCGGGCCGATGATCTTCTCCCAGCCGTAGTAGCGTTTGACGTAGTCAGGGCCGATTTCTTCGTCGACAACCTCTTCATTGATGGCTTGAAATTGCAGCGGACTGATCACGCCCAACCGAAAGTAGGAAAGACCGGTAGCGCCGCGCACGCTGCGAGCGATGTTCTGGGCCTCCCGGATGCTGTCGGCATTAGCCCACCCCTGGAGAACGGGGATGATCGGCAATCCATAGTTTCCCCATACCACGTACGTCTCATCGATCACATCCCGGGGGGTGCGGCCCATCAGCTCCCAATAGACCTGCGGGTGGACGCTGTTGACATAGGAGCGCCAGGTATCCGGAGAGATGGCGCTATAATAATTCCGGCGGGGGTCGACGCTGATGCCGATGTGGAAGCTGGTTCCCAATGCGCTGCGCACCCCAGCCATCAACTGGCCGATCTGCGCTACGGTACCCTCCCAGAAATCATCGTGTGGCTCGACATCCAGAATCATCGATTTGACGCCCGGTACCTTGCAGGCTTCGACGATACGAGCAGTCTCAGTAGGTATATCGGTACCCTTGGCAACCGCCCAGGCATGGAATTCCAGACCGACCGAGTTGAGCGCATTGACCCACCTGGCAATATCTGACGGGCCATTAATTTCCATTGCCTCTTTGGTGTCATACTGACCCTGCCAATATTTGCCGTTGCTGGTCTTGACGAAGACAGCATCCGCTACGGGGCATTGCTGCTTGACGGTCTGGCACAATGCTTCGATGGTTGCCTCACCGACCCATCCCCCTGAGACATGCCATAGGCTGACTTTTCCATCGTAAGGTGTAGACATTAGTTTGATCTCCTCGTGAAAACAGTGAGCAGCTTACAGTTCACAGTTTCCAGGTTTTGTTTACATTTGCACTGAAAACAGTTGCCCTTGTCATACGGAAATGTCAACAGAACCTGGTTCCTGGTGGCCGACTATCAGTTATAGTTTCCCGGAAAAACTTTTAACAGGTATCCATACCGGATTCAGTAAAGCAGTTACGGGTTTGCAGAAGCCGGGGCAACTGCATTCTCCTGTGGGCTGTTATCTCACAGGTTGGAGCGAGAGTCAAGTCAGCCCTGACTATGAGCGGCTCGATGGTGTACAATCAGGCCCCAGTTTGAGGATCGAAAGGAAGCATGTTGGATAAAGAAACCAATAACCTGTCAGATGATGGTGCCAATCAACTGGCGCCCTCTTTAGGGGGAAGAGCAGCTTATCGACCAACTCACTATGAGCCATCGCTCAGCCTCGACCGGCTGTTGCCGGGTCTGCGCGACGCGCTGGGAAGCGATGACCGCGGGCAACGTCTGGAGACCATCGAGCAGATTATCGAAGGTGGCTCGGACCGTGTTGTACCGCTTCTTATCGAGTTACTCCAGGATGTCGACAACGCCAAATCGCGGCAGCGCATCATCGCCATGCTGGGGCAGATGGGAGATGCGCGGGCAGTCGAGCCACTGGCCACACTGCTCGATGATGCCGATGCCGGACTGCGCAAAGTCGCGGCTTGGGCATTAGGGCAGATCGGGTCAGCGGAGGCGGTCGAGCCACTGCTGGATCTGCTTGAACATGAGAACAATTCGCGCGTGGCCGGGACGGCCATTCTGTCACTCGGTAAGATCGGCGATCTCAGATCGCTGCCGATACTTATGAAATATGCTGCTTATGAGGCAGCGAGCAGGCTGGATTTTGATGATGCCTTAGAAGAGGCTCCAACCGGTCCCCTGGTTCACGTTGCCTGGACAGCACTCAAAATGTTGGGGCAGACATGCCGCCTATCCCAGATCATCGAGATGCTCCACGGCGACGATCAGAACATCCGCCAATGGGCAATCGATCGGTTCATCCACCACATCGGGATGCCGGCCATAGAACATCTCTCTCAGTTGAAAGAGCTGGTTGACACTCAAGAAGATACAGCAGTCAGGAAAAAGGCCGTTCACCTTCTGGCTGCATTGGATAGTGAGGAAGCCAGGGATGTCGTGCTCCAGGCACTGACACACCCGGATGAGCCCATCCGCCTGGCAGCCTTTCAAGCGGTTGGCGATCGGCAGATACAAGCAGCCTGCGATATTCTGCTGTCGCGTTACGCAGAGGAAGAGCGGCGCAACCGCCAGGCTATTATCGAGGCCATCGGCGTGATGGACGATCCGCGCGTGGTGCCTTTTTTGCTCGATCTGGTTGAGAAGGGGGAAAATTCGTGGGGAGTGACACAGGCTCTGCGAGCCCGCGGTGATGTCGATGTTCCCCACCTGCTGCTTGAGCGGCTACGGCAAACAACAAGCGAAGCCCATGTGAATATCCTGCGTGAGCTGAGGTACTTTAACACCTCGGAAGTTGTCGCGGCGCTGCTTGGCATTGCACACCACAGCCGGAATGAGGAGGAACGGCTTGAAGCGATAGAATCCATACGTCTGGAACAATATCCCGAAGTGGTTTCCAGCATCATCGATATTGTGCGCCACGATTCCTCGATATCGGTTCGGCGGGCCGCAATCTGGGAGCTGGTAAGCGTATTCGATGCACAGATAGAGGCTCTGTTGCGAACCTACCTGGCAGAAGATGTCAACGATGCTCTGCGCGTCAGCGCGCTCAGCGCCTTGCTCAACCAGGAGGTATCCGATGGGGCTGACTTGCTGCTGGCGCAGATCAATCTGATCAAAGATGAGGAGGCCCTGGCCGATATCGTTTACCGGTTCCATGTGCTAGGAGATGATATCGCGTTTCCGCTCATGGCGCGGTTATATCGTACTGCCCGGACCGAAAATCTGCGCGCTGCAATTATCGATGAACTTGAACACTACCATGCTGATAGCGCGGTGCCTCTGGTACTCGACGCGCTCAAGAATGATAGCAGTCCCCAAGTGAGATCTTATGCTGTAGGCACGCTCTACTACGCAAGCTCAGACCCGCTGATCGTCAGAGATGCCCTGATCGAAGCACTCCATGACACAGGATGCTATGACAACAGAGAAGGGCAGCGAATTTGTGATATAGCTGCCGATTATCTGAGAGATATCGGTAGCCCGGAGGCGCTTGCAGCTCTGGAAGCCTGGCAACAGGCACAAGTGCCCGGCTCTGAAGATGTAGAGACTTGAAAGACATATCCGGACAACGGGGCAGGGCTTAGGTGCAAATCACAGGTCGACGGTCAAAAAACGCAATAGCGCATAACTTGCTATGTTCCTGCAAGTTCTTGCGTAAATAGCACCTTATCAAAGCTGTCATTCCCGCGAAAGCGGGAATCCACTCGTGTACAGACGGCAGTCAGTCCGGTAAATGAACCTTCAGAAACTAATCCAGTAACCGTACAGGTCGGTAGACTTTATCGGTAATAAGAATTCT
>JAFGLD010000340.1 GCA_016928235.1 Anaerolineae bacterium | reverse complement strand
GGTTCATTAGAGTTTATGGACACCAGTTGCACGATGGGAACGGGATCAATGACATCATATACCTGAACAATCGGATGAACAACCACCAGCTTGTGATTGGCGAGCCACAGTATTGTAGGTTCGATAGAGAGTGTCAGTATGGGCGCGGTTTTGTCAATACGCACCACTAATGAGACAGGGGGCTCCTCCCGGTTGCCTACTCGATCTGTGGAGCGGGCCATAACGGTCGTCACGCCGTCCTGGTCGATCACGAATGGCCCATTGTAA
The DNA here is from genome assembly GCA_016928235.1 of Anaerolineae bacterium. Classification (GTDB taxonomy): domain Bacteria; phylum Chloroflexota; class Anaerolineae; order Aggregatilineales; family UBA3940; genus JAFGMS01. The sequence goes on along the minus strand of JAFGLD010000340.1, from coordinate 9,684 downwards.
ATCTGGAACGTTGCGCCGCCGTCCAGACTGTACTCGGTTTTAAGTACACCAACCCTATTGGTATTGTTTTCAGCCGCCAGGTCACCCCTGACTCTGGACGCTCGCTATGGCTGGCTAGTTGGACTAATGGGTAGGCCGAGATCGGCGAGGGTATAGGGTGGACTTTGGCACTCTAGCCTCAGGTTTTCACCAGAGATGCCCAGGTTGTCATAGGCATAAACAAACTCCTCCCATTCGAAAAATCCCCCATAGCCGCCGTCAGCCACACTGATGCGATTGGCAATAACCAGTATTTCGTATGGGCCGGGCTTGTCAACGCGCACATAGTCCGAATCGACATCTACGGGATGTATGATGAACTCAAGAAGGTGCTCTCCTGCGGGCAGTTGTTGTTTCAATGACCCTTTGACTATCGAAGTTACTCTGTTGCCTCTCGTTTCTTGAATATGGGCGCTGAGTTCGAAAACATGGGACTCGTTCACCCTGGCAGTGACAGAAACCTGGATATTCATGGTCCCCGGATGCTCACGCGAAGGAACGAGGGCAAACCCATTGCACTGCTCAAGTTGAATAGAGCCGATAACTGTTTCGGCATTTCGTTCTACCCACGCCACGTATTGCCGGTGCGACCCTTCCTCCTGTAAGGTATTGTATAGCTCTGCTGACAGCGCTCCATACAAGGGAAAAAAGACCAGCACAATAGCCAAAAGTGGATACACGCTACTCGCTTTGGAGGTCCACCAGGGTATACGGCGTTTGAGGACACCAGCAAGGCCGAAACAAATCAAGGCTATCACGGCTACCAGTCCCATATCAGCTAGGAGGGCAAGAGGTACCCATAATAGGCTAAAGACACCTTGATATCCCCACCAGGGCAGTGGCCAGCCCCGGACTTCAGTGGCGTTTTCGAACGAGAAGGCCAGTAGCGACCCTCCCTGAAGGTGTCTGGCATACATTAGGCCAGGCACTAACGAAAGCAGACCAACCCACAGAGAAAGTGAAACCCGCCTTTCTATGGCAGGCAGTTCTCGTTCCTGCCTGTGAGCCACCAGGAACATTGTGAGAATGAGCACTATGGGTATGATCGGCAGCAGCAACCACATATCTTTTACCCCTCCATACTTGTCAACATAGCCAACACGTTTCGCACTCACCGACTATAGAGTAATGGAATTGTGTCCACTATTTTTGACCTCACCCCTACGACACTTGGTCATAGGGGGTGAGGCTTATCCACAGATTTACTTCTCTTTGACCGCGCCAGAGCGATCTTTAAGCACGACGACGGTCACGCTCTGGACAGTTATATTGCCGCTCGCATCCTGCGCCGAGTAGGTGATGGTATAAATCCGTCCTTGCCCCCTACCTGACCGCTCTGCGCGGAGCAGGATCGTTCCATCGGGCTGGATGATGATGTCACCAGCCGTATCACCGTCGCCCAATCCATCATCGGGTTCATTAGAGTTTATGGACACCAGTTGCACGATGGGAGTCGAACCGAGTGCATCATCTATCTGAGCTACTGCGTGCACAGCCACTAACTTGTGGTTGGCGGGCCACAACGCGGTTGGGGTGACAGAAGTGGCCTGGGCGGGTATGGTAACGGACGTTGCCATCTTGCGCCGTTCATGGCTCAGGCCAGTATTCAGGCGGCACCTCCAATAGCAAGATGGGCAGTGGGTAGGGCAAAAAGGCTGGCGAAAACCCCCCACCACCAAACAGGTAGCGATAGCCACCTCCCCCGTACACAACAGCCCGATCGTTGTTCACCCACCGACCTGCCCCAAAGCTATGCGCATAAAGGGAGGGTGCCTGTTGACCGCTTGGAACGACTATCTGTCCTGTGCTTTCCATGTGAATTCCTTCCGTATCAGCCCACAACTGTCCATTATGCGAATATTGTGCTCCCTCTACACTGCCTGCTTTCTGGGAGGGGATTTCAGTATAGGAGACACCTAGTTCGTTCAGAATCGCCTCCAGACGACGCCAATAATCCGAGTTGCTAAACAAGATGACTACATTACCATCAGGCGAATGTTTGTAGTCGGGTGCCAGCGCCACAAAATACCCATCCACCTTGTAGGCTTGTGCTGCATCCTTTAATGCTTGCCGCACCTGCTCCGAAGGTGGTTTCTTGTACAGGTCATCCACATAGATTGCTGGTGTTCGTGTGCTATCCTGAATATCCAAAAGAAACGTTCCCTCCTGCGACCGGGTCATAATCAAAGTGTTATTGAGAAAACTGTTGATGCCTCCTGCTTGAACCTCTTGCGATTGGTCGGTTTCCATATCCAACAAGAAACGTGAATGGTCTGGCCCTCTAGAAATCAACACATAACGGCCGTTGGGTGAAATATCTTGTAACAGTGGCTGCTCACAGGCCGACACCAGCACCTTGAAAGGCCGATATCGTGCCTCCTCGCTGGCCGCCGGACAGCGGCAGTCAAACAAATAGTGCATCAATTCGGCATTCCGCCCCCATAGTCCCCAGCACCAACTGATGTAGCACCCGGATGCTAACCCGCTTGCCACGGCCACAGTTAGCAACGTCGCTATCAGGCATCCCTTTCGCCTTCGCGAGGCACGGCTGGTGTTCTTAAGTACGGTCACTGCAATCCCTCCAAGATTTTGTCGACACCGGTTTTCAGTGTGGCGGCAGCCTGTGGCGTGATATGCTTACCGGCTTCCTTGTCTACCTGTTTCTGGAAATCCTGAAGCTTCTTGATAGCCTGCTCCGGCTTGTCGTTCTCCAGATCCCTTTGCGCATTCAGTAGCCTCTGCCGCAGGCTCTGGTAGATACCGTGATTGTTGATCTGCCCCTGGGCGTACATCTGATCCAGAAGTGATACCAGGCCGGCAAGGTCGCCCGGCGCGATCACCGTCACTTGCAGCGTGTCGGTGATGGCAAACCCGCTGCTGTCTGTGATCGTCAAGCCCGTCGTGTAGACGCCGGAGAACAGGTAAGTATGCGCCGGGGTCAGTGTGTCCTGTGCTGTGGCCCCATCGCCGAAGTCCCAGGCCACGCTGTGCGTATCCGCAGCATTGATATCGCTGTATCGCCCGGCAAAGGTGATCGGCTGGCCAGCCACCACGCTCATATCCGGCCCGGCCTGCACACTCGGCGGTTGTGGCACATCGATGGCCTGGACGGGTATGGTGACGGACTGCGTGTTTGCGGCGCCCGGCGCGGCCTGACCCTGCACACTGAACAGGCTCACCCCGCCTGTCTGGTCATAGTAAGAGCCCAGAATGGTGTATTCGCCCGTGCCGGCGCTGGTGATGGAGAGGGTGTAATTGCCGGTTTCGGGCAGGAAGATGAGCAGATACTTATAGCCAAGATCGGAGTCGACGGTATAGGAGCCAAAAGGTATTTCCCACCACGGAACGGACGTGGCCGAACTATAACCCAAGCGGCGACCCTGCGGGTCAACCAACGTCATCTCCACCGGCCCTTGTGCCGAAATAGCCAACGCACGCTCGTACAGATCAACGGCATTTTCAGATGCTGCGGAGGGCGTTACGGCGCTGGGCGCCGGGGCGAGGGCTTGAGCCGCTACACCACCCTCTGGCTGGTCACCCGAATCAGAATCATTCTCCAGGAAAGACGGTGCTATTCCAATCAGACACTCAGCAATGTGCTTGTGGGTAATGCCGTAGCCCACTATCGTTGTGTGGCTGGTTGTGAGGTCGTTATCTTGGAGTTCTGGATCTGTATCCAAATTAGACCAACCACGCAAATTCTCGATCCAGAGATTAGTCGGGTCTCCACTGACCGCCGGAACTGCTCTGTCTCCATCAGCAAACCACCCCTGAAAGAGCTTGCCAGTTAACCAATACGGTGCTTGGTTTTGCTGCCCCATCACGGTCAACTTCACCCGCGTATCATATAACGCCTTGTCCTCAGGATCAACCTTTGGTTCACGCGTGCTAACCCCCGCGAAGATATTGCATACATTGATCATCGTGTCGTCGACTGGGTCTCGCATCCGATCTCGGAGCCGCTGCATGTTGTCCGGGTCATTAAGCCCATAGTACGGCGTATAGAGATCGGCGATCCTGTCAGGATATCGCTTCAGCAGATTGGAAAACACGTGTAAGTTGTCAAAATAAGGATCGAGCAGATTGTTACTCACTTTCTCATCCCAAGATTGTAACAACGGATTAGCCAACCGACCTTCCGGGTAAGGTGTACCGTCTACATCCACCAGGTAAGGAAATTCCTCATAGGTTGGCAAGAAACCAGGTAGCACCGTGATGCCAAATAGGGGATCATGAACAAACAGATATTTCTCCTCATCACTCCACCACCCAACACATGAGTAGTCATTGGATGGGCATGCACCATGAAAGTAACCAGATGCCCGTGCCCGGGGAGGCGCCCACAACCACATTGCCAATCTCGCAATTGTATCACCAGGCTCTGGTTCAATACCCTCAAACATAACGTATCCCAGAGGCAATCCTTTGTGCGTTCCAGCAATACTTACATAGCGCCGTACATAACCATCCCAATACAGTTCTTCTTCCGTGGTGCTGGGGCCTTTAGAAGGTGCTTCCAGGTAGGCTCTTATAATCAAGTTGCCGGTGCTGTGGCCGATCAAATCGAACTCGATGTCCTGCGCATCGCCACCATAGCCCGCCACCCAGGGAACGCCTGTGGTCGGACTGGCGATCTCTGCTGCGGCAGGCACGAGAAGTTTATTATGTAACAACCGGGCTGAGGAGACCACATGAACAAGCCAATCATAGGGGAAAAGAAAGTAGGTCCTGTTCCTCTCATACCCCAGTTTCTCTAGAGCAGTGTACAGGTCTTTGTATCGAGCCATTTCATTGGCAGCCAACAACACACCATCTGCCAGCCACGTATTATGATAGTCATCAACATACATGGGCGGTTGGGTGCCTCCCAGACCGGGTATGAAGACGATCGGATAGATCTCTGCTCGAGGAATGCTGACGCTAGCCTGATCCTGCCCTAGTAAGCCTTGCGCGTAACTGAGAATACGTGCCTTAACATCCAGCATCGCGGTAGACGATGGTTGTATCCATACCTCCAGGGTGAAGATCGTCTCTTGCGCATGAACTACCACAGGGCATCCAACTGAGTACTGATTGAAGGAATATTTATCGGGGCCCGAAGCAAGAGTACAGTCTGCAACAGGTAGCGTGGAAGAAGAAACATAGAAACGCGCCTGATCATCACTGGAGCCAAGTTGGAGCACCAACAGCATCTCACCTTCCGGCAATGTATCCTGAAGCGTTACTCTCACAGTCAATGGATTGGGCGTCGGCCAGCCATCTTCCAAGCTCAACGCGCTTACCGGGCTACCTTCCGGCCCATCGAGAATATCGACGGTGATCGCCTGTGAGGATGTCCCGGGGAGTGTAATTTGTCGGTCTTCTGTTTTGGAAGATGCGTTCGAGGCTGTGGCGGTGACCTGGTAGGAAAAGATGGTAGAGGCACTCTGCGTGGTCGCCAGTATACGCCATATGACCTGGCGCTCGTACCCTACTTCCAGGTTACCGATCGATTGCGTGGGGGTGCCCGATACTAATGAAAGACCTGGGGCATCGGTGAGATCCAGGGTGAGCTGAACGTCTTTTGCCGTCAGCTCGTTATTATTGGATATTGTCGCTATGATATCAAACGGGTTGGGTGAATACTGATCGTCTACAACCGAAAGCGCATCCGGCGCGCTAACGCTCAACACCAGTTGAGGACTGGTTGCCAGTTTGGTCAAAAAGGCATCGCTTCCAGCCTGAAAGTTTGGCTGGTAAGCACTTGTCGTGAACGGGAAGTTGGTGGAAGATGTCCAGCCGACAATGTAAGCTATGCCATCATCGGCAACAGCAACATCAAAGCCGTTATCATTCTCGCTGCCGCCCAGATAAGTAAAGTACAGCAAAGTAGCGCCATCCGCGCTCAGTTTGGCCAGAAAAGCATCGCCTTTCCCGGCAAAGCCGTGGATGGGGTATGCCTCTCCATAGAAGAAATCACCGGAAGTTGTGCCGGTAACATAGACTATCCCCTCCTGGTCGACGGCAATAGCTCCACGATATTCATTGCTGCTGCCGCCAAGGTATGTTGAATAGATGAGTGACGCATCTCCGCTAACGGTTGGATCGATCTTCATGACGAATAACTCGTCGGAACACCGGCCCGTATTGCCAACGTTACACTCATTGTCGAAAGCCCCGCGACGTGGAAAGTCGGGCGATTTGGTCATTCCCGTGACATAGGCCATGCCATCTTCGCTAACCGCCACATCACCCGGGAAATCCCAATCGGAGCCACCGATGTAAGTTGAGTACACCAATCCTGCCGCCCCCGGTAAAGTGGTATCGATCACCGTCAGGAAGGCATCTTGTGAGCAATCGTCATCTTCTTCATCACAGGTTGTGTCGAACCCGCCTTCCGTGGGGAAATCAGACGAAGCTGTCAGGTCAACCACATACACCCTACCAAGAGCATCTACCGCAATGTCACTCTCCCATCCTTCTGCATACATTCCCCCTAAAAACGTCGAGTAGATGAGTGAATCGACACCTGAGAGGGAGGTATCGATTTTTGCCACAACTATATCCCAACTACATCTATCGTCATAGCTTACTGTACCATCACCGCAAACCCGATCATAGGCATCAGGCGTAGTGGGAAATTTGGAAGACTCACTGCTGCCAACGATATAAGCTACTCCAAGATCGCCCAATGCAATATCGTCGGCCCAATCACTGAAAGGCCCACCCAGATAGGTGGAGTATTCCAGCGATTTGCCATCGGCGCTCAGTTGCGTCACAAAGGCATCGTCATTATTGCCGCCGCCATAGCTGTCATCGTAGGCTCGTTCCCTGGGGAAATCAGATGAACTGGTCCAGCCGGCAATGTAGGCCCTGCCAAGAGAGTCAACAGCAATACCGCCACCGTCATCCCGCCCACTTCCACCTATGAAGGTTGCATAGACAAGTGAAGCTGTGCCGATAGACAAGGTATCGATTTTCGCGACAAAGACATCCGTTGTCGCATTGCAGAGGTTGTCCGTGCCACAGATCTCATCATAGCTTCCCGGCACTTTTGGAAAATCCGGTGAATAGGTCCGGCCGATAATGTAAGCTGCCCCATTCTGATCGATAGCAACATCATAGGCCATATCCCCTTTGGCGCCTCCCAGGTAAGTGGAATAGAGCAGGTCGCTGATTCCGGATTGATAGGCGCTACGGGCCAGAGTCTTGGGCATAGCCGCATCCGAAAATGGCGTCTCGATTACCTCGCCGGTCACTTCGGGCGTGGAGGACGGGTCAGGCCCTGCGCCAACCACATCCAACAATGGCAACGCATACTCGCCGACGTTGGTGGAGATTCCAACCGCCGGCTGCAAGGAAAACTCGCCGCCGCTCAGTAGGCTTAGCCCTTCGGCGCCCTCGATGCGCAGGCTGACGGCATCCAATGGGGAGGATGCGGGCGGGGAGCCGGTCAGGAGCCGGTCGAAGCTGATAAGCTTGGGAAGTGAGCCGGACTGGGATGTAGGGTCGGTATCCTCCCGGACATCCAGCCGCCAATGCCAGGCGCCATCTCTGCTGGTCACCACCAGATCTATCCCTGGATACAGGTTGGTGTAGCGCACGCCACCCCACACCGGCACCTCGGTATGCCACTCATCCGGATCGCTGCCCTTGAAAAACGACACTGTCGTATCCAGCGGGTCAAAGCCCTCAATGCGCGGATTGGGATTGGCTCCATCGAAGCTAATCTTCAGGGTAACCCCTTCGATCGGGGTGTTTGGCTCGGACGCAGCTTCCGGGTCAAGAAAGTGGCGACTTTGGGCGGGATCGATCTCCGGCGTTTGCAGTACGCTGATCCACATTTCACTGGGGGTCAGGATGATCGAGCCGCCGGCGCCCTGCATCTGGAAGGTTTTCACCGGGCGATCCTTGCCTTCCTCTGTGACGGACGGTCGGTTGTCGTACTCGATGAACATGATCGGCGCCGTGTGGAGCGTTTCTTCTACCTGGCTCTGAGTAACCGGCGAAGTAGCAGACGCGCCGCTTTCCGGCGGCAGTGGTTCGCTGTTGAATGCCACCTCGGTCGCGGCGCGCGCGGCCTCGGTCGGCACAGTGAGCAAAATTGGCACAAAAGCCAGTGCAACAACCGGTGTAAGGCGAATGTTCTTGATTAAATGGGATAATGACATGATAAAAGCTCCAAGCCGGCAGTGAGTGATAGGGGGCAGCCGTGAATTGTCCGTGTATTTGATTACGGTGGATCTACCTGGGCGAATGTTTGTTTGACCAAATGGGCTACCCATTCCAGTTGGCATGACTTTTGCATGATCAGCAGCGACAAATTTGTACGCAACCATGCAACCTTTATTTCAATATACTCCTTCACCCTTTTGAGTGAAGTGAATTGAAAGATCTGTGAAGGATTTGTGAATTCGGCTCTCTACGCTTTACCTGATCGATTGCCCGGTTACTTTCAACCACGCGCGACGCGCTGTCCGACAGGCAGAATGCACATTAGAGACGTGAAAGTTGCTTGAGTGGTCGGTGGTGGCTATCGGTGGAATGCCGTTCTCTCGTGGATTCTTGCTTTCGTGGGAAATGACATCTTGTTGGGGACGTGACTTCTCGAATATTGCTGTTTGATCATGCTGGTGGGGCAAATGGCAGGGTTTATAAGCGCGGAGAACAGCCTATAGAATTCGTCACCCATAGGCGGATCGGCCAATCATCGCTGGCGAACAAAAAACCGATCACCAGACAAACCGGTAATGCCCAAATACCTCAAGTTGTCGCCTATACCCCTGTCACCCATCACCCAGCCCACCAGTCCACAACCCCCGATCCAATCTGGTACAAGCCAAACCCGGCCAGGGCAAACCCGGACAGGCCGAGTAGTCCACGATTGATCCGGGTTCCCAGCCTGCCCGCGCTTGCACAGAGCAAAACCAACCCCACCAGGCTTGCCACCATGGTCAGGTAAAATCCCAGCAGCAGGCCCAGCCCGTTGATCGGCGCCTGGCGCCAGGCTGTCAGCAGGATCGGCCCGGTGACCAGGCTCCAGTAGATGTAAGGTCCCGGGTTGAGCAGGTTGACCAGCACTGCCCGGAAGATGTGTTGTTGGGCGGGTTGTTCGATAGGCGCCTGGGCGTCGAAGTCACGCCACGAGCGATATACCCCAATTGCCAGCCAGAGCACAAAGGCGCCGCCTCCTAATTGCAGCAGCCGGATCCACCACGCCGGAACGACGCTCAACACGAGCATGACCAGCGCGATGATAGGGCCATCGCTGAGCAGCGGCGCCAACACCACCGGCAAGGCCCGACGCCACCCGTTGCGCAGGGTCTGAGAGAGCAGGTAGGTCTGAAAAGGCCCCGGCTGCATGGCGGCGGCAAAGCCGTAGGTTATTCCCCACATCATGTATAGTGTCATAGTTCTCAGCTAGAATGGTAACTGTTCAGCCGGAATAACTGGCTGGCTGGCGTGTTCGAGTGACGAGTGACGAGTGACGAGTGACGAGTGACGAGTGACGAGTGACGAGTGACGAGTGACGAGTCAAAAGCCGGGTTCATTTCACGGGTGAACTTGTGGATCATCGGCCACTCTCTTGAAAACAGTGATGAGTGATGAGTGACGAGTCAAAAGCCGGGTTCATTTCACGGGTGAACTTGTGGATCATCGGCCACT
>JAFGLD010000339.1 GCA_016928235.1 Anaerolineae bacterium | reverse complement strand
CATTTGCCATTTGGATTGATGGAAAGCAGATTTGGCAAGCCGAGAAAAAGATCGGGATGTTTTTGAAAAAGATCGAGAAGTTTTCGGAAAAAGATCTCGATCTTTTTTGAAAGACATCAAGAAGTTTTTTGCTTAAGTTGACGTTTATGCTGCTTGAGTATGTTGCAGCCTAATGCCATCGATGGCTTATTTGGCACGAAATATTAGTACTCCGTCTCACGGCTTAATACCAGGAGGGTCAGATATGTGGCACGACCGATAGCGTTGATTTTTTGGGGATCGATAATATCCAACCTATCCTGTGGTGTATGAGCCAGATGGTCAGCACCATCCCAAGAGATCGAAAGCGTCAGTGCCTCTCGGCCCCCAAAACCAGGTCGAATTTCCCGTCCATAGTGCGGTCCGCGCCCACGTGTGGTCACAGGCAATGTGTACTCCTTGGCTGCCGCTTGGAAGAGTGTCACCAGGCGGTAGCTGCTGTCTTCTCCAATGGCAATCGATTTGCCTGTCCCATATCCGATTCCTGATAGCTCGATCACTGCCTCGACGGTCAATTTGTTGCCGCCAGGACGTGCATTGAGTATGTTGTTCACACTCAAACCCTCGCTTCTCTCTCCACCTGCCCAGGCTACAAACAGAATTGTCTTGTCCGGCTGATATGGACTTTCTTTGAGTAGTCGAGCCAATTCCAGCATCGTACCCACACCACTGGCATTGTCGTTAGCGCCTGGGTAGACTGTCCCGGTCAGATCTGTTCCCACGCCATCGTAATAGGCACTGACAATAATCACCTGTTCTTCCATATTCATAAAGTGTCCCTGGCCAGGTATGACACCCATAACGTTGATGTAAGTTTCGTTGAGGTAGTCATCTGCCCTACGTGGCTGGAGTGAGAGAGCTACCTGCATACCTGGCTCAGTGAGGAACAATTCTCCTGGTGCCAGAGAGTCGCGGGCTGCATCCAGCGTTGCCAGACTGCTACCGGCTGATTGCAGTAGGGTGTCGGCAACACTCGGAGAAATTAGCATGAAGGGGGGGTAGTCCTGGTATGGTATTAGCTGATGCGAGAAAACATCCTTGCGCTGTATAGGAAGAGTGTCGTCGGCCACGATCAGGACGCCCTCGACTGCCTCGTCGTTGAACTTGTCGATATCTCCGGTACGTACAATGATAATCCGACCTCGGGCGGTGCTATTGCTCAAGCCGAAGGAGTCGCTCAAGGTTGGATCGGAAACCGGTCCAAAGGCAGCTCCCATAATCGGTGCGTGTGCATCTGCGCCGCCACAGTTTGCCCGCACATACTCAGCGAAATCTTGCCGGTAGACCAGTTCGACGGATGGCTGACCAGTTTTGTCAAGTAGTGTCAGTCGTGGCTGCTCCAACAGATGTGGGCGGGGTTGTATCAGGTGTTGAATGTAGGTTTGGTTTTCGCCGGCCGGGAGGATGCCTATCTCTTCCATGCTACTCGCAATATGTCTGGCAGCTAGCTCGGCTCCTGGTGTGCCGGTCTCTCGTCCCTGCATCTCTAGCGATGTCAATGCCTGGATGTTCTCCAGCACATGTTGCGCGTCAAATTTGAGACCTTCGGCGCGATAAATGCTCAGTGGTGTAGACGAACGTAACAGTAGGGTGATGCTAATCGCCAATAATACTATGGCTGGATAGGTATAGCGGTTAAACAGATGGCTCAGATTAGCATGGCTGTCGTCTAGAAAACGGCGCAGACCTTCGCCGAACAGGTTGAAGATCACGATCGACAGGAAAATTGCCAGCCCTGGATACAAGGCCATCCACGTATATGTCCGCCAATACAATCGTATGTTGGCGATCAATGCGGCCCACTCCGGCACATCTGAGAAATGTGCAACAACCGGCACCATCCGTCCGGTTTCTGCGATCATCACCTTGAATCCGCCACCCATATAGATATTGAGGAAGCCCAACTCGGCTAGCAGCATTAGAATGCTGCCCATTTCCAGGGTTGCCAGGACAATGAGTGGATTGACCAGATTGGGCAGGATATGCCGGGTAAGGATTTGATCAAACCTGGCGCCGACCGAGCGAGCCGACTCGATAAACAATTGAGGCTTAAGTACGATCACCTGACCACGCACAAATTGGGCTACTTCTCCCCAGCCCACAACTGAAAGTGCTACGACAAAAACCCACATACCCTGCTGGATGCCAAGGGCCTGAATCACAAGCATGGAGAACACTGTTACCGGAAATGCCGCCCATACGCCCACCGCGCCCATGATGATGCGATCAAACCGGCTACCATATTGCCAACCAGCCAGCATACCCAGTGTGGCCCCCATGGCCAGCCGGGCCAGCATGGCAAAGAAGACCAGGGTCAGAGTCCGCTTACCGCCTGCCAGGACAAGGGATTGAATATCTCGCCCAATGTGGTCGGTGCCCCATGGAAAAACTGCGGAAGGTGGGTATGGCGGTGCACCGATCTTACCTTCAACCATCATCACACTATGGGTCTGATAGGGGCTGGCTTCAGTGAGATTTTCTCCAAATAGTGCCAGTACAATCACAGCCGAAAGAGATAGGCTGCTAAGTATCAAAATTGGGTTAGCAAGCAGATTGCCCTGCACCCATTTACGGTGTGAGGCAACCAGATTTGCTTTATCCACTGGCGGTGACAGAATACCCTTTGGCAATGGAGGCAGTCCCGGTCTTGGGTAGGTCAATCGGTGGCGCAGACTTTCTAACCAGGAAACAATTGTATCCAAGAGTCCATGTGACCATCTCAAGACGGATTGGCGATCTTCTCGTTCTTGACCTGTAGGCTCATTACACAGACGTGCGTCGATCAGCGGGAAGAGTAATTCAATAGCCAGATTGGTAACCAAAAAGAATATTCCTAATGATAAGATGAGATCGATGACCAGTGAGGCATTGCCCCAATCGATGGCCTTCAATAGGGTAAGGCCGATCCCCGGCCATTCGAAGAAGAACTCTACTACTGGTAGACTGGCCAGCGAAAAGCGCAGAGAAGCTCCCAGAGTGGTGAGAATGGGGATCATGATATTCGGTAGGATGTGTAAATTGCGCACTTCGTTCCAGGAAAGCCCTTTGGCATGTGCCGTGCGGATGTAGTCCTGGCGTAAGACATCCTGGACCGTCACGTAAGTAACCTGGGCAATTTGGGCCAGTGGACGCATAGACAATACCAGGATCGGCATAATCATGTGTGCATCCCATCCAAAGCCGGCCGATGGTAGTACTTTGATGTTGAAGCAGTTGTGTACCCAGATATTGATCATCCATAGGAACATGGCAAACAAAAAACTGGGAGTGGAGGTACCCAGGACCGAAATGAGCATGATCAGAGCTGATGATGTTCTTCGCCTGGTCAGAGCAGCGGCGAACCCGAGCGGAAGACCGAGCAGAAAAGCTACTCCCATCGCTGGCAGTAGTAGACCGGCACTGCACTTGAGTGTTTCTGTTACCAGTCTTAGGGCCGACAGCTCTTGCTTGTCCCAGCTGTATATAGCCGGGTGAAAAAGAATATATTCGCCAGTACGTACCAGTGCCTGGATGGCAGCCTGGCCTGGTTGGGCTGGCATATGTTGGCGACCCCGCTCGGCCAGGATCAATGTGAAAGAGGCCATATAGATGATCACCAACAAGGTTGCCAGAGCACTACCCAGCCAGTGAGCGATCAGACGCAGTTCAACGCGAGATGTTCCATCTGGTGCAGACCCGTCCAGTGTAGTTGGTTGAACAGGCTCTCTAATCGCTAGGCCATAATCGGCTGGCGCTGTTTTTCGTTGGGATGGTTTGGATGGCATGAAGTAGCCTTTGAGCAATTGGGTGGCCAGGGACAGTGATGCCCCCACAAACTATTTTAGTTGGTTCAGAGTTGATAGGTGATTCTATTCTACTCTTATTGTCAAAGGTAGAGGGAGGCTGTGGGCCAAGTGAGGGCTTTGGTGGACATCATTGAGATGGGCAACGTTGTCTACACCTATCCCGGACGCGCAGAGCTTGCGCTCGATACAGTATCCATCCACCTGCCTACCGGATGCAAAATCGCCTTTCTGGGATGTAACGGTTCCAGCAAATCAACACTGTTCTTGCACTGCAACGGCATCCTCAAACACCGGAGCAGCGCAGTGCGCTTCATGGGAGAAGGTATGAGCGACCTCGCATCCGGCGACAATTTGGCCCCGATGTGGCTTTTCTGACTGAGGGCGATCACATGCTGTACAGTAGACATTATCACGATTTACAGAACTGAAGCGCAATAAAGCCAAAATAGGGACATGTTTCTCGCTTGGAAAATCTAATCGTGATAATGTCTAGTACTTTCGGTTACATCCTTGAGCATTTGCCGGAAGGTTATCCAGTCGAAGTCGTACCGGGCGTCACGTCGATCACGGCTACCGCCACGGATGTCATGCAGCCGCTCGTCAAAGCGGGTGAGCGGCTGTCTGTTCTCCCGGCGACATTCGAGGACATCACTGCGCTAAAGCCCATCCTGGCATCTTTTGATACCGTCGTGTTGATGAAGGTTCACCGCGTCCTGGATGAAGTTATCGACTTGCTGGACGAGCTTGGGATTGGTGGGCAGGCAGTGGTTGTGGAACGCGCTTCCCATTCCGCAGGGTGGGTTCACCGGGACATGGCCGCGCTGCGGCGCCAATCGATTCATTATCTTTCGCTCATGATTGTCTATTCGCGGAGGCTGATACGTGAGAGTTGATATTTCCCGGCTGGTGATCGGTGCGCCGGCCAGCGGCAGCGGCAAGAGCACCGTTGCGACCGGTCTGATGGCTGCTCTATCACGTGACCAGGTTGTGCAAGGCTTCAAGGTCGGGCCGGATTACATCGATCCTGGCTACCATACTGCGGCGACCGGGCGAGTCTCGCGCAACCTCGATACCTGGATGTCGCCAATCAGCCAGGTCGAGGGCACGTTTGCGCGGGCTGTCCAGGGTGCCGATATCGCCGTCATCGAAGGTGTGATGGGGTTATTTGACGGTTATGATGCCATGACTGAAAGCGGCTCGACGGCAGAGGTCGCCAAGTTGTTTCATGCCCCGGTCATCCTGGTTCTTGATGTGGGAAAGATGGCTCGCAGCGCGGGGGCGCTGGCTCTGGGCTACCGTGATTTCGACCCTGCTCTGAACGTGGCAGGTGTGATCTGTAACAACATAGGAAGTGAAAAACACGCCTTGTGGGTGACACAAGCCATCGAGGCAATTGGTCTGCCGGTGCTGGGCTGGCTGCCACGTGAAAGTGTCCTGCATGTCCCGGAGCGGCATCTGGGACTGTACACTGCCATCGAGCGCGCCACAGAGATCGACACTTTTCTGCAGCGTGCCGCCGAGCTGGTCGCGCAGCACATCGACCTGAAACAACTCCGTTCGATTGCCGGTTTAGCCCCCAGCATGGAGTTATATGACACGCTTGCACAGCCACCTGAGACATCGCTTACCCGGATCGCCGTCGCCGGCGATGAGGCCTTTTGTTTCTACTATGAGGACAACTTCGATTGGCTGCGGGCGGCAGGCGCTGAACTGATCTTCTTCAGTCCGCTGCGCGATGCGGCATTGCCCGAAGGGATCGGCGGGCTGTATCTGGGCGGCGGATACCCGGAGCTGTACGCTGAGCAGCTTGCCGCCAATACATCCTTGATACAGACCATTCGCAGTTTCGTCGATGCTCGGATGCCCGTCTACGCCGAATGCGGTGGACTGATGTTTTTGACGGAGAGTATCACCGATCTCAATGGGAGGATTTACCCTATGGCAGGTGTGGTGCCGGGCCGAGCACAAATGGCGGGTTGTCTGACCATGGGCTACCGGGAAGTTAAAGCCGCGCAGAATACACTATTGCTCGCCTGTGGTGGGCGGACGCGCGGCCACGAGTTCCACTATTCAGACTGGATCGATCGACCCGATGACCTCTCTCACGCTTACGAGATCGTGTCACGTCCAGGCGAGACGGTACGTGCCGAGGGTTACGCTCGCGAGAATCTGTTAGCCTCTTACATCCACCTGCACTTCAGTGCCAACCTGGACCTGGCTCGCAATTTCGTCTGTGCCTGTGCTCGCCGGCAAGAGGGCACCCTGGTCTCATGATGGCACAGATCTTCTTGATCGGATTGGATCATCACACGGCCCTGGTGGCAAGCCGCGAGCAGGTGGCCTTGACCGGGGATGGTCTTCGCCTGGCGCTCAAGGCCATGCAGGCGGTCGATAACGCTATGTTCAGCGAGGCTACCATCCTCTCAACCTGCAATTGCCTGAAAGTCTGTCTGGTGGCCGCCAACCGGGACGATGCGAAGCAGAGCTTCGATGCTTTTGCGCAGCGATTTTATGGCATCGAGCCCGGCACCCTCGACGCCTATCTGTATGACATGAGCGACGCTGATGCAATCAGGCACCTGATGCGTGTAGCCACAGGTGTTAGAATGTGTTTTGAAAGCATAAGTGTCAACTTCATAACTGTCAACTTAAGGTCATTTGTCATTTGGATTGATGGACAGCAGATTTGGCAAGCCGAGGAAAAGATCAAGATGTTTTTTTGAAAGAGATCGAGAAGTCTTTTGCTTAAATTGACGCTTATTGAGAATCCATAGGAGTAGAAGTGGATTCCAGCTTTCGCGGGAATGACATCGAGAGGCGTGGTGTCATTAAAATTGGGTTTGGGTTTTCCAACCCTTTGGCCACTTCTATGTATGCAGGAGCTGTCATTCCCGATTTCGATCGGCTCTCTTTTTCCTATTGTTTCAGCTCGCTTACTGCTCGTGCTAACGCTTGTTGAATTGTAAAGATGCTACGCCCCTTTTGGGAGTTTTTCTGAACCATGCCGAAAAAACTATTCCTTCGCGTAACCCTTTTTAACCATTCAGTCAGATAGATGCAAAGTCGAGCTTAGCACAATCATGCTCCTCATTCGTTCTATCGAGAATCGCTTCTCGTTGCGAAACACCAGTACCAGTGGGTGATCGTAGATTGTGAATGACTCGTCGGCCGGGCCCAGGTTGATAGCCCGATCTCCCCATCCCCCCATCGGGTTGGTCAGACCGGCTTGCCCGAACGGATCATCGACCAGTATCCAGCCCAGCAGGGTAGGGGGGCGATCGAATGACTTCGATGGCTCGAAACCCAGCCTGCCGTCGAAAAGAGCCTGGTAATAGGCTGCCGTCATTGGATATCGTTCTGCCAACTGCGGGATTACCCCATAATGCCGATTGCTGGAGAGGATCAGAAAATCGGCACCCTTCAGACATTCGAGTGTCTGACCCAGCTTGACCTCATCGTCCGGCTCGGTAAACGGCTCGATGACGCAGGTCTCGATGTGCTTCTCACGCAGCCGGAGCCGTCCGTCCAGTATCATAGTGAGCGGCAGAGCGTCACCCTGCTCGACCGCGATCCGGGTGCCGGCAGGAAGTTCATAGTACACCCACTCGCTGGCCGCTACCCACGGGTGAGGTTGTCGATACATGCCCTCGAAGGCCAGTGCATAGAGGGTGGCAGGTACCATAATGACCAGACAGACCATGCCTGGCAGCCACTCCATCGCCCGATGTTCTTTCCGGTCGCCTGCCTGGTTTGGTGGTATGGTGAGCATTCCGCCTGCCAGGGCAAACAGTGTCGGGGTCAGAGGGAGCAAATAGCGAGGAAATTTCACCATCTGGACGCCGCCTCCTGCCAGCATCGCTGCTGCCCAGATCACCGCTACTGCCAATATTCGCGAGCGGTCAAGAGCCGCTCGTCGTCCCGCCCAAACTAATCCGCCATAAGCTGCCAGCGTGAGCGGCAGTCCCAGCCCCCACCTGGCCTGCTGCTCGATCGGGTACCACAGTGGCAGCGTTCCGGCATACCGGCGGGTGAAATCCCAGTCCAGCGCCCCGGACATCATCGCTGCCTGAGTTGCCAGCCCGTCGAGGAACGGCATTGGATCGAGCAGCGCATAGGGGTTGGTGATCGCGAAGGTCAAGATAGCGGCCAACAGGGTCAACCACACTGTCTTACTGGTTGATATCTCTAGCCGACAGCGAGTTTTTTCCCCCGATGCCGTCCGGTTGTTTATCTTCAGGTAGGTTGCGCCGATGGGAAAGACCAGCAGCACAGCCGATGCCTTGCATCCGAGCGCCAGCCCGGCGCATATACCTGCCAGAACACTGTCGCGGCGCCGCTGCGTCCGGGTGTATCGAGCCAGCAGCCACACACTGAGCGTCGCGAATAACGCCAGCGCCGTGTCAACTGTCCCAAAGTGCGCGTTCTGGATATGCAGCACGGCCACAGCGCACATCACCGCAGCCACAACCCCACTTTTTATTCCCCTCCCCGTGCATGAGGAGGGGCCAGGGGTGGGGTGCTCGCTCCCAAATAGCTCTCTTGCCAGCAGCCACACTGCCACGATGATGATCGTATCGAACAGAGCTGAGAACGCGCGGCCAACGACCATCAGATGATCGAAGCGGGGTAGGTTGGAGATGTTCAGCAGGCGGCTCGCTAGGCTCTCTGTGGTAATAGTTCGGCAGATCGGCTCGATGAGCGGACAGGGCTCGCTGAGCAGCCATTGAGTGAGCACCATCACGTAGAGCGGGAAATGGCCATAAGCATAGGGGCGTTCGACGCCTTCCGGTGTCCGGAACGGGTTGAGTGGCGAGAGGTGAGGAACGAGTGTATCGAGGCTGGTTGGCAACCCGATGTCCTGCGCGACGAATAGGATGCCTCGTTCGTCTGGGTGCAGCTGGTTGCCTCCATCCCAATCTCCGTGCCCAAAGCGCAGCCACGCCCCGCCAGCGACGATCAGCGCCAGCAGGGCGATGTGGAACAGCTTGTGGGGAAGGGCAGGGCGCATTGGATGTTGTCGGAGACATCATATCCGGGCAACCGGATATGTTTTTTGCTATGGACAAGATGGTCGGCAGATAAGATATAGTTCTCCAGGAAAGTTTTCACCTGGTCGCAAAAAGGTAAATGGGTAAAAGATAACAGGTAATGGCGCGAAGCATGACCTGTG
>JAFGLD010000338.1 GCA_016928235.1 Anaerolineae bacterium | reverse complement strand
TCGTCTAGCAGCGTCAATCGGAGAGCGAAACGCCCAACGCAATCCTGACCCAATCGGGGGTCAGGGGAAATCGCTGGGGCGAGATGCGTACGTTTGTATACATTTCAGGAAACAGGTAGAGGGCGCTTATGCTGACACAGATGGGGACACGCTTGAGTAGCATTCCACGCAAAATCTGGATTATTGTTGCCGGTGTCGCGCTCGTTGTGACATTGGGAATTGTTGTTCTTGCCATCCTTCAACCTTTTGGTGGGGCATTTACCAGCCTGAACACAGCGAACCCATCCATCATGCACCCTGATGGATTGGTTGTCAGACTGGCAGAAGGTACCAGCGAGTTACAGGTCCGGGTCAGTACGATACCCCGCGAAGTTTTTATTGCCGATCAGGCCGGGAAACAGTGGGGTGTTGCTCATCAGACTTTACAGTCTCGCCTGACGCCTCTTAGCCCAATCTATACGGTGGATATGCGGGGTGGGCACAAGGCCATAGCCGAAATGGCCATTCCAAACGGCTCTGAGCCATTGGCTTTGCTGACGCTGTACCGCTGGGAGCCGGATGAGGAACGTTGGATTTCTGTGCCCAGCACCCTGGATCTGGCCCGCCAGGTGATCGTGTTCACCCTACAGGATCCATCTCAGAGCATCATGGCCTTTCATGTCCAGCCTGAGCCGCTGACTGCCGGTGTCGTTGTCAGCGAGGGGGGAGGCGACCTTGGCGTGGGCTATGATCTGGTGTTTCCCGAAGGTGTCAGTATCGATTCGCAGGGAGAGTTTGTGGGGGAACCGCTGGCGGTGACAGCCACAACAGTCATGCCGCTGATCGACAACCGCGCGGGCGGTTTCATGGCCTACCCCGATCCCGCTCAACAAACCCGGGTGATCGATCGGCTGATGTCCATTGCTGAATCGCGTCATGGGCTGCTGCTCGATTTCAATATTGGGCAGGGTTATGGCGATTTCCTGGCCATCCTGGCAGAGCAACTTCACGCGCAAGATAAGCGGCTGGATATTATTGTCCGTGGGACAACCTTCGATGCTGCTGAACTGGCTGGTCTGTCTGCTCATGTTGATCGCGTCTGGCTGGCTCCAGGTGATGATCCAATGCTTTATCTACCCAACGGACAAGCTGAGGAAGCCATCAAGCGATGCGTGAGCCAGGTCGACCGCAGTAAAGTAGGGCTGATGACCAGCGGATTAAATGTAGAGATTACCGGGGAAACCATCGCGACGATCAGCCGGGAACAGGCATTGGCACTCTTTGGTAGTATCGAGCCGGTAGCCGGCTACCTGGAACCTGATGCGCCCCTGGCTCCTGGTGATGCTCTGCCGTTGCGGTTGAACAGCCGGATCGAGTCGATGGGCTTCGATGCAGCATTGGGAATGAACTACCTGACGTATCACGACGCAAATGAACAGCTGCATACCGTCTATTTTGGCTCTGCGCGTGGTTTGAACAACAAGCTGTCCTGGGCCAACACCTACGGCCTGGGAGCCGTTTCCGTTTATGGCTTGGCCCATCCTCAGGCGCCTGCACACCTGCCCGATGGGCTCAATGCTTTTCTGGGTGGGCAAGCTGCCGGTGAGCCTGCTCCGTTGTCGATAGTCTGGCGTGTCGCGGACGCATCGGGGAGCAACTTGACCGAGCAAGAAGGTGATCTGTCATTGATTCAGTATCTCTGGCAGGCATCAGGCGATCCTGGGGAATATGCCATCAGTGCCGGCGTCAAAGGCGAGATTGCCGAGGCCGAGGTAGGGAAGCTGATGATCAGTATCGGTGAGCGTGCCACAGAGATACCTACCCTGACGGTAACACCCACAGAATCGCTGGCCAAGGCAACTCCCGATCCTAATGCCACACCTGTCGCGCAGCCGACGGCCACAGTGATGTCTGATACGATGGCCATTGGTGCCTTCGAGCTGGGTGGTCAGACCCATCACCTGGGCAACCCGGATAAGATGCACTTTGCAGGCATGACCTGGGTGAAGTTCCAACACAAATGGGGCCCTGGTGACAACCCGGCTGATGAGTCTGGGCGGATTGGTCAGGCTCATGGGCAGGGCTTCAAGGTGCTGATGAGCGTGCCCGGGCCGTCGTATCCCTCATCGATTGATTACGGGAGTTATGTCGGCTATCTGGCCGGGTTGGCATCTCAAGGGGTCGATGGTATCGAGGTGTGGAACGAGATGAATATCGACCGCGAATGGCCGGCCAGTGACATCAGCGGGGCAAGCTATGTCAACAATATGTTGAAGCCGGCCTACGAAGCCATTAAAGCAGCTAACCCCAATGTCCTGGTTATCTCCGGTGCGCCTGCTCCTACCGGATTTTTCGGCGGCTGTGGCGCTAACGGCTGTGACGATTGGATGTACTTAATTCAGATGCGAGACGCGGGAGCCGGCAACTATATGGATTGCATGGGCATCCACTATAACGAGGGGATCATTCCACCGTCTCAGAACAGCGGCGATCCGCGTAGCGAGCATTATACACGTTACTACGCCGGGATGGTCGATACTTATTATGGAACGCTGGGCAAAACGTTGTGTTTTACCGAGCTTGGTTATCTGTCGCCGGACGGTTATGGAGCATTGCCGTCACTTTTTGCGTGGGCGAAGAACGTCACTGTCGCGCAGCAGGCTCAGTGGCTGGCAGAAGCGGCTATCCTATCATCACAGAGTGGCAAGGTTCGCTTGATGATTGTATTCAATGTCGACTTTACGGTCTGGGAGCCGAATGACCCACAAGCCGGCTATGCTATGGTCAGGCCGGGAGGGAGCTGCCCGGCTTGCGATGCACTTCATAGTATTCTGCCCTGATTAACGATTCGGTTATTGGTGCCGGCTGCTTGACAGTTTTGAGTGATGAGTGACGAGTTTTAGTTTACAGCTAACTGCTGAATAGTTACGGCCCTGAGACATCTCGACGATATATTGTGCCGATTGTTACGCTAACAAAGTGCGTTAAAAAACATGATAGGGGGTTTTAAGACACCTATGGATCAAGAAGTACAGACATTGCATGACTTAGAGGATGCGTCAGAAGAGACCATTGCCGGACCTTCTCTTCCCAACCCAAAGCTGATCGGTATTGGCTGTGGCGCTGCCGCATTGGTCACGATTATCTTAGCATTGGTGGCTCTATTCCTGCCGCCGCTGAATCTGGCGGCACAGCTTAGAGGTTGCCAGACGCTGAACGCCAATAACCCGACGGCATTAGGACAGGAGGGCATCAGCGCTGTCTGGACAGGTCCAGACAGCCTGCGCGTCTGTCTGGGTTCCATCTCGCTCGATGAGTTTTTGTCTGGCCAGAATGGGGGAGATTTACAGGGCGCGGCGGATTCTATTCCTCCTTTCCTACAGATGGTTTCTCCGCTATATACTGTTGAGATGAGCGGGAAAGGACAGGCCTCTCTGGAGATTGTCTTATCCGGTGGTGCTCAACCCTATGAGAAGCTTGACCTGTATGGCTGGGATAGTCAGACCAGGCAATGGCTGTTTATCCCTGGTCAGGTCGATGCCACGAGGGGGATCATCAGTACAGATGTGTTTCCGCGCAACGTGGCCGTTTTTATCAGCCAGCCTGTTACGCCTTTGGTCGGCACAGTGCTCGAGGAAAAACACGCACTGGATGTGACAACTGCCTCGACATTAAACATTATTATGCCAACAGGATTGACCCTACAGCCGGACGGCACCCTATCAGGGGCGCTGATTGGCGGTTGGTCATTAGGCAAAGATTATGCAATTTTGCCGGCAGTGCGATCTGTAGATGCCAACGGCCTGAGTGCTATGCTCAACAGTGAAGCTGATCTGAAGCTGCATATTGAAGACATTAAGACCTTCATCGTAGGTGATGGATATAACGGGGTGACCATCGACTATAGCAACGTTGATCCGGCCGATCGCGATCAGTTTACACAATTCATCGGTGAGCTGGTTGCCGCTCTGCATGAATACAATAAGCTGGTCGTGGTTGTATTGCCGCCTCCTGTCTCTACTGAGGCTGGTGTGTGGAGCACTGGTGCTTATGACTGGCGTGGCATTGGAGCAGCTGCTGATGCTGTTGTGCTCAACCTGGGCAATAACCCGGCAGATTATGTTGTTGGCGGCAATGTGGCAAATCTGCTCAAGCGGGCTGTCGGCGAGATTAGCCGTGTCAAGATCTATCTGGCTTTGTCTGCATACAGCATAAAAGACACCAATGGCGTGCTGACACCCATCAGTTACGATGAAGCCCTGGCGCCATTAGGCACTGTTAAGGCAGCAACTGATCTGCCCGAAGGCCGTGATGCCTATGATCCGGGCACTCAGATCTCTTTTGGATTGAGCGGCAGCATTGCCGATTTCACTGCCGATCAGAATACCGGTACCTATGCCTACAGTATCAGCGATGAAGGTGGGACGCACCGCGTATGGGTTGTAACAGCTGCAACGGTCAGAGCACGCCTGGATATGGCGAGTAAATATGATATCGGCGGAGTGCTGATGGCTGATTTGCTGGCCGAAGGCAATGACAGTGGGATGTTGACAGTCGTCAATGAGTTTAAGGTCAGAAGCGCATCGTCTGTGCCCAGCCAACTGGTGATAAAATGGACGGTTACCGGAGCAAGCGGCGCGGTGCTCGATCAGACTACCGGTATCGGTACTCCTCTGGTCTGGCAGGTCGGGGATGAGGGCGCGTACACTGTTCAGGGGCAGATTGTAGGCGGTCGCGTCTCCGATCGGGGTTCGGTAAATGTGCAGGTGGCACCGCCTCCAACAACACCGCCGCCCACAACGCAGGCATGGGTATCAGCACCAGTCGATAATGTCACGGCGGCTCCGCCGGCGGCGACAACAGAAGCTCCGCCTCCGGTCTCCGGCTCCGTGGTTGCGGGTGCTTTTGAGCTGGGTGGCCAGACACATGGCTTGGGCAACCCTGGTATTATGCATCAAGCCGGCATGACCTGGGTCAAGTTTCAGGATAAGTGGAACCCGGGCGACGATCCGGGAGCAGAGGCCGGGCGGATTGCGCAAGGACATGCACAAGGATTTAAGGTGCTGTTGAGTGTGCCTGGCCCATCATATCCCTCATCGATTGACTATGGGAGTTATATCAACTATGTAAAGGGGCTGGCCGGCCTGGGTGTCGATGGGATCGAGATCTGGAATGAGATGAACATCGACCGTGAATGGCCCTCAGGCCAGATCAGCGGGGCCAGCTATGTCAACAATATGTTAAAACCGGCCTATGAGGCTATCAAAGCCGCCAATCCTAATGTCATGGTCATCTCCGGCGCGCCGGCGCCCACGGGCTTCTTCGGAGGATGTACTCCCACGGGGTGTGATGACTGGGCATACATAGCCGAGATGCGAGATGCCGGCGGTGGTAGCTATACCGACTGTATTGGCATACATTTCAATTCAGGCGCTACCTCGCCCTCAGCTACGACGGGACACCCGGCTGATGGCGGTGATCATCATTACACCTGGTACTATGCAGGCACAGCTAATCTATACTACAGTACTTTTGGCAAGCCTTTGTGCTTCACAGAGCTAGGCTATGTGTCACCGGAAGGTTATGGATCGCTGCCGGGTAACTTTGCATGGGGGCAAAAAATCACTGTTGCGCAGCAGGCTCAGTGGCTGGCTGAGTCGGCTGTACTTGCGTCACAAAGTGGGCAGGTCCGTTTGATGATCATATTCAATGTCGATTTCACCGTCTGGGAACCTGCCGACCCGCAGGCCGGCTATGCCATACTCCGTCCGGGTGGAGGCTGCCCGGCCTGCGAGGCGCTTGATGCTGTTATGCCTTAACAGGCACCGGCTGACGGCGAGGTCGATCCCTGGAAGAATGAATTCCCATGCATCATTGCCTCTTTAGAAAATGATGCATGGGGCAAAAATATATGAGATTTTGTGAGTACAAATATCAACAGAACCTGGATCTCCCCAATCTAGCAAAAGGAGGCGACGCCGTCTAACATAGTTTCCAGGAATTCTTGGCGGGTAGTCTTGCCGGATGAGTAACATATGTAAAGATTTACCGATGAGTGACCGTGTGATATAACGTTTTATGTCTTATCCGCCACTTTTTCCATCATGTGAAACTTGCCTGGATAACTATAGTGTAGATCTGCGTTGATAGTATGTAATGACAAAGTTAGAAAAAATCACCCCTGATATGCTTCGATGGCTGGCATTGGGCTGGCTGGCTTTGGTGTTGATAGGCGGCGTGTGCACCTTTGTTGGGGCATTGGCGCTTTTGGGAACCCGAGAGCCTTCTCCATCGACCAGCCAGAGGGCACCTGTGCCGACGCAGCCGATTGTGGTGGAAGCACCCCCTACATTACAGCCGGGGATTACGCCAACTGTCTGGCTGCCGGTGGACGATGGCCAGTTTGCGCTGGGCGGACAGACCTTTGTTGCCCCAATTGTCCATCCGGATCTGATGCACAACGCCGGCATGAGCTGGGTCAAATACCAGATCAAATGGGATCCCTCTTCAGATATCGGATTGGCAAAGGCGTATATAGAGGAGGCTCACAAGGCCGGGTTCAAAATACTCCTAAGCCTTCCCGGTCAGCCATATCCGCAAACGCCGATTGATTACACGAGCTACGTTGCCTATTTGTCGGAGGTTGCCGCTTTCCAGCCGGACGCGATCGAGATCTGGAACGAGATGAATCTTGACCGCGAGTGGCCTGCCGGTCAGATCGATCCGGCCAGTTATGTGAATGATATGCTCATTCCTGCTCATACTGCGATCAAGGCTGCCAGCCCAAATACGATGGTGATCATTGGCGCGCTATCTCCCACCGGTCTGGATGATGGTACGAATATCTGGAGTGACGCTCGTTATGCGCAAGGGATGGCCGATGCCGGTGCGGCTAATTATGCTGACTGTATTGGTGTCCATCATAATGGCGGAACAACATCACCATCTGCAACTTCAGGACATGTCTATGACAGTGGAGACAATCATTATAGCTGGTATTACCAACCGACTGTCGATGTTTATCACAATGCATTCCCTTCCCTGAAAGTGTGCCTGACTGAATTTGGATATCTCTCACCGGAGGGTTATGGTGGGTTGCCAGAGGGGTTTGGCTGGGCCGGCTCTATGACGACGGCTAACCAATCCGCATGGTTGGCTGAAGGTGTTGCGATGGCGCGTGCTTCGGGCTATGTGCGACTGATGATTGTGTGGAATGTTGATTCGGAAACCTGGGATACCGATCCCCAGGCCGGCTTCGCCATTCTCCGCCCCGATGGGACATGCCCGGCTTGCTCGACCTTGCAAGGCGTGATGTTGAATCATTGAGGGTTCTGTGACAATGCGTGATTCTGACCAGGAGCAGGTTGCCGCGCCACAATTGCTGCCCGGTTTGGCGATTGCATGGACGGGCGTCGTGCTTCTGGTCAGCTCGTGTATCGTGTTGGGAATGGGTTGGGGACTTCGGGCCGGTCAGGGGCCTCTTCTGACTGCTCAGCCACCTCTGCCATCTTCCGTATCGCTGGGAGGTGGGCAGGAGACACTTATGGCTTTGGCCTCGGCGGAAGATACGCCCGCCCAGATGGCTGATACGACAGCGTCTCTTGCTCCCACTCGAAATCGCGCCTTCGGGTATGGTATTGAGATACAGTCCAGACAAGAAAATATCACATTGACCCTGGATGAAGTACAGGCATTGGGCCTGGATTGGATCAAGTATCGAGTTAACTGGGCCAATATGGAGCCGGAGCCCGGCAAAATCGATTGGGATGAGTTGGATGGTATTATCGTCTCAGCTTCGGCCCACAATCTCAAGGTATTGCTTGATGTTATATCAGCTCCAACCTGGACGCGTTCAGTTACGACCACAGGCAAGAATGGTCCGCCGGATGATCCGGAACGATACGCCAATTTTTTGCGACAGATCGTGCAACGTTATCCGGATGCTATCCACGCTGTCGAAATCTGGAATGAACAGAATCTGGGCAATGAGTGGTACACTGCCGGTGGCTTAAATCCGTCCGGGTATATGAATTTGCTGCTCCCATCTTCGAAGGCCATTCACCGGCTCGATCCGGAGATCGTTGTGATCAGTGGTGCTTTGATGCCTACCGGTCGAGATGATGGGGTCACGGCTATAGATGATTTTCGTTATATGCGAGAGATGATCGCTGCGGGACTGTTAGAGCATGTCGATTGTGTCGGTGTGGGACATAGTGGTTTCAACCTTTCGCCTGCTATCTCATCCGAGGATGCGTTTTTTGGCGAAATGCCGTCCGGAACGCGTTTTATTGGCCCCTATGACGCAACCAATTCGGCTAACCCACATCATAGTTGGTCCTTCTACTCGACGCTCAACGGCTACAACAGCATGATAGTAGCCGCCGGAGGCAGCACACCATTGTGCGTCACCGAATTTGGTTGGGCCTCAGCCGAGGGTATCGGCGAGCCTCCTTCAGGGTTTGAGTTTGCTTATGACAACACACCACAAGCGCAAGGCGACTATATCGTACAAGCCTTCCAGAGCATGCACAATGGTGGTTTTGTTCAGCTAGGTATTCTCTTCAACCTGGATTATGCTGTTGGTAGTGACAGTTTGGTACAGACACCTGATAGGTTGTTTAGTATTCTGCTGCCAAACGGCTCGCCGCGACCCGCTTTTCAAGCTGTCCAGGATATGCCCAAGTTACCTTAACCGATCTCAATCAATCAAACAGCAAAGCGCGCCTTCCGATCCAGGTATCTGATGGCCTATGCTGACGTGTTTTGGAGTTGAAAATAGTGATGTCAAATAAGATTGTTGGGCAAAATTGGTGCCGTGCCTCTTTTGTGTTACTGCTTACGATTCTTGCCCTATTGATGTTCCGGGTACTTGGGCTTGATAAAAGTCTTTCTACTCTGGTGTCTCCAGACCCTACCCCGACGCCTGCTTCAACGCCGGAAGTCACCCAACTGGTGCCGTCGCCTGCGCCGGCTATACATGCTTTTCTGTGGTGGGATGCCGCAGTTGCTGAGCGCGATCTGTATATCGTACAAGAGGGTATGCATTTCTATTGGGTAAAGCAGATGTTTTCCTGGCGAGACATCGAAGGGTTTGCCAAGGGCTCGTTCGATTGGAGAAACGCCGATCGCGTCGTTGAGCAGGTAGAGAAGCGCGGATTGTTTTTGTTGGCGCGTCTGGATCGGGAACCTTACTGGGCACGTGATAACAGTGATCCGGCTATTCAAGAAAATGGCCCGCCCGCCAATTATCAGGATTTTGGCGATTACTGCTTCGCTGTTGCGGATCGATACCGGGGACGGATCAAGGCTTACCAGGTCTGGAATGAACCGAATCTTGCCCGTGAGTGGGGAGGTAAACCGCCAAATCCGGCCGAGTACACGCGCTTGTTGGCAACCTGTTACGAAGGTATCAAGCGAGGCGATCCAAATGCAATTGTGATCTCCGCCGGGCTGGCGCCGACTGGTACCTCATTGCCAAGTGCTATTCCTGATGACGAGTTTTTTAAGGCAATGTATGCGGCGGGCGCAAGCGATTACTTTGACATGTTAGGTGTCAATGCGCCAGGCTATGCGGCGCCACCTGAGGCTTCTCCTGATGATGCAGCCAATACGCCTGAATGGAGTGTTCATCGCTGGGCGAGATTTCGGCATGTCGAAGATATCCGCGCCATGATGGTGGCGGAGGGTGATGGGCACAAGCAAATCTCGATTCTGGAGATGGGATGGACAACAGATACGGTACATGATGACTACAGGTGGCATTCGGTAACCCAGGAACAACAAGCCGAATACCTTCTTGGTGCCTACTGGTGGGCACGCTTGCATTGGCGGCCCTGGATCGGGATCATGACAACCATCTATCTGCCCGATGTGAACTGGACACCCGACGATGAGCAGTATTGGTGGGCTGTCATAGAACCTGAATACCCTGCAACAAACTGGCGTCCGGCGCTCAAAGCATTATTTAAGATACCTGATTGGAGTAATGGGTTTTACGATCAATGGTATCTGTCCGGCAATGGGGTAACGCCTCAACCCAATAAGTGAATGTGCGTGCACAGGCAGTCAGCCATATAGTTCTCCAGGAAAGTTTTCACCTGGTCGCAAAAAGGTAAATGGGTAAAAGATAACAGGTAATGGCGCGAAGCATGACCTGTG
>JAFGLD010000337.1 GCA_016928235.1 Anaerolineae bacterium | reverse complement strand
TACAGGTCCAGGATTTCTTTGTTCATCTCGACCTCCTTGACCTGATTCTACCCTGTTATGCACTTCCCTGGTGCGTAACATGAGTTAGTAACTGTAAAGAAACAACTCCGCATTTTCCAAAACAGAGATTCGATGAGCAAAAGTGCGAACTTATACTTTTACAGTTCCTTAGTTTAGTTTACCAGACTTTATCAGCAATAGGGCGTGCTATGCATAAATACCGGTTTATGCGTAACTCAGTTATTCCCGATAAAGTCTACTATCCCTATCCAGGTTGGCTATTGCTGTCATGTGTCTGGTAATGATGTGGTATAAACCAGGGGGATTATGCCGCTTCCGGCTATCAGCTACCCACCGGCCTGACACAAAGCTTGCAAGAATACCCGGATTGCGTAAAAATTGGGCCGGGATTGCTGAGTGGGGAAATGGAGGATGGGGATTTGATGGCCTCGATCTGCATGGATTCGGCAATGGTTGGTGCCTGGCGATAGGATGCGCGCCAACACATATCCGTGACAAACTGCCAACCCATCACCATGATTCCAGCCAACCCATTGATTTGAAGCCCTTATATTTTACATAGAGCGTGCCGGATTTATATCAATAGTACTATTGCCGATTGAACCAGACCGGCTTATAGTGTTGAGGTGCCGAGATCGACGCGCGGAATGAGTGAGATGATGTCTTTGACAAACAAGCGTAATGGCGAGGAAACCATCAACCACACCGATCTGATGATACGTTCTGCCTTCTTACACTTCGCCCTGCCTGACCTGGACGATACCGAGCTGGCCGAGATCAAAGAGGCGCTTGACACCGGCTGGATCACCACCGGCCCCAAAGTCCACCAGTTCGAGACCGACTTCGCGGCATTTGTCGGGGCCAGACATGCGGTGGCCGTCAACTCGGCCACTGCCGCCATGCACCTGGCGCTGGAGGCGATCGGGCTCCAGGCTGACGACGAAGTCATCACCACGCCCTACACCTTTGCCTCCACAGCCGAGGTGGTCAGGTACTTCGGCGCCAAACCGGTCTTTGTCGATGTCGACGCGGCCGATTTCAACATCGACTGCCGGCTGATCGAGCAGGCCGTCACCCCGCGCACCCGCGCCATCCTCCCCGTCCACATCGGTGGGCTGGCGGCCGACCTGGATGCTGTGTACGCTGTCGCGGCCCGGCACGGCCTGGCGGTCGTCGAGGATGCCGCGCACAGCTTCCCGACCCTGTACAACGGGCGGCTGATCGGGGCGCCCAGCCGGGAGCAGGCCAGAGGGGAGGTCCGCTCGGCTATTTGTTTCAGCTTCTACGCCACCAAGACCATCACCACTGCCGAAGGCGGCATGATCTGCACGGACGATGAGGCCCTGGCCGAACGCTGCCGGGTGATGTCATTGCACGGCATCAGCAAGGATGCCTGGAAGCGATACACTGCCGAAGGCTCCTGGTACTATGAGATCATCGCGCCGGGCTTCAAACATAACATGTCTGACATTGCCGCGGCGATGGGGCTTGCCCAGCTGCGCAAGGTCGAGCGGATGCGCAAGCGTCGGGTCGAGATCGCCGGGCGCTACAGCCGGGCTTTCGGCCCCCTGCCGCAGCTTCAGCTCCCGGCCGGCGCGCCTGACGGCCGGCATTCCTGGCACCTCTACATGCTGCGTCTCAACCAGGACACACTGTCCGTCACCCGCTCCCAGTTCATCGAGGAGCTGAAACAGCGCAATATCGGCGCCAGCGTTCACTTCATCCCGCTGCACCTGCACCCGTACTATCGAGAGACCTACGGCTACCAACCTGAGGATTTCCCGGTCTCCTACCGTGAATACCAGCGCGAGATCTCGCTGCCTATCTACAGCAAGATGAGCGATCAGGATGTCGACGATGTTATCGGAGCAGTGGTGGGTATTGTGGAGCAGTATCGGAAGTGATGGGTGATGAGTGATGGGTGATGGGTGACGAGTGACGGGTGATGAGTGATGAGTGATGAGTGATGAGTGATGAGTGACGGGTGATGAGTGATGAGTGATGGACGACTTGCAGTCGTTTGGATGATGAGTGACGGGTGATGGACGACTTGCAGTCGTTTGGGTGATGAGTGATGAGTGTTGGGATGGGGTGCATTCCCAAAATATGACATTTGAACTCACGGGTGCCGACAAACTTCATAGAGAGCCGGTTTTTATGCGTGGACAAGAGATTTGATCGGCCAAATTCCACAGGATCGGACATTGCTCTATGTAGGATGTCACAAAATGGGAATGCACCCGTTGGGATGTTACATGGGGCGTATCTTCTCAATAATCTGGGGGAGTATAGGCGGTAACTGAAGCTCGATACGCTGTTGGCCGTTAGCTGCAATACCCGTGAATGAATGCTCAGATCGCAATACCATCCATTGGTTTTGACGCGAATTTTGCCCAAAGGTTGCACAAATCCGTTCTTCAGGGATGGTTCATTAAGTTGTGATAAAAAACGAGATATTTGTGGGCTACGCCAATGCAAAAGAACGTGCTTCTCTAGACCGGCATTCGGAATGCTTTGTGGGAGTGCTCTGTGGACAAGTGGATTCCCGCCTGCGCGGGAATGACATTCCGTTCTCCAAAATGCTCCCAAATAACCCCATTCCATATCACCAGCTCGTGAACCATCCCATTCTTCAACTTTCACCGCTTCCGTTATGGAAGGAGCAGCGTTATGGCAATTACCAGAGAGTTGTCGATGATCAAAATGCTCACCCACCCATTCACCACAGGGAATGAATATAGCTTTTGGCTCGTCACTCATCACTCATCACCTGTCAATGCTAAAAACTTGATCATCGAGTTTTAGGTTTTTCTCTGCGATCTCTGTGTTCTCTGCGGTAAATCTATGTGCACGCACAAAAAAGGCGAAACCACAGTAACGATTCCCGACCCCGCCATTTCCAGGAGCTACCTTACCTGTTTACCTTTTACCTAATTACCTATTTACCTTTTACCTAATCCCAAGGACTTATTCCGACTATGCTCATGCGTGGCATTCTAAAACGTCTCTTCGATCTGGTGTGCGCCGGCGCCGGGCTGGTGCTCCTGTCGCCTTTGCTGGCTGCCATTGCCGTCCTGGTCAGGCTGGCGGACGGCGGCCCGGTGCTCTTCCGCCAGGAGCGCATCGGCTACCGGGGGAAGCCGTTCGGCATGTGGAAGTTCCGCAGCATGGTGCCTGACGCGGACAAGATGGGAAAATCGCTGACCATCGGGGCCGATCCGCGCATTACCCGCATCGGTGGGTGGCTGCGCAAGCTCAAATTTGATGAGCTGCCACAGCTGATCAACGTGGTGATGGGCGAGATGAGCCTGGTGGGGCCCCGGCCTGAGGTGGCCCATTATGTTGAGCAGTACACTCAGGAACAGCTCCAGGTTTTGGAGATCATGCCGGGGATTACCGATCCGGCCTCGGTGAAATACTATGATGAGACGGAGCTGCTTGGCCAGAC
The DNA here is from genome assembly GCA_016928235.1 of Anaerolineae bacterium. GTDB lineage: Bacteria > Chloroflexota > Anaerolineae > Aggregatilineales > UBA3940 > JAFGMS01. Next base: position 5,926 of record JAFGLD010000337.1, on the reverse strand, counting down.
CGGCGATCCTGAGAGCCTGTATCTTCACAAGATCATGCCTGAGAAGATCCGGATCAATCTGGCCTATGCCCGGCAGGCCACACTGTGGAGCGATGTGAGGGTGATTTTGAGCACCTTCATCAAGATAGCCGGGCCGGTCAAGCGGAGGATCGAGAGCCGGGGGATGAAGGTTGGGGGCGTGACGATTGATGAGTGATGAGTGATGGGTGATGAGTGACGAGTGATGAGTGACGAGTGACGGGTGACGAGTGACGAGTGATGAGTGATGAGTGACGAGTGACGGATGACGGGTGACGAGTGACGAGTGACGGGTGACGAGTGACGGGTGACGAGTGACGAGTGACGGGTGACGAGTGATGAGTGACGAGTGATGGGTGATGGACGACTTGCAGTCGTTTGAGTGATGGACGACTTGCAGTCGTGTGGGTAACGAGTGGATCGTGTGGAGCTTGTTCGATGGGTGAGTATAGTGTCAGGCGGATGGCCGGTAAGCCGGTTGTCCGTTGGACAGTTGCTCTCGGGTGGAGCGTGCCGGCGATTTATTTTTTGGTCTGGCCCAGCCGCGGAACACCGGTTGGGAAGCTGTTTGTGTTCTTGGGTGGTACCGGGTTAACTGCCGCGGTTGGCCACCTGATTCTGTGTGGCAGCCTGGTCTGGCTGTGGTACTGGGCCCTGCGCGCGTTATGTCGCCCTATCCGGGCACTCGGCATCGTTGTGGGGATCGGGCTGGGGTTGGGCATTGTGACGGAGCTGGTTCAGCTCCTCATACCCTCTCGGGGCGCCTCGCTGCTTGATCTGTTGGCCAACATACTGGGGGTAGGGCTGGCGGCGGGAGCGGCCAGGCGATTGGATGATTGAGTGATTGAGTGATTGCTCGATTGAAAAAACAGAGCTGAGGCATGAGGGACGAGAAACGCGTGATGCGTGACAAACGTGATGCGTGAAAAACGGCTAACGCGCAGACGTGGTAACGTGCCACCGCCAGGAGGTAGGAAGGATCAGGGGATTTGCGATTAGGCGGCGGATCGGGTGAGGGGGAAGTGCCTTTTCGCGCCTTTCGATGCCTTCATGTTTCAGGCTTTGGGATGCTTCAGCCCAGGGATTGTGTGCCACAGTGTATAATGTCAAGTAGAACACAACCACGAGTGTTAAACGGGAGATGAAAGCTATGGAACGATCGATTACACAGCAACAGGTGCTGCAAGAAATCCAACTCATTCCAGAAGACGAGCTGGATGCCGTATATGCCATTCTGCATTATTACAGATTAGGTCTAGAAAAATCACAAAGCCAGGCTCAGTCTGTGATGCAATATGCGGGTTGCTGGCAAGATATGTCTGACGAAATGTTTGTGGAGCTGACAGACGAGATGGTCACCCGCCGCCGGCAGGCATTTGCAGGGAGGCCTACTCGTGAAGCCGGCACTGATTGACACAGATATCCTGTCGTTGTTCTTTCGGGGACAGCCCCAGGTAATCGCTCACTTTGCGGCTTATACCCGTGAATACAGAAAGATCAATTTCAGCATCATCACTTACTACGAAATCCTGAGTGGGCTAAAGCATCGAGATGCTCAGAAACAATTGGCTGCTTTCTTGAATTTTGCCGCGGACAATAACCTGGTATTGCTTACCAAAGAATCGGTAACCCTGTCAGCAGATATTTATGCGAACACCCGCTCCAAGGGAACGCCCATTGACGATATTGACGTTTTGATAGCCGGGGTGGCACTTGCTCATGAATGGACGCTGGTAACGCATAATCAACGACACTTTGGCCAGATCGCAGGCTTAGCCACTGAAGATTGGAGCGTAATGGAAGTCGGAACATAGTTTGATGATCGTTCGGGGGGGAGCACTGCGAGATAAACATGCCTGGAGGTTGTCATGAATCAAATATTCACACCTGATGTGCTGACCTTAGAGGAAACTGCTGCATACCTGCGTCTACCGCCCGATTTGATTGCGAAGCAAGCTGCTCAGGGCCACATCCCAGGACGCCGGATCGAGGACACCTGGCGGTTTCTCAGAGCAGCAATCGACGATTGGTTGCGTTCGCAAGATAGTCGTGTTGTCTTGTTGCAGCAAGCAGGCGCATTGGCAGACGATGAAACATTGCCACAGCTGCGAAAGGATGCCTATCAGGCTCGCCAACGTCCGGAAACTGAAGAACGCGAGTAGTGCTGATGCATATAGATCTCCAGGAAAGTTTTCGACTGGCAATCATATGGGGCGAGTAAATATGTAAACAGGTAAATATGTAATCGATTGCCGGCAAGCAGCTATTTGCCAGGGTCTTACGTTTTACATATTTACATATTCACGTTTTACGCTTTACACGATATCGCACTCATCCGGCAAAAACTTACCTGGACAACTATATTCTCGATACCGATACGTTGATACATCTCTATGCCGGTCATCCCCGTGTTGCTGAACGCCTGCGTACTGTCGACGATCCTGATGTTGGCACACCTATCATCACCAAGCTCGAACTGCTTCGCGGCCGCATCGACTTCGTTCTGAAGGCGTCGGCCGGAGCCGAAATTCTGCGCGCACAGGAATTGTTTGTGCGGACAGAAGAACTTCTCGCCCAGATCGCAGTTGTCCCATTCACACAGGCCTCTGCTGAGCACTTCGAGCGTTTGCGCGCCGGTCGCGTATTTCGGAAGGTTGGGCACGCCGACTTGCTCATCGCGAGCATCGTCCTGGGCAACCGTGCAACGCTTGTAACACGGAACGTGCGACGCTTCAAACAAATCCCCGGCTTGCTGACTGGAATTGGGTTGATTGACAGCTTTCTCAGCATGTGACAATTGACGATTGCGAAAAGCAGATCGGCCTCCAGCGTGGCTTTGCCTTCTTCGTGACCTTTGTGATCTTCGTGGTTCAAGCCCAGGTCGATTGATGATTATATGGGGGAAAACCCGACGGGAGGCTGTGAGCTGTTAAGAAGATGGACTGGGTAAATAAAGCGAAAAATTGGTGCTCACTGGACAAATAGAACACAATGGTGTACTGTATAGGCAGTACCAAAGATAGGGATACAGGATGCCTGTCTATCTACTTGACGAGAATGTGCATAAGCCTGACAAGATCATCGCTCGCTGTGAAGCCGAGGGTATCAAGGTTATTCGTGTGCACCAGGTAAATCTCGAACAGACTGACGATCCTGAGATATTTCAGTACGCAATGGCAAATGGTTTGGTAGTCGTTACAGGTAATATCCGCGATTTTAGCCCTGAACAGAAGCGATGGATCGAAGCAGGCAATGAGTTTCCCGGCGTCATCTACCTATCCACTGTTCACTATCGAAATGTAGAAGATATCATTCGCGAGATCATCGAAGTAGAAAAAGTTTACCATGAGACACAGCTGCGTGAATGGTGGGTATGAAATGGTACGTAGGATGTGAGTGGAGTAAGAGATGAACAACACAACCGTCTTGACGATTGATTATATTGTTAGAACACCTGGAATATGTGGTGGCGTGCCTCGAATTGATGGAACTCGCATCGCGGTGGACTGGATCGTTGGGCAGATGATCTATGCGGGGCGCGATGTGGATGAGATAGTCGAAGACTATGCACATGTGCCATTAACCTCTGCTCAAATCCATGCTGCGCTGGCTTACTATTACGATCACCAGGAAGAAATCGATGGGCTCATTGCCGAAAGCGAGCAGCTCCTAGACAAAGTCAAGCGGCGGGATAGCCGTTCAACCCGCGCGGATTATATCACCGCGAAGGAAGCTGCCGCTCTCCTGGGTATTGACCATGAAAGTCACCAGATCGCCAAACTATGTCGCCAGGGTGTATTGACTGGAAGGAAGATCGCCAATCGCTGGATGATATCACGGGATAGTCTTGAGATGTACCAACGAGGCTATCGTAAACCTGGCCCCAGACCATCCTCTGCAGCCCGACCGTAACGGCTCTCGTCGCCTGGACGGCCGAAGACATTGGTCGATTGACGATTGGGTGATTGACGATTGGGGGAAAGGGCTCGACATTGGAGCCTTCTTCGTGCCTTTTGTGCCCTTCTTGGTTCAAGCCCAGGTCGATTGACGATTGACCATAAGTGTCAACTTAAGCTTTGGAGAGCTTGAATTCAAACCACAGATTACACAGATTGAAGAAATCAAAAATCCGAGAAGTTGTCTGAGAGATCGTGGCAAAGACCCTAAAGGTTTCCTCAGAGTGCCTTAAGGTTCAGGGGAAGCCACCTCTGCAAGTACAATTACGCGCTTACCAGGGTCAAAAACCTTTAGGGTCTGGCTTTCCGGACAGTTTCTGATCTCGACTTTGCACATACCTGACTGAATGTTTACGAAGGGTTACACCAAGGGATAGGATTTTTCCAACATCCCAATCCCATGGCGATTTTCGATAAGTCTTGAGCACCCAGACGCTGTCATTCCCGCGAAAGCGGGAATCCACCGACGTGGCGAGCTGTTCCCATGTGCAAAGTCGAGCTGAGAAATCTGTGTAATCTGTGGTAAAAAACTTGCCATCTCATCAATCGACGTAGCTCGTTGCTGTCTTAAGTCGACGCTCATGGACGAGATTGACGATTGGGGGAGAGGGCTCGACGAGAGGCTGTGAGCTGATCACCAAAAACTATGAACTGTAAACTCTTGACTGTGAACTATAAACTGTAGTTGCTATGTGCCGCATGGTACAATGATGAGAGATGGTGGATGGGATGTGAGTTGACTTGAAAGGCAGGTATGTTATGGTGTCCACGCAATTGGTCTCAGTAGAACTACCTGACGATTTGTATCGGCGCATCCGCGAGGTGGCCGAACGCAACGAGAGATCGGTTGAAAGTGTGCTGCGGGAGAGTCTAGAGGTCATGTTCGGCGCGGCCTCTGTGGCGCCGGAAGACATCCAGACCCTATTGGAGCACTATCGCGATGACCAGCTGTGGGCCGTGGTCTACCAACGCCTGGCCTGGCCTCGGAAAGAGCGACTGCAGGAGCTGCTGACAAAGGGTAAGGAAAGTGAGCTGTCTGGAGCGGAGCAGGAAGAATTGGAAGTGCTGCTGGACGAAGTAGATCGCTACACTCTGGTACGATCACAGGCGCTTCATTTGCTCGCACAGCATGGGCAAGACGTGCAGCACTACTTGGCAATGGGAGCGTGATGGCTTCCATCTCAGATGATCTCCGCCAACAGGTCATCGATCGGGCCGTTGGACGATGTGAATACTGCCAGGCGCCACTGGCCATAGTGGTCGAGATGGAGGTCGACCACATCATTCCACAGTCTGCGGGAGGCCAGACCAAGATCGACAATCTCTGCCTGGCTTGCGTTGGCTGCAACGGTTTCAAGCTGGCTTTCCAGGAAGCTGAAGACCCCGAAACCGGGGAAACAACCTTCCTTTTCAACCCACGTTTGCACAAATGGAGCGAACACTTTGCCTGGAGTGAGGATGGCACCACTGCCATTGGCTTGACCCCCACCGGGCGAGCCACAATCGCGCGCTTACGGATGAACCGCGAGCGCATGGTAGCAGCGCGGCGGCTGTGGAGCCAGGCAGGCTGGCACCCACCAGGGTAATTGACGATTAGGTGATTGAGTGATTGCTCGATTGAAAAAACAGAGCTGAGGCATGAGGGCTGTGAGGGATGAACGGCAGATGATGCAGCAATCCGTGACAAACTGCCAGAGGCCACAGGCATAAGGAAAGATAAGCTACATGAGCGAGGCGGGAACAGCTTAGCAAGCAGTGGTAGGCATCAGAAGCGGCTGTATAATGTGATGATCGTTTGTGTGACGAGCACCAGGATATGGAACTATGTGGAGGTTGTCATGAGTCAAACATTCACACCTGATGTGCTAACCTTGGAGGAACCGCTGCATACCTGCGTCTACCGCCCGATTTGATTGCGAAGCAAGCTGCTCAGGGCCACATCCCAGGACGCC
>JAFGLD010000336.1 GCA_016928235.1 Anaerolineae bacterium | reverse complement strand
TGTTCCAACGGCATGGTACATTCCCGAAAACTTCTTGATCTTTTTCAAAAACATCCCGATCTTTTTCTCGGCTTGCCAAATCTGCTGGCCATCAATCCAAATCGTAAATGACCTTAAGTTGACAGTTATGGTTGTACCATTTTTATGCATAATGTGGCTATTGCCGATAAAGTCTACTTCATGATTGTCGTCCATCCCCCATGACATCCATCATGCCCGGACCGGAAGCGAAAATCGGCAGCAACTCAAGTCCAAATCACCTCAGATTCCATCCTGATCTGACGATCTTGGGACGCCTCCGGCAGGGATCAGCCGGTAGACATCCTCGCGTACCCACAAAATGACGCGCATCTCCCTTACCGAGGAATCGGATGTTGTCCGGTAAAACGCCCAATGAATGAACTGATCTGGCGTGAGACGGCCCGGCCCCCACTGCCGCACAATAACCAGATCCTGTCCCACATAGCTGGAACCCAGCTGGGGATCGGCGCTGTCTGCCGGCGTGATAACGATGATGGTTTGTACCTCCGGCGTTATCTGTTCAACGTAAGTAACATCCTTGAAATTCCTCAAGGCCCAGGCCAACGCGCCATTGGGATCTGCCTGGACAGTGATGTCGGCCATCGTGGGATGACCGGTAGCCATCTGGCTGACCTGACGAGCGGTGTGGACAAGCATCGTCAGATTAGCTTGCGCCGGATACTGATTAAATGGCTCGTAGGGGCTATCAGCGCGGGTAAAAGCCAGTGAGCCACTTTGCCCCAACGAAATCAGTAAAAACGAAATGGCCATCCCTAATCCCAAGCCACGCCAGGAACTGCGCGCCCCCCACATACCGGCAACTGCCATCCACAACACGAACAGCAGTACACACCATGCCAGTGCCATAAGCAGATCAATCGGCAGGTGGACGACAGCCTGATCAGGTTGGGCATTCGGGGGCCATGGAAACATCAGGGGATTGAGCAAGTGATGGCTAACGCGAGCAAAGATCATTGCCAGCACTCCGGCAACCGCGGCAGCGTAGGCCCAGGGCCCCCAGGCCGGCGCATCGTGATGGAGGCCAAATAGGCCGGCCAGGGCTATTCCAGACAGCCAGGCCAGTGGTATCACACTCCATAAGCTATGCAAGGGCATTGCACCAGGATAGACCAGACTGACGAGCAGCGCGGCAATTCCCCAACCGGCCAGAAATCGCTGCCGGGGTCGATCGGAAAGATAAACCATCACAAAGCCAACCGCTCCAAACAATAACAACCCCGGCTCGTACAACAGAATCACCAGGCCCAGGTAAGGCACGCCTGCCGGGCGATGCGTGATTCCATTAGCAAACTGCCCCAGCAGGTTAGCGGCAGATCCCAATCTATCAGGTGCCATGAAAAATAATGTTCCGCCGATCAGCAGCGTGACGATCAGCCCCGCAAAAAAGAGCCTCCAGGGCAGCTCTTTCATGATCGTTGACAGCATGGAGGACAGTGTTGGGTACTCCCCTTCGTCAGATAGAATCGCAAAAGCTACTCCACCTGCCAACGCAACAATAGCCGCCAATGTGCCATAATCGGCCAGCAGCGCAAAACCAAGCGATATACCTGCCGACAATATGAGATAATGGCTTCGAACCCTGGTGTAACGATCAAAGGCTGCCAATGCCAGCACCAGTCCCAACATAGACAATCCGGTACCATCGACTTGCCGAGACGCAGCCACAAGCGTTGGTGAGAGGGTCAGCAATGTCACAGTAATTAGCGTGACCAATCGTCCAAATCGATCTCGGAACAAAAGAGGAGAAAAGGTCAATGCTATGCCGCCCAGCATCGGGACAAACCGCGCAGCAGCATCCGTCGGGGTTGCCAACAGAAAACTAATAGCCGCGCCCGCAAAGGTCACGACACCGCTAATCGAGCCGGAGCCCGGAATATCAGGCGACAGCAGATGCCAGGCAGCGATAGCCTGGCGAGCCTCAATCTCTCCCAGAGGCGTAGAGCCCAATTTGATCCAGCGCAGCACGAGAGCGAGCAGGAACAGGATCAGGTAGGCCAGCGTCTCGACAGAGATCGCGACGCGCCAGACGCGGCCGGTTGAAGTATCGGACAGGGCTGCGGAAGTGGTCACGGAGTCTCCTTCATGGGTACGTCATCAACACGATAGATCGTTGTCTCGCTATCCTGGTAAACAGCGGTCAGGAACCGCTCGAATTTCTCAATACCGGCCGGCGAGGCGTAAAATGGATTGCGCTCTAAAGCGCCAACAAACACATAGTTGACACGATATTGAGCCAAAAGCTCTTGTGCGCGAATGATGCTGGGCGTATTGTAAATTTCTCTGACCGCCTCCTCACGTCCCTCGGCCAGCTCATTGAACAGATCGCCGCGCCATTGATCTTCATGTCCGGGCCAGCCGATCACCGTGGGCAATCCCGTCGAAGCGGAAACACGGCCATGGATGGTGTAGGAGCCGCCCACAGCTTCCAGGACGATCGAGCCGGGCTCGATGTTTTGTTGCAGCCACAAGATGGCCATGTAATCAGACGGATACAATTGCTCGATGAACGCGATACCATCCAGCGTTGGCGACGGCTCTCCCGGCGCGCGGGTGAATCCACCTGTTCTAGTGGGAATAGCAAAGCTGGGGTAAACCAGACCTGCCATCAGGAAGACAACAACCGTACCACCAAAGACGAACCGAAGAATGTACCCGGACCGGCAAAGCACAGCATGAATGGCATAAGCAGATGCGATGCCCCACAAGACCCAGGCCGCGTAATAGAACTTAAAAATAGTATTGAGGCGATGACTGAAGACATCCCGAATATAGAGAAATTCAGGGCCGAGTGTCAGCAAAGCACCAGTCAAGATGAGTAAAACAACAAAGCTCGTCGAGGGCGACAGAAAAGAGGGGTGCTCCCGGCTTGGATCATCGGGCCGGCGGAGGAGCGGAAGCAGGTAAGCCAGGGCTAAAATAATGATCACGATGAGCAGCAGCAGAATTAGCGAATGGTTGAGACGGTGGTGAATAATGATCTGAATGGCCTGTACGATCTGGTTCCATAGCCCATTACCATAGGTATCTGTTGGCACAGGCAAACCGGCGTTAGTAAACAAAAATCCACGGGTACCCGGATCGAGTTTTGCCGCCACGATTCCCATTCCAAACGTCGAAACGGCCAGGGAGATCAGCAACCCAATTCCCAACAAGATCCCATCTCGCCAGGCCAGTTTGCCACACTGCCTGATCGCCAGATCGATCAGAAACCAGACGATAACGATCAGGAATGGGCCAAACATCACGAAGAACTGGTGTAGCCTGGTCGCAAAGACAAGATTGGGCAAAATACCGCCAATTTGCGAGCGATAACTGATATGCCAGGGCAGATAGGCCAACATGCCCGCCACCGGCATGATCAGCCCATAAACGGATCGGGCCCATTCCTCCCAGCTTGCGGGTTTCTCTTCTCTGATCAGCCGCACAATCAGGATGCTAATGAGCACAAAGAAATAGATCGGCCAATCCGAAATATTCAGAAAAGCCAACCCGCCGAAACAGATGGTGAGCAGCCCCAGTTGCGGCCATGACAGTCGCCGCTTTTGGCATAACACATTGAAGGCTAAACCTAATGCCAGTAAAACGAAAGGAAGTGCCAAGACATGAGGATGCATATCCCCTAACAAGAAACTAAAGAAGGGAAATTCATCGATGGGTTGAAGGCCGATGGCCTCGCCGGTGATATCCTGATCCCGGATGACGCGCGAGGCTCGCCACCACCACCAGAATCGCCATTGATCAGGAGGCCAGAGAACCTTCGACAGCGGCTCGGTCAGGTTTTCGATATCTAACCATTGCCAGAAGTTGTCGTCGAGCAAAGACGGGTTTTTGATACCCACCAAGCGCCAGAAGCGGATATCGGTACTGGAGATTACCCAACGCCAGAAGTTCGCACCGATCATGCTCGCTTTGAACAACTCGAGGAAGCCTTCCAGGTTTCCCATGATACCGATCAGTAGAGGGCCGAGCAGTGCGCTGACAGCCGCTCCAATCCGCTCTTGCTCCTTGGTGACCAAGTTGTAGACCAGTCCATAACTCCCAAGCAGCATCAACGCAAAAAGCAAGGCCACGCCGATGTTGAAGGCAACACCGGTACTGGTGCCGGCCAGATCGGCCAACATGGCCATGATCACATAGCCGAAGTAATAATAGCTAATCGAATAGCCTGCCAGCCAGGGGTCGAGCGGCGGAAAGACGCTGCTGCCACGTATACCACTCAGAAAAGCCAGCTCCATGGGCTTCTCAGTATGATCGAGGGCGGGATTATAGGCCCGGACAACCGCCCAGCCAACAAAGGCCAAAAAGAACAGTCCTTCGCCAACGAGCACGGGCTTGATATGCTCTACCAGCCAACTGACCAGACTTTCGCCGCGATCAGGACGAGTAAAATAAGCCCATAACCCGATCCCGCCTACGACAAGTATTGAGAAGAGCATCCCGCCTGTGGTGTTTTGCAGCAAGCCCAGGCTGCATAATAGCCAGAAGAGATAGCCGACCAACAACAGGCCCAGTGCCCGGCTCAGGCTATACCCTCGATCCGGCAGCTCCGGCAACAGTCGAAAGGCCAGCGGCCAGGCCAACAGGCCAAAAGCAATCACAAGGAAATACCAGATCAAAACTTGAAGGGCTTCCATGGGTTACCGGTCTCGACTTTCGCTAGGCAGCAAATGTATGGTTGTAAACCTTGCAACTGTGAGATCGTCACGCATCACTCATCACTCATCTGGTAGATGGTGGTCTGATCCCGTTCATAAACCACTTTGAGATAACCTTGCTCGACCATCGTCTTGAACTTATCCAGACCGGCTTGTTCATAGTAAGCCCGCTCCAAATCGCCGACAATGATCAGACTGACATCGTAGTGGTGGAGCAATGACAGTGCCCGTTCGACGTCCATAGTATTGTAAATGACAGCGACATCAGTAACACGGCGCCAGATCTCTTCGCTCTGGTCGGTGTGCTGCTGGCGCTGGTGCCAGTTCCAGCCGATGATCGCCGGCAATCCCGTATAAACTGCTACGCGATTGCCCCAGTTATATTCAACCGCGTGGGCCTCCAGCACGGTCGGCGTCCCCTGGACATTATCTTGAAGCCAACGCAGCGCGTGGTAATCAGGTCCCAGATTGAAGCCAACACCATTTTCGTGCCGCTCTACATAGGGCATATAGGCCATCCCATCCAGCGTATTCGGCGCATCGCTCGACCAGCGATCGGCAATCTTGGCACGGGTGGCCAGCAGCGGGTAGAGCACAGCCAGGAAAACCAGGAATACCAGTGCCGCAACCCAGGGTGTGCGGATCGATCCCTTTGCCCGGCCGATCACCGGCCACAGCCAGCCTAACGCCGTTCCGGCGGCGGCAGCCATCAGAATCCAAACCTGCACATAGAATTTGAAGACGGTATTCATGCGACCAATATCGCCCTGCAAGACCATCAGCTCGACCATCACCGTCAATGCCAGGGCCAATGACACGATAGCTAGGATGGCTCGCTTCTCAATAGGCTGGCCAGGACGAAGAAACAGGATGATCGCCCAGATCATGAGCGGCAGCGCCAGCACCGCGACAGGGCAGTTTTGCAAAACCGACACAACGACAATGCCCAGGACGGTCATCGCCAGGCAAGTTGTCCCTGCGATGAGCAGGGGCAGCACGCGCGCCTGATCAGGCATACTCCGGCGGACGTCCTCTCGCCACTTCCAGCTTTCCCACACCATCCAGGAGATGATGAGAAACAAGAACAACCCCAAGATGTCAAAATAAGCCCACAGCGGCGTACGCGAGCCCGTCCAGGGAATAAAGCTGCTGTACCCTGATCGATACGTCAGGACGTAAGGCGGATACAGCAAAACACTCAGCACCGCCAACCCACCGGCCAGCACGATGGCGCCCAGCAGCGTCACCCAATGCGATAGCCCCCTAACAGCATCGGCCGATGAGGAGTGACGTGTCAGGCTGAGAGACTGCCCCAGACCAAACCCGACTGCGAGCCCCACCAATGCGCCGCCGAGAACGGACAGCACAGCCACCCGATCGGCAAGCAGGTTGAGAGCGGGATTCGAGGAGGTGATGAACAGGTAAACAGCCCCACCCGTCAACGCGGCAAAGACCAGGCCGACACCCAACGCCGGAACCAAATGCTCAGCTTTGCGGCGCGTGAAGTGAGCCAGCAGCACCGTGCCCATGCCGAGCACCAGGTAGGTAGGCCAATCCCAGGTGTTGGTTGGCCGAAGCGACCCAATCACCAGCGATCCGAACAAAAGGCTCAACAGGGATAGCCCAAAACCTCCACGATCTTGTGGAGACAGGCCGGCTCCACGAACCTGGGCAATACACCAGGCTAACGCCAGCAACGTAATCGGCATGGCAATCATGTGCGCATGCAAATCGGCGTACAGGAAAGTAAACAGGGGAAACTCGGTGATCGGGCCAACCTCGGTAGGGATACCGGCCTCGTTGATCGGCACCGGGATCACGCGGGTAGCATTCCAATACCATTCGCCTAATCCCACGGGGATAAGACGATCCTGTCCCAGTACAAGCTTGACACCCTCGGTAAAATCGCCCAGGTTGGGCAAGGCATCAATAGCCCATTGAGGCCCCGATGCCCCCAATTTTGCCAGCCCCCACATCAGTGTCCGGATCTCATCCAGGTTGCCCAGTATGACGGTTAGCAGCAATGCCGCGATCCCGGCAATGTAGGGATAAAGGTTGGCCGGCCGGCTGTTCTTCTTGACAGAGCCCCGTAGTGCGACCATCACATCTTCCCATGAAATGCGCGGCCAGGCACGTAGCGTTTTCCACAAGGAAGAAGAGAGAGCGTTCGGCACATCTTCGTCCGTGGTCTGGGCAGGCTCATCTTGCCGCGAGGCGATCAGATTGTAGGCTACCGAAAAAGCACCGATCCCGGTCAATGCAAACAGCGTCGGCAGGATCAGATTATAGGCAACAGTCAGCGGAATCGGGAATATCTTTAGCGGCAATCCGACAACCACATAACCCAGGTAATAGTAATCAAGCGAGGCGCCGGAAAACCATGGATCGTAAGGCGGGAAGGTTGTCGACCTGAGAACGGCATTAAAATAGGCCAGGTTCATTGGCTTCTCGCCGCCAAAAGACGGATGCCACAAATCCGGGTTGCCCAGCCGGATCAGTACAAAACCGATAAATAAGACGGCAAAGATGACCTCAATCACGATCAGGTGTCTGCGGTGACCCTTCAACCAGGCAATGAACTCACAGCGTCCAGGAAAGATCAGGGCAGTTGACAGAGCCGCCAAAGCTCCCAGCCCTAACACTACCGACCACCCGCTCCAGGGCACGATCTTCGAGCTGGCCAGTATCCAGCCTACCCAGGCCGCGACCAGCAGCGAGAACATCCGGCAGAGTGGGTACCCCCTATCGGGCAAGCCGGGGAAGAGGACATACAGTATCGGGAAAGATAGCCATCCGATCATCAGAATGAGTAGCCACCAGAGGATGACGGTGATCGGTTGGAAGCGCGCAAAAAAGCGTGTCTCTCCTGTTTGGACGATGGTGTCGCTGATGCTGTTCCCGGCAAAACCGATTTGTCTTGCTCCTGCCGGAGCCGCCTTCACCATTTTGGGCATGGGGATAGTAACCGGCGGTCCTGCGGCACGGTCGGCAGCATTTTTGACAACTTTGCTCAAGTTGACACTGCCTAGAATGGCGGCTGTGTTTTGAGAACTGTAGCGATCAGATTTGCGGAAGACCAATACACGGGGATGGTCGTAAACCGTCCAGGCTTCCTCGGCATTATCATCGTGGAACCGGATTGGGCCAATGTTTGGCCGGGAGGTGAAATCGCCCACCAGGTCGAAGCCCAGATCGCCGCTGAAGAGGGCGCGATAATACGCGATGACCATCGGGAATCGCTGCGGATTGCGTGGCAGCGATGCATAGAACCGGTTACTTGATATCACAATGTAATCGACCCGATCAAGGACGTGCTGAAACCGCTCGCGCTTCTCAGGGGCATCTTCCCATACTATTTCCAGCGGGTATTCCTGAATCTGGGCCCCCCAGACATTGTAAGGCGCCAGACTGAGCGGAAGGCTATCATCCCAGGCGCCTTCAGTAGCCAGGTTGGCGCCAAAGAGATGCAACGGCCCTGATTCGTCAGGCTTGAGCGTCAGGGTATAGGATTGATTGGCAGTGAGCGCTACCGGATTGGGTTCGATGAGATAACTGGTACCTCGCGGATCGTCTCCGGCCCCAAAATCGGATGTGATCTGCTCAGCCACCAGGGGGGCATCGAGCGCCGTCGAAGAAGAAGAAAGGGTCACTTGCAGGGTTCGATCCGCTCCCGTGCTGCCCGGATCGACAATGTGGTTAAAGCGAATACCCGTCAATGTGCCGTCGAAGGGAAACTGGACCGTCACCGACTGTACCAACCCGGCTGTCAGAGACGTATGGGCTGCGCCGGGGTGGATGGGATCGTCGCTAGACTCGTCAGGATTGGACCAATTGTTAACCAGGCCGAGCTGAAACTGGCGCGGCCCGTCAGATGTTTCGAGCAAAAACGTTATGTCTGAAGGGATATTCTCCAACAGCCACCGCGAGGCTTCGACGCGCGTCACGGGACGGGTGAAGATCCGGGAGACAGCAAAACCCCAAGCATACGCCGAGATCACAACAACAGCGGCTATTCCCAGGCTGGCCAGGCTTGGCCAGTGCCAGCGCGGCATATTTCTGGAGGCCAGCAACTTCCGGATGCGATCCCACAGCGTGATGATTGCCCAGGCCCCCAACAGGATCAGCACAGGGTAGACCGATATAAAATAGCGCATCGTCTTGACCCAGCTAACACCCTGCCAGGTAAAGAACAGCACAACCCAGACAACCGGCAACACCAGTTGTCCCGATCCCTGGTGGCGGCGGACGATCTCCCAAATGGCCCAGGCAAAGGCGAGCCAGCACCAGATGCCGAGCGGCCACCCCAAGCCAACCCGGACCATATTGATCCAGGGAAAAATGAGCGGCAGCCGGTGCGCCCACTGGTGATTGGGAGGAGCATCCCAATCACCGGCAACCTGGGCACGAACCTCACTCATCTGACGCAGCCATTCCGGGTTCAGCCGTAGTCCAATCGGATCGCTGAGCCAACTGATGATGCTCATCGCCGACCCCACATTTTCTGTGTCGATCGGCACACCGCTATTGGGTGGCAAGAAAGCATAAGGTTGGGCGATCCGGAAGACGATCACCGTCACCAGGCCGGCGATGACCAGCCCGATCGCGGCACGTTTGATGAGTGCATTCGATAAGGCAACCGGTAGCTCCTGGTCGACATCTATCTGATTTTCCAGGTGGTGCTCCCGCATGACACGAAGAGCCAAGGCCAGGATCAAGATCGCCGCAATGGGAGCCGTACTGACCTTGCTTGCCATGGCCAGGCCAAGCGTGATGCCAAAGATCGGATAATCAGCCCAATGGTGCTCACTGAACACTCTGACAATCATCAGAAAGCCGGCGACCGCAAACAGGTTGGCAAGAATATCGACCGTGTAGTAATGCGAAAGCTGGATCGGTAAAGCAGCGGCGCCATACAAGCCGGCCGACAACAAACTCACCCGCCAATCGAACAATTTCTTTCCGGCGAAAAACAACAGGACAAGCGACAGCAGATCGGCCATCGCCGATATCACCCTGCCGACCAGATGAAGATCTGAATAGCCAGTCATCTTTACGGCCTCGCCAACATAGCGAACCAAAATGACCGGAAAGTTGCCATAAACGTAGAATCCATACCCAACATTATTGGGATTGAGAGTAGAATTGAGCGTATCAAAGTATTCGGCCAACGAGGAAACCGGGTGCATGCTGTTGCCAACCATCGTCATGAACCGCTCATCAGGATGGAGATGCTGCCCCTCATCCCAATCCAGGCCTACCAGCCGCAAATAGGCCGCAGACGCCAGGATAATCAGCAGAAAAGCAATAGTTGCCAGCGTACGTAAAACCCCGGTAGTGGCAACCTCATAATGGTCACTCTGAGTGATCGGATTTCCCATAGATTCATTTCCAGTGTCAGCGCCCATGATCACCTTCTTTATACACAACCACCTTGATGTAGTCTTAGTATGGGCGCAAAAGTCAGCTTTCGCTGCTGCTTGTCAAACAGATGCTATCAAGCCGCTCCATTCTCCGGCTTCATTCAGGCAAACAATTTGGCAAACTACCAACCCCCACTATCGATCATCGCTCCAGAGGAACAACGAACAAGTAAAACCCATGTTTCTCAGTTTCCGCAGGGTGAAATTCGGCGCGACCGGTTGGGAATCTCTCTTTCAACAAGTCCAACGACTCGGCATCCTGTAAATGGACAATAAACACCAGTGGTCTAGCCAGAAAAGATTCGGGCTTACTATCGAGATAGTGTTGAAGCATTGGCAGGTCGAGAATGGCATTGGAGAAGGTAATATCGCCGGCCTCAATGCCAATAGCACGGTAATCATGCCAATAGGGCCAGCTCTGAAGCCAGGTCCCTTCCATTGAGCCGTTCGGCCCGATAACCTGGCGGACAGCGCGAGCGACCTGGCCGGGATTCAGCGCCGAATTCCGGTACGACGACTCGAACTGCACAAAGTACACCTGGTAGTTGACCGCCGCCGCCACACCGATCAGGATAGCAACCAGCCCAGTAGCCAATCCCATTCCAATGCGCTGCCCCATCACCGCGCACCATCGTTGGCGAATGAGTGCCAATGGCCAGGCAGCCAGGACAAAAACGATCGGCATGGTTCCGCTGCCGCGGGTCAGACTGGGGTTTTCGATAGGGAAAGCAATCGCCAATGCAGAAGGCAGCAGCATCACGAGACCGGCCATGAGAAAGAACAGATCGACCGGGTCACGCCGGATAAGCAAACGAATCGACCAGGCAGATAACCCCAAAACAAGTAATGCCCCGCTGATCATATCGAGTGCGGGTTCTCGCGGCACAGCATTGAACCAGGAATGATCGCCGCTTACGTTATACATCCCCAACGCCTTGATGTAATTGTCAGCAAACACCTGCGCCGGCGTGCCCTGGATGGCGACTTCGTTATCGGTAGTACGATTGATGACGCGATTCCACATCTCAAAGGGGGCATCGTGCCAGAAGCGCAGCATCGGCACAAAGATCGCCAGTGCGATCAGCGCGGATAGCGCCAGGTTCAGCATCTGGCGACCGGCAATGTTGGCCGCCACCAGCCGCCGGATGTCGGCGTCCGGCGATTTCTTGACATGTGCGATGGTGGCGCCGATCAGCGGCCCGCCGGCTGCGATCAGAAAGGCAAATAGTGACACCAGTGGGGCTATTCGCATGGCCTGATAACCGTAAACACCGATCCCCATCCACACACCGGCCCACAGCCACGCTTTGCGAGATCCGCTACGAACACCTCGTGTAAGCGTCATGAGAACCAGTGTGAAAAGCAAGGGTGTCAGGATGATCCGCAAAGCCAGCCGGGCCAACAGCGTATCCCACCACGATATAGCCAACAGAGCCGCCGCAAAAAATCCGGTCTCCCAATCGATAAGCTCACGGCCAAGCCAGATGATCAAGGGAATCAAAAGCAGCGATTCCAGTACGGAGACGAGCTTGAGCGTCAGAAACGACATGCCCGTACCAAATAATCGATCGGCAAGCGCGACAAGATAGAATTGGAGTGCCTCGCGTCCTCCATTGTTGGGAAAGAAAACGTAATAAAAACCCTGCGATACATCGTAAGCATCCAACAACTTCTCGACATGATCGCTGGTCATCTCGCCGGGAATCTCAGAGAGACGGTAAACACGGAAGAAGACAGCGACGCCCAAAATGGCAATGAACGCTCCTGCCGCCAACCAGTGTCTGGGCTCGATCACCGGGCGTTGAATGCGAACGCCCGCCAATCGAGTCCGCCAATCGGCAACCAACTGATCGGGACTACGCTCAGCAGCAACCAGCATCCAAACTACCACGCTGAGTATCCACATCAGCATGCCCTGCGCCGTGAAGGTGTTGTGGGCTGTGAAAACATAGGTCGCAGCAGACAACGTCAGTGCCAACGATGCCAGTGACGCCCGCACAATCAGGTTCGAGCCGACCAGGTTATCGAGCAATGGGCGGGCTGCACCACCGCCAACAATACGAGGCCCGCGTCTGAGCAGACCGCCATCCGGTGGCGCGAATTCAAAGGCCAGCAGCCCCAACCAGATCACGATTGCCAACCCGTAGAAGAAAGCCCCGGCTGCGGAGCCCAGATGGCCGGATAGGCTCATCTGGGCCAGGTGTGCGATCAAAATGGTGAGCACAACCCCCACCCCCAATACAGCGATGCGTTGCGGACTGCCCTGGCTTACCGGTTCGATTGGCGAGTCTTCGTAATGGGTTATGGTCGGTTGATCCAGATCGGCGAGATCGAAATCATGCATCGATGTGCCGGCAACCGGCAGCGCCGACCATAACTGCTGAGCACTGATAGCCGGCAAAGCAGGCGGCGGATCGTCCTGAGGCGGCATGAAGACAGCCTGAAGCACTTCCTTCAGCGTGATCGGGGAGGATGGTGGGGTGATCGGGTTTTCAGAATCCATACCTTAATGACGTCCTGCTATCGCGATAAGTTCACGGTTGTTGGTTCCTGGTTGCTATCAGCCGCAGGCTTCCGCGCGAGTATGCACAGGTTGACGGTTGAGCGATCAGATGGCTCGTGATCGAGATTGTTCCGGTCAAACCATTCGAACAGCCTGAGGCCCATATTGATGGGGTTGAGCGGGCCGCCACGCTGGCCATCGACATTGTGGCGGTCGGCGGCGTCAGCCATACCGACAGGCAGCAAACCGGCTTCCAGCACGGTCTTGCCCAATCCATAGACAATATTGTGAATGAAGGGAAAGCAGTGGTGAGTGAACCTACGCTCTTCCACGATCTCCAACCCTGCGCTCAGAACAGCCTCGCGCAATTGGTCGCGTGTATAAAGCCGGACGTGATAGGCCCAGATACCGGCCAGTAATCCATGCCGGATATGTGTCTTGAAAAGCGCCTCCAGAGTCTTGTTAATCGGATCCCACCAGAAGGGGTAGTCGGCATTGGGGACAGTGATAGCAATCAAGCCACCCGGCTTGAGCACGCGCGTCACCGACTGGAGCGCCCTCACATCGTCGTCAACGTGCTCAAGCACCTCCGACAGGATAGCCTTATCAAAGGTCTCCGCAGGGAACGGCAGATCGTAAAGACTGCCATTGACAAGCGTCAGATGTACCTCACCTGCCAGGGCCTTTCGAGCAATCCGCAGATAAGGAAACTCCAGCTCAACCCCAGCCAATCGTGCCTTGCACACATGGCGGATGAACTTCAGGTAAAATCCGCGCCCACATCCTCCATCGAGGATGTGATCGTCATCCTGGGGCGCCAGCCACTCGAAGATAGTTTGCACACGGCGCCGATAAGCCATATCGGCTTCATTACGAACCATCTGGGCAACCGCATCCGGGCCAGGCGTACCTTGTCCCCCTCCCCTCATCTCGTACCGCCATCCTCTGTCTTCCGAGCTGTCTCAAACGCATTTCGCAAATGCTGCTCATAATGATCGATAGTCTTTTCGAGGTTGAAGACAGCATCGATCTCGGCCAGCGGCTTGACATAATCAGATCGATGATCCAGCACCCGCGCGACGGCATCGCCAAACGCTTGCGGATTGCCCGGCGGCACGATCTCCCCCATCCCGGTCACTCTGACCACTTCCCGCGCGCCGGGGATGTCGGTGGAAACGACCGGCGTCCCACAACGCATCGCCTCGACCTGGACCAGCGCAAAGCACTCAGTATCGCTGGGCAACGCCAGCACATCGCAGGCAGCGTAGAAATTAGCAACTTCCTGCTCATCGGTGATCAGATCGAGGAAGACAATCGAGTCTTGATATTGCCGGATGAGATCGTGGTGTCGGGTATAAAAATGCTCATATTTAAGCTTGTACTGCCCGGCAAACACAATCTTGGTTCCGGGATATTTCTGTTGGATGATTGGCAGAGCATTGATAAGGACATCGGGGCGTTTTTCTTCTACGAAACGTCCCGCATAGCCAATCAATCTGGCTTTGCCGTTGGTACCACTCAGCCATTGATCCCGTAACGCTTCGACACGCTGCGGATCAGGTATGGGAATGGAAATCGGGGGATAGACCGTGCAGGTCTTTTCTCTGAACGGCGTGATATAGTATGAGTTGTCAGCGTAATCTTCACTGTAAGCAATGATGCGTGGCGCAATCCGCCCGGCAATCAGATAAAGCTGAAATGTAAACCATTCAACAAAGCGATTGAATGCGCCCTTTGGCAGAATCAGATCGCCATGATGGGTGATGAGAAGCCCCTTCTTGAGCAGCCGTGTATAAACAGCATAAAGCGCCGTTTCCAAAGTCGGCACATGCAGGCTGACCACATCGTGCTCTTGTACCAGTTTCCAGGCTGCCCAAGGATAGGCAGGCATCACCATCCCGCGGCTGACCCGCAAAGGCGCCCACAGCCGGACAACGCGAACCCCGTTGATGACCTGCTCATCGCGCGGCAGGCTCATATCGTAACGGGCCGTCAGAACGGTTACCTCGTGTCCACGCTGTGCCAACGCTTCAGCGATTCGCTGGACATATAGCGTAAGGCCGGTACGATGGGGCACATAATATTGCAATGCGATTAAAATCTTGAGAGGTTTATGAGTCATAACACAGTCTTTGTTGGCAATGGACTTGACCGGTCACAAAAGGGTTACATATAAAATAAACCGGAATTACGCATAACATGCTGATTGTCAATCAAGTCGAATATCAAAACCTTCATTTATACACAGCCAGGGTTACGTAGGTCTCAGTGAGGAAGACAAAAGGTTTCCCTGCGACGGATAATTTGGCCGGCACCCCACCTTAGCGACCATGAGCCAGATTTTCAGATCTGAGTCGTCTCTGCTTGCGCGAGCACAATACCAGCACAAGGAGAGCCCCCAGTATGGTGCCGGTGGTATTGATGATTACATCATCAATAGCAGAGACCCGTCCCGGTATCCAATACTGGACAATTTCGTAAGACAGGCTTAGTCCCCCTCCAAACAGCGCAATGACCTTCATACGCTTACTGATCAAACCAACGTGATCCCGCAGAGCGTACTCCAATGCCGCACCCAACGGCATGAAAACCACCAGATTCCCTAAACCGTCGATCAGAACAGATACCATCCAGGAATAGGGATTCCTGTGGCCCTCAAACAAAAATTGAGTGGCCTCTATATACTCCTGGAAGGGAATCACCCTCACTCGGATGCCTTCCGCGCCACCCTCGTGTCCTTGGGCAATGAGAGTTAGAAAGATAACAACGATTGCAACGATCAACCAACGAAACCATGTTGTGCGAACTTGACGCATCATTATGCTCCTGAAATAACGGGCGGGAGTATACCATGAGCACGGATGGTACAGCAATGTTGGTTGTGGCGAAGCAAGGCCTTTTCTTTATTCCTGGCGCCGGCATCTATCGTATACCGGTTCGTCGTGAGATTCTGTCTTGCAGACATGCAAACCGTAACAAACCTGGTGATTAAATTGGATCTCTGGCAGTTTCTTGCCCATTAGCGTATCCTAGTGCACATGAACGACGAACAGCGGGTACAGGAGGCCTTGAAAGCCCTTTATGTGGGAGACAAACGCGAGGCGCGCCGGCTTCTAGGCGATGTTCTCCGCACTGATCCGGACAATATTACGGCCTGGTGGTATCTCTCTGAGGCATTGGATGACCGGGAACAGAAAGCCCACTGTCTCCGGCAGGTACTGAGGCTTCATCCTGATCACACTGCAGCGCAAGTGGTGTTGACCGATCTTGAGCGACGGTCCGTGAAAGTAACACCCCCAGATGGCCTATCTCGGCCTGTATTCGACGCTAACGACCAGGGTGGTATACTCTTCATCCCTACGCCAATCGAGGAGCGGCCTGTTAAATTTAAGGTTTCTGAGAAGCACAGTAGTAAACCCCTCTTCGTGTTGGGGATTGTCGTCTTTGTCATCCTGGCAGCACTGCTTGGCGCAGGGACGCTGTTCTTACCTAAGATCGTGCAAAACTGGCCGGGCATCAATGTACCTGAGCCGACTCCAACCCTCCACCCTCTGGTTTTCGATGTCCAGGGATGCACTGCAACAAGCCAATCCAAGACGACCCTGGTTTTTATGAACAAGACAGATGTCCCGATTGCAGTATCACAGGGTCAGCCGGGCCAGGAGACCCATCTGTTCGATCTGGCTCCGGGTGTGCAAGAGACAATCGATGTTCAGCCCGGCAAGCAAATTCGTTACGCTGCTAACACTGATGCTCCCGGCTTCACCAGCGGTGGGGCAACCATCGAAGTACCCCAGGGCAGCTCATGCCAGGTACCAATCCGGTGAGCAACAAGCAACCTATGGTCGAAGAACTGTCGACCACCTGATATCAGCTATCACCCATCAACCATCATGTCAATACGAGTCATAGCAGGCAAAGCGAAAGGTCGTAAACTCAAATCCGTTCCGGGCGATTCGACGCGGCCGGTGATGGATCGGATCAAAGAGAATCTGTTTAACATACTGGGCACCGATGTACCAGAAAGTCGCTGGCTCGATCTGTTCGCCGGGACGGGCAGTGTGGGCATCGAAGCGCTCAGTCGTGGCGCGGACTACTGCCTGTTCCTGGATACCAATCGCGCGGCTATCGCAACCATCCTCGACAATCTGCGTATAACAGGTCTGGAAGCCGGCGCACGTGTCCAGCGGTTGGATGCCTTCGCTTTCTTGCGCGGAACGCCCGTCGAAAATGAGGGCTTCGAGGTCATCTATATTGCCCCTCCGCAGTACAAAGGGATGTGGCAGAAGGCACTGGAGACGATCGATGCCCAACCTAACTGGCTCCTGCCCGACGGGATCGCCGTGGTACAGATCGATCCCAAAGAGTACCTGGAGCTGTCTTTCCAAAATCTCGATCTCTACGATCAGCGGCGCTACGGAAACACGATGCTATGCTTCTACGAGCGCCCTGGTTTTTGAGGTACTGATCGAGGAGTGTAAGGAACCTCTAGAGGATCGGTCTCAGCCTCTTGAAGCTTCCAAATGGGAGATGTCAAATGGGTAAGATTCTTGTTGCATATGCCACCAATACCGGTACGACAGCTGATGTCGCCCGGAAGATCGGCGAGGAGCTAGAGAAAAGTGGTGACCAGGTTGATGTCGTTGCATTGACGCAGATCGACAGCATCGATACCTACGAGGCGGTCATCATCGGCGCGCCGATGATCATGGGCTGGCATCGCGAGGCGGTTGGTTTCCTCAAAAAACACCAACAGACGCTCAGCCAGGTTCCGGTGGCGCTGTTTATGATGGCCATGAGCCTGACTCGCACTGGTGAGACCAGCCTCGATGGCATTCCGATCACCATCGATGAAAAACTGCCCCAGTCACCAAAGGTGGAAGGCCGATTGAGCTTCAAGGAGCATTATGCCACTGTCCGGAACTACCTTCGTCCGGTGCTCAAGACAGCGCCCTCCGTCAAGCCGATCAGTGTGGGCTTCTTTGGCGGCCGGCTCGACATTTATCGGTTGAAGTGGTGGCAGGCACTGTTTGTTATGGCGATCATCCAGACTCAGCCCGGCGAGAAGCGCAACTGGGAGGCCATATGCGCATGGGCAGGCTGTCTGTCATCCACCTTGCATGATAATTGGACCGGTTAATCATATCCTCCACCCCTACAAGCCGAGGATTGTTTATTTTTCGCGCGAATACTATTGAATACCACGCTGTTTTTACGTGCTACCACTCAAACTACCACCGATACGTAAAACAGTCTTCTCGGAGAAAGTAAAGTGCCCACAACAGGCTTAGAAACTGCCTGAAAAGTCGATTGCAGGCACACACAAAGCCGGGAAACAGATTTTTGTCCCATCGAAATCTGTTGACATTTGTACGTACTCAAAACAAAAGCTTTTCCTACACGGAAATGTCAACAGACCTGGAGCATTCTGGTAAGATTCCGCCACCGGGAGGCTGCCTTGTCTACTTCTATCCTCTCTGTTCGCATCTTCGCTTATCTTGTGGTCGAGGCTGTTGTGTTGCTCTTTAGCCTCGGGCTGGTGTCGCGCCTGGTTAATCGTGAGCAGCTCCAGTGGGAGGAACACGTGGTATCAAGCCTCTATCTGGCCTTTGCCGTCAAATCGACGCTGGCTTTGGTTTTGACGTATCTGAAACTCAACAACCTTTTCTCCTATCTCGCCATCTCGATCATGATGCTATTTCTGCTTTACCGAGGGTACCCGGTATTTCTGCAAGATATAAGTCAAAGGCTCATCTCGCCCTTGACGAGGCGGGGGAGAACAGAAATCATCTTGATCGGCATCGCCGCGATCTTCTTCTCGCCGATCCTGGCCAGCTCGATCCGGCCTATCCAGGAAACAGACTCCCTTTTTTTCTTCAATGCTATGTTTGACTGGCTCAAGGGGAACGACATGCCGTATTCATCCCATCTGTTTGGATATCCGGCATATTGGGAGCTAACATTTCTGCCCGCGATGAGCGTTGTGGGCTCGGATCAGATGCTCTGGCTGAACCCGCTGCTCGCCGTGGCAGGGATCATGCTGGCGCAGTTCGCGCTTGCCCGGCAGGTGGGGCTGGAGACAAAGGTTGCTTTCTTGCTGGCCGTTGCTGGAATCGCCCTGAAAGTCTACTGGGTTGATAACTCGGGAATCGCGACCGTGAAGAACGACATGCTGCAAGCAGGCGGTTTGTTGCTGCTAACGCTAGGGGGTGTCCGTGCCGTCCAAGATCGGCTGACCCCGGCAACCGGGCTGATGGTGGCCCTTGGCCTGATCAGCGCATCGGCGAAATATGGGGGGATGATCACCGGTGTAGCAGGATTGGGCCTTATGATGCTGTTTACCCTGCCGGCTCTCTGGCAAGCGCGGACGTCCGTTCTCTTATGGGGACTATTGACAGGAGTCAGTTTCCTGTCAACAACCGGCGGCTACTACCTCCGAAACGCTGTTATGCATGGCAATCCGTTATATCCCATGCAGCTCGATCTGCCGGGCAACATCAGCCTTCCCGGGTCCCTTTTGCTGCAAGGCACAGCCATCACTGACAACCTGGCCGATCCCAATCTGTGGCGGACATTGTCTAACGAATTCTATGTAGGCGGGATCGTTCTACCTCTGAGCATTGTAGTCAGTCTGACACTGATTGTAGGGATGATAATCATTGCCCTGGCAGATAAAGTACTGAAACGACCACCTATCTTTTCTAGAGGTATTGTATTTCTGGTGACATACACAGTATTGGGACTGGCATTATATGCCCGTTCATTTTGGTCGGCAGGAACAGCTTATGGGAACTACAGTTTTCTTATCCAGATTGGCAGCTTGCTGCGCTACGCATCCGCGTGGGTACTGCTCGGCGAGGTATTGCTTTTCTTTATCATTGCGCGTGCCCGCCTCGATTCGCATGTGCAGGTGGTGTTACTGGGTCTGATCATCGGGAGCCGCCTTCAACACCTTTATGCCCACGAGATCCATGCTGCCGCCAATGCCCCTTACTACAGTCTGGGGCCTCTGGCGACCTGCTGTGCTTTGCTTGTTCTTCTGGCCATTGTCCGAAACCGTGCTGCTATACAAATAGGCCTCGTGACCACGGGCTTGATCGGGATGCTCATAGTCTCGCCGCTCGTATTCGAGCACAATCGGGCCTTCTGGCTACCGGCATGGGCTCCTGCCCAACAGTACTTCCTCGACGCGGATGAGGCCCACATCGCGGTATTCCACAACGGATCAACCGAGGAAGGCTGGCCGAGCAAGATAGCAGTGACAGGTCGGAATTTCCAGCACCATGTGACGCTCCTCAGAGACAGGGATCTGCCGGAAAGCCAGGCCGCTTCCGTCGATTACGTCGTCCGGCTGGCGAACCCGTTTACGCCTCCCAAACACAATGCTTCCGAGCGAGATGCAGCATTTTTACAAGAACAAGGCTACACAATCGAGGTCATGACCGATTACGTGATCATCGCTGTTCCTGAAGATCAGACTGGAGAGTGACAGCGAGCAGAGATGCACTATGGCGAAGCTGCAATTACCCGCAAGCCACGGCTTCCGAAGAGTCTATCGTATGGGTGGTTGTGGTTGCGGGATGCGCAAGCAGCGCAGAGCTGAAAGTCGAAGAACGAGCCCCCACACAACACCTTTTCCTTTTCGTTTCCATAACCGTCCACCACTTGCGGGTTATCGTGATCGTTCAGACACCACTCCCACAGATTGCCGGCTACATCCAGTGCGCCACAGGCCGCTGCGCCGTGCGGATACATCCCCACTGCCGTGCTACAGACGCCAATACCTGCCTCCCTGGTATTGGCCCGTGGATATCTATCCCAATCCCCCCATGGGTACATCCTGGCCTCTGCACCATTCTGCGCCATCCACTGCCACTCCCATTCTGTGGGCAGGCGGATCTGCCAGCCATTAGCTCTCAGCCCGCAACGCAGTGAGGCTGTACCCTTTTCTTGCTGTAGAGAGGTAAAGGCATCCCATAAGTCGAATTCGCGATACTTGAAATCCAACCAACGAGTGAAAGCCACACACTGGTACCACGAGACCATGTTGCATGGATGGTTGTCGTATTGCTGTGTGGCGGCAGTCATATCTTGCTCTACAGAGCTTCGCGGGTAGTTGTCATATTGTCTTGCGGCGTCAATCATCTCTTGTTTTACATAGTCTTGTGGGAAGTCTTTCCACCAACGGGTGTCAGCAAACCCATCCGGCGCATCCAGAAAAGCCAGGAACTGCCGGTGGGTGATCAGATATCGAGCCACATAGAAAGGTTTCACGGTGAAGGTTTGGTCTTTTATTCCGATATTGCCGCCGGGAGCGACTGGCAGCCACTCAATATGCGGTAGTCCATGTTCATCCAGACCAATCCCGCTGCGCGTGTCGCCGATGGTTGCCAATCGCTTGCCGATCCAACAACGCTGTTCATGGACTGTATGGATATCGACTATCTCACGCAGCAGGCATTCCTGCTCCGGTTCGATAAAGGCTTGCTCCAGCTCAGTGAGTGGTGGCTGGAGCCGTTCACGCATGACATGGACCGGCGCCAATCGCTCGGCAGGCCAGCGCAGGTCATCCGGCTGCCCCTGGCGTGTCCATTCATGGGCAGCCGCCTGTACCTGGCTCAGCAACGCCAGGTATGCCTGTATCTCCTCAATCCAGGCTTTCAGCTTTGACCGGTTACGGGACATCGTTTGTGCGTCGGATAAAAGCTTCCCAAAAGAGTTGCCGGCCTGCCCGCCAAGGATGGCGGCTAGGCGGTCGAGGGCGGTTTCATCTCTATTTTTGAGATCAGTCAGGATTTGTTCGATCTGCCGGATCAGGCTTTCACTGGTCATGGGGTGCCCTCCTGCAACAGGCTTGTTGGACTATTCGAATCGAAATCGCTACCAGGGATAGCACAGGGCCTGCGCTGTTCTCGATCCACAATGTCTGACAAATCGGCATATAGTCACCCTGATAATTTTTTAGGTAGCACGCGACGATAGTGTGGTTGATGATTTTGGTATGTCATATCCCTCACCCCCATCCTCGCGGATGCTCGGTCTTCCCCCTGTCTATCTAAGAGAGCTTCGGCAGCATGAGATGACCTGAGTTTATCGCTTTCGGGTAAAGACTGGGCAGAAAAAAGAGAAAAGCAGAGCTTTCTGCCCAGCCCAGTCTTCAGGTCAGGTCTTGGTTCGTTCAACAATATCTGTTTTCTTGAAAGAGGAACCACCACCTTATTCTGCTCACTTTTTGGTCTTGACAATGGGGGTCACCTTACTCGCTGCGAACCCTAAAACGCGCTCTTAAAGCATGGTGATCCAAAGAATGTGTTCCAACAAAGACCTCATATTCAATCGGTTCCACAACAAAATCTGCTCGAGTTTCATCATAGTAAGCCAGCCGGGATACTGGTACATTGAATTCTATGGTCCTGGTCTCACCCGGCAGCAGGGCAGTGCGAACGAATGCCTTGAGCTCTTTTGGTGCCCGCTCCACGGATGACTCAATGGGCGAGATGTAGAGCTGTGTCACTTCTTCACCAGCATATGCGCCAATATTGGAGACCTCCAGGCTGACTTGTAAAGTTTCCAGTGGGCCAGGGAGTTCCTGGGCGAGTGTCAGGTTGGCATAGCGGTAGCTGGTGTAACTGAGACCAAAGCCGAAAGGAAAAGCCGGTGTGTTGCCATCACGCTCAAGCTTGCGGTAACCATGCCATAGGTCGTATTCAATTTCCGTTGCATCCTTATCAAAGAAGGGTAGATCTTCAGCCTGCGCAGGAATGACAAACGGCAACTTGCCGCTTGGGTTGACTTTGCCAAGGAGGATATCCGCCAGGGCGTGACCGCCTTCCATACCGGGATACCAGAGCATCAGAATGACCGGAACGCACTCACGCCAGGCTTCCATCAACACACCGCTGCCACCCATAATTGCGACAATGGTGTGCGGATTCACGACAGCAATTGCCTGGATCAACTCCTCATCGTCAGGGTGCAGGGTAAGCCGGCTGCGGTCGCCACCGGTCAGGGATACATCAGTTGGCTGTTGTTCGGCTATACCTTGCATGAGTCCTGGCGCAATAGACGCATCCCCTGATGTGAAAGTGGGGAAAAGCGCAGACAGTTCTTGCATCGTTTGTGTATCAAGAAACTCGCCCTCATCAGCATACGTATAGCCTACCACCAGCACGACAGCATCAGCGGTCCGGGCTATAGCCGCGGCCCGCTCTCGATCACTGCCATCGTCGTACAGCACATCTGCCTGGCCCTTGAGTGCGGCCTGAATTCCGTCTAGCGGAGTTATAACATAGGCTGGACGGGTGCTACTAGAGCCGGCGTCGCCGGTATTGGGTATATCGGCCAGCCGGCCAATCACGGCTAACTTCTTCACATTCCGCAGCGGAAGCAGGCTGCCCTGGTTTTGCAATAGCACAATGGACTTTTCCGCTGCTTCTCGCGCCAGTGCTCGGTGGCTTTCGCTGCCGACCTGCGCCGCATCGTAGCTGTTGGGCCGGAGTAGACGCAGCTGTTGGCGCAGCAGGCGCAACACGGCATCATCAACACGCTCCAGTGGAACCTGACCGTTCTCAACCAGGTGTTTCAGGTGTTGGTGATAGTGCATTTGAAAAGGCATCTCCAGGTCTAGCCCAGCTAATGCTGCCTTTTGGGCATCGCGTATGCCATAGATAAAGTCGGACAACACATAACCTGAAAAGCCCCACTGTTTTTTGAGAATATCGGTTAGCAAAGGCCTGTTGTGCCCACACCACTCCCCGTTAACGCTGTTATATGCGCTCATCACTGCTGCCACACCTTCGTCTACTACGCGCTTAAAGGCAGCCAGGTAAATCTCATGGAGTGCTCTGGCGTTGATACGTACATCGACTTTGAAGCGAGCATTCTCCATTGAGTTGAGCGCATAGTGTTTCACGCATGCCATAGCATGTCTCTGTACCCCCCGGGTGAGCGCAGCGCCCAACTCACCCAGCAGGCAGGGATCCTCGCCATAGGTTTCTTGAGCCCGTCCCCAGGCCGGATGACGGAGCAGGTTGATACAAACACCGCCGAATAGGGTACCGCCCAAAGCGCGCAGTTCACGACCGATGGCATCCCCAATGCGTTCTTCAAGGGCAACATCCCACGCCGCGCCTCGGGCCATAGAAACCGGGAAAGTGGTCGCCCCGTCCATCACCACGCCACGGGGACCATCTACAAATCGGATACCCACAATACCCAGGCGGGAAATGACACCCGCATTCCATGGATGATCGGCATATCCTCCACCACCCATGTCCACCAGTCCGGGTAAAAAATGCATATCACCATCCATCATCTCGATTTTCTCATCCAGCGTGAGCTGCATCAGCAACTCATGTGCTTTGGCCTCGATCTGTTCGGTAGTCAGCTCTACTCCCATCTCAAAGCCAGTAAAAGCCACCGGGTCATTCGTGTTAACCATGGTTTAATCTCCTCAAAGTCTGCGTTTAGGTTTTTGGACTGCAACAGATACTGGGGGCAGAATAGATTTAGCGTTGTCAACTGGGACGGTCTGAGCACTGTCGGTATCATTAACGAAAAAGATACCACTGAGTCTGAGCCTCTTGCAAGATGGCCGGTATGACCCGGAAGTAGCGTGGTCATACAGATGCCTCCAAAGGCACCAGTTGAGAAAGTCTGTACTAGCTATATCCTAGTGAAGTGGTAACGCTGGCCATCTTGTTTGCCTTGAAAGGGGTAGGCAATCGGGCCTTTTATCGTTGGCTCGAACGAGATTACAAGCAGCCATTCCCGAATTTGCCGCATCGTACACGTCTTTTCCGCCTGTTTCACACACACCGAGAGTGGTACAAAGTGTTTATAGCTGATCCCAGCTTGATTGGATTGATTGACACTTATGGGATAGAACTCATCCACCCACGGCGTGAAGGCCGCAGCAACCAACAGATCGGCAAAAAAGGACCTTTCCAACAAGCGGTGGATCGTCGGATGCAAGTTATGTTACGTGCTCAACCACATGGGTTTGATTGTTGATTGGGATGTCGACACCGCCAATGTCTATGACGGCTCAGCTTTTCAAGAGTTGGTGGAGGAGCATCAGCCTTTCATGGTTTTGTTCGCCGATACCGGCTTCGAAAAGAAGGATTGGCATCCTGAAAACTCAAAAATCTGTCGGCGTGGCGAATGGAACTCTCGTATAATTGTGGAAACCGTTCTCTTCTTGTTCACCTTGGTCTCTCATCTCAAAAAGGTTATCCATCGTAAATGGGCCTATTTCAAGAGCCGCCTGGCTTTCACTATGGCGATGTTCAACATTCTGGTTCATTGGGATGGCCTTCAGGTGGATGACCAAGGATGTGTTCATTTTTTCCTTGGCTCCCTTCAGCCTATAAAACTAGCACCAAAGGTTATGCATTTCACACTGGGCCAATTCACCATGCACTACCATCGGAAAAAAGATGTCCCCGGACTGCCTCCACTCTACCAGCTTATCGATCACAATCCACCCCTGTGGGGCAGAATCCCAACAGACATGTTGATCCTGTCGGCAAGCTTATACCCGGAAAATGTGGTAGAGCTTCAGCGCACACTGGATGAAATGCCGCAGCACATGGCGATCGATGATACTCTGCAGATGCCTCAGTTGCCTGATACCGACACCTTCTGGTTTGGAGAGAAACAGGTTCTTGCCGCGCACATCGAGTACATGCGCTTTCAGAATGGCAACGCTGGAGAGCTTCAGTCAGTCATATGAATGCAAGGTCTACATGTTCAGTAGACTAAGGATGATAGATATGCCCTTGTCCTCATCGACCTACCGGTGTACCCACGATTCACCTATCAGTCCGCTTGGGCCGGCGACGACCCAGAAACAACCCAATGGCAACTCCCGCCGCGAGCAGTGCGGCCAGACCTATTATGCGCAACATATCAACAGACATACCTGCGATGCTGGCGACTTCGCTGCCAGTCTGAGAACCAGCGGAAGAGCCAACCGCGACTGCCTGTGCCTCACTGCCGTTTGGAACGCCGGCAGCGTTGGATATATCGGAGGCCGAGGTCTCATTGTTCTCAAACTGGGGAGCAATGGTCTCGCCAGTCCGTGTGCCGAACAGTCCATCCCTGATGGCAATGGTTGTATGGCCGGCCGACACCGCCTTGAATGTGACCCGGGCCAGGAGGCCGTCACCTTTCGCGGGGGGAGCGGGGTTAAGCAAAGTCATGGCCAGATCGATCGTGCCGTTGGTATTATCAGCCGTGTTTTCCAGGAAATAGGACTGGCTCGCGTCAAAGAAGGTACCGTCAGCCAGTTGGATCCCATTGGCGCTCTGATCAGCATCGACAACCTGCAAAACGGCCGGATCGAAACCCAGTTGCACGTCGATGCCGTATACCTCGGGTGCGTTCTCGATCAGGACATCGACGGTGAATTCCTGGCCCTCCTCAACATCGAATACATTAGCAGATAATCGCAGCCGGACCTCACCATCAGCCAGGGCAGGCACTGTGAGTGTCGGGCAGACAGCTATCACCAGAACAATCGTCACCAGCCTTATGGAAGGGATTTTCATGTCGTCTCTCCTATGAAGCCGGGGGCATCTGGCAACCTTATACACCAGATGCCCCTATGCAAGTCAAGTCCTCGCCTATCCGTTACCAGGCTTGGCAGCCCGAACGACCGTAGTTCGAGCCGAGAAGGGCCAGGTCAAGGATGTTGACTATGCCATCACCGTTGATATCAGCTTGCGGATCGGCAGGCGGCACTGTCAGCCGGAAGTTGGCGGCCACCAATGTTGCATCGCCGATGTTGATGACGTCGTTGTCATCAGTGTCGCCGCCACGCAGCTGGGTAGAAGGCAGCGTCAGCGCATCGCCGGCCGCGAGCGTAGCAGCGGTGCAGTTAGGCAGATACAGCGGGGCATCTGCTTCGACATTGTATGTGCCGGCCTCCAACTGGTCGATCAGGTAGGCGCCGGTCGCATCGGTCAGGTCAGAGCGGGTGACAGGCCCCACTGCAGTGACCTCGATATCAGCATGGCTTGTCCGGCCCTGGTAGGAGGCAACACCGTCGAGGGTGGCGAAGGGCAGCACGGTAACACTGGCGTCGACAAAAGTGACAGCCTGTTCGGTGCCATCCTGGTTCGACAGCATCCCGGTACAGGTAATGATTGCCGTGCCAGGGCTGACGGCCTGATAGGTCAACATGGCGTAGTTGCC
Source organism: Anaerolineae bacterium (assembly GCA_016928235.1). Classification (GTDB taxonomy): domain Bacteria; phylum Chloroflexota; class Anaerolineae; order Aggregatilineales; family UBA3940; genus JAFGMS01. The sequence goes on along the minus strand of JAFGLD010000336.1, from coordinate 2,352 downwards.
ATCGCCAAAGAGCGGCGCAGCCGGGCTGAGCAAGCTGACGGCGCCATTCCAGGTGCCGCCGACAACGGCATTTTCGGCGATGAAGCGGGATGCCGGGTCGAAGAAGCTGCCGAACTCACCATTCTGGACGGCCAGTATCGCCGGGTCAGCCGTGCAAGAAGTCTGCATGGCGAACAAGCCCTGAGCATTCTTGACGTCCAGGCTCACGGTGAGCGAGTCGCCCGGGTAGACCGCTGGACTGGCAGGGGTCGCAACGACAAGTGTGGCGCCAAACGCATGCAGCTTGCCATTGTTGGATCCAACGTAGAGCATCTGGTTGTCTCCAATCGCGGGCGAAGAGAAGAAGTGGCCACTGATGTCAGGGCCACCCGTGTAGGTCCACTTGACACTGCCGTCAGGATTCACGGCATAGACATATCCATAGGTAGTTGGGAAATAGATGGTGCCATCACCGCCAATGGCAGGGGATGATTGGACATTCAAGGTCATGTAAATGTCCCATATCACGCTGCCATCATCCGGATTGAGTGCCCACAAGTTGCCATATTGGGTGCCCACAAAAACCGTTCCATCCGTGCCGATAGCAGGCGACGATTGGATACCACCATACGAACAGGGAGATGTCCATTTCAGGCTTCCATCACTCGTGTGCCGGGCATACAAATGGCAGTCATCGGTCCCATAATAGATGGCATCGCCATCAGGGCTCAATGCCGCGGCAGTTTGAACTGCATTACCGGCCGGATCGCTCTTCCACTTCAGGGTGCCATCCGGGTTCAGCGCATGCAGGCTCCTATCGGCATATCCGGTATAGATCGTACCATCTGGCCCAATGGTTGCATGCCCTCCACCCGCCGGATAAGACCACACCAGTGTGCAATCCGGGGTCAGGGCATACAAATTGCCATCCCCTGACCCAACATATACCGTCCCATCATCACCGATACCGGGAGAGGCGTTTACTTCTCCTCCGGTTGCAAAGGTACATCGGAGCGTCCCATCTGGGTAAATACCGTATAGAGAGTGATCCCTTGATCCTATATAGATGGTGCTATCGTGTCCGATAGCGGGAGATGAGGATACTCCCCCTCCAGTTGTGTACGTCCACTTCAGTGTCCCGCCAGGGTTGATGGCATACAGGTTGTGATCTTCTGAGCCCACGTAGATCGTCCCATCACTTTCAACTGCCGGGGACGAATTAACTGCGTCCCCAGTTTGATATGTCCATAAAAGGTTGTTGGTCTGAGGGCCTAAATTAGTCGTTCTGCCGGCGCGTTGAATGTCGTGACGAAACATAGGCCAAGGAGCATCTGCTGTCTGCTCCAGGGGCGCAGCCTGGGTAGATGCGACGGCAACAAACAAAAGGCCGATCACCACCAGGCTGACCACAATCAGCCGTTTAAGAGACTTTTTGTTTTCCATCCTGACCTCCTATGTATGATTGGCATATTCAGAATTCTGCTTGTTGATACGATCCCCTTACCCCTGATGCGTACTCAACCTATAGGCAGCCCCTTTCTCCAAAATCCCGAACGCGATGCGCAAACAGGAATAATGGTCGGCTTTATTTTCACTCCTCTCCTTTCCTCTTGGGTCGGACTGCAGCACCTGCCTCCACTGACAGATTGGGACACTGCAGCACAGACCTGGCGACATCTGACAAAGAGACCTCAAGCCAGAATCCTGCCATTGCATGGAACTTGTGTAGAAACCGTCGTTCATGTGGCAAATACCGGTGTCCAGGTGCTGTGTGATAGTTGTGGGTGCTATGAAGACTGCGAAGACTGCATGTGTGTAGGGGGCTTCCCCAGGCGATGATAGCTGCGGAGATGTTCTATCTGATGGGGATTAATACCACTTTGGCATAGATGGAGTACAATGCAGAGGTATCTTCTCTCCAATGCGGCATTTATACACCTGTTTGGCTGGTAAGGGAAATCGTGGATAGTGTATTTTTGTATCTTCTCAATAACTTGGGGCAGTTTTCACTCGGCGATCAAGCTTTTACCATTGCCTGGTGATCAGTGATCTGTTTTCAGTGATCAGTTTTTTCGCTCGCCATGATTGGCTAACAGCGTATCGAGCTTAAGTTACCACCTATGCACCCCGGATTATTGAGAAGATACCAGATGTCGTATCCTCTCAACAAATGGGGTAAAGTTACGTTTCTAGACGCTTTTTATGCGTAAAAACGGTGTAAAAGAAACCGTTTCTCCGGGGTATTGAGAAAATACTGCGATAAGGCTTAACGGATGGGTAAGTTAATAACTCATGTTACGCACCAGGGAAGTGCATAACAGGGTAGAATCAGGTCAAGGAGGTCGAGATGAACAAAGAAATCCTGGACCTGTA
>JAFGLD010000335.1 GCA_016928235.1 Anaerolineae bacterium | reverse complement strand
TGCCTAATCTCTGATTTTGAGGCGTTGAAAGCCTTGTTCGTTCATCCGACGACTACCCAAAGTTGCTTTTCCGACAAACTGCTAGAAAGAGGAACTCACCATCCTATTCTGCTCACCTTTTGGTCTTGACAAGATGCTGTCGGCGAATTGTCTCTAAGGGCAATCGAATCTGGAGACTTAGCCATGCACAATGTCGGAGCGCCAAAATCGGCCGTATGCTGTAGATAGAATGTTGAGTTCGCCGACAAGAACTTGACAATGGGTGGCACCTTAACACACCTTACCCTATCTCTTTATCCCCGATGCAGTGTAATACTTCGCCACTCCAGCGAGTACTAGTTATAGAGATTGTCATAGTTTCTAACTCTGCTGTCTCTATACTCAAAACTCAGGAGATGTATTATGAATGATAGAGCGTATCGCAGACTGAATCTTGTGATCTTGTTGGTGCTTATACTGACTGCGCCACTGACCGGTTGCGACTCGGTACCTACCCATATCTTCGACCTGACAGAAGATGAGCCGGTTCATCAGGAGATTATGCTGGGCGATCCATCGGCAGAACAAAAACCATCGAGGTGGTTGGCACAACTGCTCTCTGAGGATGCGACATCAGAGGCCACCGTGGATCAGACGGCCACCAGCATTCCAGCCCCAATCACAACCACACCAATCGATGCTGCTCCAACCGTTACACCAACGCAGATTGATCCCACCTGGGCCGCGCTCCCGCCTGCAACTGGTACGCCAACCATAATGCCTTCGCCAACATGGGCGCTGGCGGTAGTGATCAGCTTCAAGTCTGAGACGGAAGGGAGAGTGCCGCCCGGCAATCCGGTGGTCCTGAGTTGGGAAGTCGAGGGTGGCAGTGGACTGGTAACGATCTGTGGTGAAGACAGCAACATGCATGAGGTTGAGTGTCAACACGACATGCCTCGAAAGGGAACAACTGCCTTTACGATGGTCGATGGGCGTGGCTACATGAGATTCTCTCTGGAGACGGATGGACTTCCCATAGAAAACCGTGTCATTGTTCAGGCGGCTTGCGCAAACACCTGGTTCTTCTCTGAGCCCGCCCCTCCATCTAACTGTCCCAACTGCCCGATCCGACAGGAAAGCGCGCTGGCGCAGCAATATCAAGGCGGCTGGATGATCCGTAGTAGCTTTGGTCTGGAGATCCTCTTCAACGACAATACCTACCGCAGCTTTCAGAGAGTGCCCATTGCGCCAGGAGATCTGACTGGCATCACCCCGCCGGAGGGCCAGTATTTGCCTGATGATGCCTTCTCCGCGGATTGGTTGGGACAACTTGCAGGAACCGGCGATTTGAGAGATCGACTCGGATGGGCTATTACGCCAATGACACACTATCAAACATTCGGTATGCAGTGCGAATATGTACCCCTGGCACCAAGCACTGAAGCCTGCTACCAGCTTGGGCCAACGGGTCTGGTTTACCAGTACAATTATGGGCGATTCATCAGCACCGATCCGAATGTAGGTGGGATCGGCTACAGTGAAGGAACCTGGCAGATCTATCGGCCTGATTGAGAAATTGGGGACACTATCCATCCGTGAAACTATTGCTTTCGAGAAGGTATCTTCTCAATAATCAGGGGGACACCAATCCGGAAACCGGGTTTTTCGTTGTTGAACAGGTCATCCTGACTGCGAAAGCGGAATCAACTCTGTGCCGTTCTTGCGGAAGGAAAAACCCGGTTTCTCTTGCCGAGAGTTTTCCCCGCTTTTTTGAGAAGATACCCGAGAAGTGCCAGGCAGTAGTTCCGCGAATTTGTTATGGAGATTGGAAGGAGTTCGTGGCGGGCCGACTCGGAGGACGAGTACTGTTGTCAGCCAAATGCTTACTCTCTCCTGACGACGCCCTGCCTCCACGCATAAACAGCAGCCTGTGTCCGGTCGGCCAGGTGCAGCTTGCTCAGGATGTTGCTGACATGCCCCTTGATGGTATTCTCGCTCAGCACAAGTTGCCCGGCGATATCAGTATTGGATAACCCATTGGCAATCAACTGGAGCACTTCCATCTCCCGATCGGTTAGCTCCGTAAATGGATTAGGCGTTTCGGTTCTTGCGCCGTGCAGCTCCTGGATAACCCTCGACGCCACCCGGGGGTGTAACGTCGCCTCCCCCCCGGCTGCTCTCCGGACGGCATCCGCCAGCTCACTCATCCGGACATCCTTCAAGATATAGGAGATCGCCCCGGCCCGCAGCGCGGGAAAGATATGTTCATCTTCATGGTAAGAAGTCAGTACGACAATCTGTGTGCGTGGGCTGATGTTCTTGACCTGCCGGGTAGCTTCGACGCCATCCATCAACGGCATAATCAAGTCCATCAGGACAACATCGGGTACACATCGGGCTGCCAGCTCGACTGCTTCGGCTCCGGAACCGGCCTCACCGACAACGGCAAACTCGGATAGAGCCTCCAGGAAGGCGCGGATGCCACGCCGGACAACCTCGTGATCATCGACAATGAGAACCGTGATCGGGTTAGTCATGGGCGTATTCCTCCGATTTCTCCAGCGGACAGCAGATCGTCAGCCGGGTTCCTTTGCCTGGTGTACTGGTGATCGACAACGTGCCGCCCAATGACTCGATACGCTCCTGCATCGAGCGCAGGCCAAACCCATCATGCGATGTGTCCGGATCGAATCCCTTGCCATCATCACGGATCATCAATCTAACGGATCGGTCATCGATGCTCAGAACAACTTCGATGCTTGCCGCGCGGCTGTGACGGGCTACATTCGACAGTGCTTCCTGCGCAATCCGGAACAATGTCTGCTCGATGTCGAGGGGCAGTGGCCGCTCACCCTGTACCCGCGCCTCGGCCTGAATGTCATTTTGATGCGACCAGTCGGCGATGTAAGCGCGAAGACTGTTGGCCAATCCTTCGCCGGCCAACATAGGAGGCCGAAGCTCCTGAATCAGCAAGGTCAACTCTTGCCGGAGATCGTAGGCCAGCTTCTCCGCCTCAGCCAGATGCCCTTCGGCGGCTTGAGGGTCTTTGTTGATCAGCGCACGAGCCGCGCTGAGCTGCGCGGCTGTGGCGAAGGCCTGCTGCTTGGCGCTATCGTGCAAGTCACGGGCCAACCGGTTGCGCTCTTCAATGACGGCCAACTCCCGTCGTGTATCGAGCAGGTTTTGGATCTGTTCGGCCATGACATTCATACGTTGAGCCAGCTGTCCCAGCTCATCACCGGATGGGTCGTGAACGACGACGGCAAAATCACCCTGGCTCCACGCTGTTCCGGCTTCGGCCAGACGGTGCAAGCGGCGTACCAGCCCACGCGCGGTCAGAAAGCCAAAGACAGTCCCGATGATCCCGGCAGTTGTCGTAAAGCATAACAGACTTTGTCCGAATAGCGCGATCAGTTGAAGCAGGGCCGTTCCGCCCAGGAAGGCTCCCGGGGCAGTATATCTGACTATCATGATCAGCGTGCCCAGAACATGTTGGTCGTCGGCGCTGATAATGGGCACGGCGGCGACTAACGTGGTATCGTCTGCAAAAGCATATAGCTGATGATAGTCTGTCTCGTCTGCCAGTGCTGCCTGTATCAGCTGCTCTGACCCGGGAACCATCTCCGGATCAAACAACTCGCCGATCTCAGCCTCCGGCAGAACGTCAGGATGGCTGACGCCCAGCAGTGTCCCGTCGGCCCCCACGACGAGGATGGGAGATGATCGGTTGGCAAATTCGCCGATGTCAACCGGACGATTGTTGATCATGAGATTGGCGTCACTCTTGCTCATTGTGTCCAGCCAGCCGGCCAATCCTTCAACATCAGGTGGTTCCTCTTCCAGATATGGGCACACTTCGGCGGCAAATATCTTCATACCTTGAACCAGGGCTTGCGGTACCAGATCTGAGTTGTATATCACAGGCACGATGAAAACCAGGACGGCTACAATTGCCAACAGCTCAACGGCGAGCAGCGCGCCGACCGTAACAGCAGTGTAGCTCAGCGTCAGTTTCCAGCGAAGCCGGCGAAAGGGTGCGATAAAGTTTCTCATAGATGTTCTCAATCTTACCTGTGGCTTGCCAGGAGAGCGAATGCTTTCTGTCAGATACAGGTTGCGGCCGACCTGGTGGGCCGGTCCAGGAAGGCTCACCTCTCTCAACCGGAGGATTAAGAGAGACGAGCCTTTGCTGCTACACTCAGGCCGTCAGATCCTGGCGCCGGAACTGCCAGATCGCAATCCCGACCAAGATAAGTACATACAAGGCAATGATGATGGCTGCCAGGTTAGGCTCAAGCAGCAGTGAGGACACCAAAGCATCCATTGTTTCATCGTATAGTGTTGAAGACGGTGTCCTGGCAATATGTTGGTTCAGGTTGAGCAAACTCTGCGAGAGCATCCCGGGCAGATACCTGGCGATCTGAGCCGGCAGCCCGCCGAACAGTATCGCAAGCTGCGTGAAAAGCGATTCGATGATCATACTATATATCAGGCTGCCGGCAATGGCGGCAACGGTCGAGCGGGTAACAACACCGATCATCAAGGCCAGGGCTGTATACGGTAACAATGTGGCTGTTGTGCGCAGGACACTCACTACCAGTTGGAGGGCATCGACCTGGGAGAGCGCCAACTCTCCTGTGATTTGATAGGTCATGAAGGCAGTCAACAGCCCCCCGATGAGCAGTGCTACCACGATGATCAAGAGAGTTGCCAGGCACGATATGATATATTTGACGGCCGGCACCAGAGGACGAGCCACGCCGTGGCTGACCCACAGAGACAGTGTTCGCCAGGTATACTCTTGCCCTACCAGCGCCCCAATCAACACCACAGACAGAAGTCCGGTGGTCTGATTATTGCCTCCCAGAGTGAGTACAATGGGCAAGGCCCCCGGCCAGAGGAGAAACGTCTTCATAGCCTCCATGCTCTCCTGGGAGGTCTCCGGCAGATTTGCCATCCCCAGGTAAACGATATAGAGCAAGATATAGATTCCCATCATCAAGATGGCCAGTATTGCCAGCTCAACCCACAACAACTTGCGTTTGACAAGCTTGGTTATTTCGATTGCAAAGATGGATTTCAACATGATGTGCCTCCGTTTAAAAATTTCTTGGTTTCAGTAATTGGCAAAGATCGGTTTCAGGCATACGATGTATAGCGTGATTCCTTCGGCTCGTGGCGGATGAAAACCGATCACCGTTGCTTCGTGATGCGGAAGCACTGCTCAGGCTGCCTCTTGTGTTAACTCGATGAACAGGTCTTCCAGGTTGTTGTTCAGCACCGTGACCTCACTCAGCGTAATGCCATGCGCGGACAGCCTGGCGATCACCTCTTCGCTTGACAGGCCGGTGATATCCAGGCAGCTCCCATTGGGTTTGACCCCAACCCCTTCCAGTGTCTGCAAGGCGCCTGCCGCGGTAACCGGATCGGCAGTGCGAACTCTCACAATTGTCCGGAGGCCTGACAGCTCGCTTGTTATTCCTTGTGCTACAATTCGTCCCTTGTTGAGCACGGCCACCCGGTCGGCGATCTGCTCGACCTCGTGCAGTAAATGGCTACTGACAAAGACTGTGATGCCGTCATCTGCAAGTGCACGCAGCAAGTTGCGCACTTCGCGCATACCGATGGGATCCATGCCGTTGGTCGGCTCATCGAGGATCAGCAGCTCCGGCTGATGCACCAGGGCCATTGCCAACCCCAGCCGCTGCTTCATGCCCGTCGAGAACTTCCCGGCGGCACGTCCGGCATCCTCGCCCAGCTTAACCAGATCGATCACTTCTTTGACACGCTGCCCGGTCACCTCAGGGTGCAGCCGGGCTACCAGCCGGACGTTCTCCCAAGCATTGAGGTATGGAATGATTGCCGGAGCGGCGCCAACCAGCGCGCCAACCCGTCGAAGCGATCTTGTCCGGCTGGGCGTCACCTGCTCACCGAGAATCTTGATCTCCCCACCCGTGGAATGGATCAGACCCAGTGCCAGCCCGATGGTGGTTGTTTTCCCCGCGCCGTTCGGCCCCAAAAAGCCGAATACTTCGCCGCGCCGGACCTCGAAGGAAACATCCTCGACAGCCTTGACGTTTCCAAAGTGTTTCTTCAAGTGCGTTGTCTCAAAGACTGTGTTGTGACTCATGTAAGTCCTCCTCTTGTTAGATTTGTGCAGGGCAGGTATTCGACCAGTCGGTGGATACATGCCTGTATTGCTCAATGTCTCAAGCATAAATCTGAAAGTGACAAGAGGGATGAGACCGGAGGGTGGTTTTACCCCCCACCAGAGAGTGGGATTGGCGAGTGATGAGGAGATTGGGCGAAGCAACAAGCGGACAGGAACATGTTTCATAAGCATGTTCACAAGGTCGAGCCGGAGAAGCATCAGGTCGAGCCGGAGGAGCATCAGGTCGAGCCGGAG
>JAFGLD010000334.1 GCA_016928235.1 Anaerolineae bacterium | reverse complement strand
CCTCCGCCCCAAAAGCCCTGGTCTCCTCATTGGTGGGAAGAACCCGGTGGCCACCGATACAGTCGCGGTGGCGGCAATGGGGTTCGATCCCACCGCGGACTACCCGGATGCACCTTTCTTGAGGGCCGACAATCACCTGAATATCGCCTACCAGATGGGAATGGGCACCAACCGCCTGGACAATATCGATATTGTGGGCGCCGGCCTGGACGATATCAAAATGGAATTCCGGCCGGCCTGGTAAGACATTACCATACAGTGCTCAGGCATTTGATTAACGATACTCAAACGACTGCAAGTCGTCCATCACTCAAAACTATCAAACAGCCAGCACCCATAGCTGAATAGTTACGTCCAAAATAAAATGGGATAGGGTTGTGTGGCCTCCCTATCCCGATCAAGCCTTGCTACTCAGCCGATCGATGTGATCGGCTGAGTTTGTTGTGCTAAGCCTACACCCAGCCACGCAGCCTGACAGCCGTTGCGACGCGGTCAACGGCGATCACGTAAGCAGCTGTGCGCATGTCGATGTTAAATCGCTGGGCCGTCTCGTGGACGGCGTGGTAAGCCAATGTCATCTTTGAGTCCAACCGCTGCTGGACAGTTTCGAGATCCCAATAGTAATCGTAGGCATTCTGGACCATCTCAAAATAAGAGACTGTCACGCCGCCTGCATTGCATAGAAAGTCGGGTAGAACATAAACGCCATTCTTGAAGAAGGCATCATCGCCCTCCAGTGTCGTCGGGCCGTTAGCCAGCTCCGCGACGATCTTGGGACGGATACGGTCGGCATTCCGAGCCGTGATCTGGTTCTCCAGCGCCGCCGGAATCAGGATGTCAACCGGCAGCTCAAGTATCTCTTCGTTGCTGACCGGCTTGGTGCCGGGGTAGTTGATCACCGAGCCGGTTTCTTGCTTGTATCTGATCACATCATCAGGATCGAGGCCGTCCGGGTTATAGATGCCCCCTCTCGAGTCTGATACGGCAACAATCTTGGAGCCCATCAACTCAATACCCAGTGTAGCCGCATACTGCCCGGCATTGCCAAAACCCTGAATGGCCATCGTTGCGCCCTGAGTATCGATGCCCAAGACTTTAGCAGCTTCCCGGAGAACATACATACCACCACGTGCCGTTGCATCGCCGCGACCTTGCGAGCCACCCAGCGGAAGCGGCTTGCCGGTGATCATGCCAAATTCGTTATACCCTTGCATGGCAGAATATTCGTCCATCATCCAGGCCATGATCTGTGGCGTGGTATAGACATCAGGAGCAGGGACATCCTTCTCAAGACCCAGGATGCGCCCTACCTGCCGGATGTAAGCGCGGCTCAGGCGCTCCAGCTCACCGGGCGTCATTTCTTTCGGGTTGCAAATGATGCCTCCCTTACCGCCACCAAGCGGGATATCGACCACAGCGCATTTCCAGGTCATCCAGGCAGCCAGCGCGCGCACCGTGTCGATGGTTTCTTTTGAGTGGAAACGGATGCCGCCCTTCGTCGGGCCACGCGCATCGTTATACTGGACACGGAAACCCTTAAAGATCTTTGTCGACCCGTCATCCATCTTGACGGGTAATGTCACATGCAGCTCGCGCAGCGGCTCACGTAGCAGCGCGTGAATTGCCGGATCGAGCCCCAGCACAGCAGCAGCCTTATCGAGCTGCTGTTGCGCAATCTTGAAGGGATTGAGCTCGCCGCCATTCTCGTTAGCCATATAGTCCTCCTACAACGAATAGAGAGTGTCTAGGATAAATGTACAGAGGGAAATCCACCACCTTAGCCATGCGCTTTCCAGGCAGCAGAGCAACCTCATAACTACCAGTGATTGGCAAACCGGGCTCAACGCTCGGCTGAAATCCGCAAGTCACGCTTCAGGTTCCACAAGCTACCCGGCAGCGTGAACACTGGCCCTATGGCCGCCAGTAACACGCCACAAGCCGGATGCTAAAAGTTGATTTGCTTTTGTGTTGTTCAGTTTCAAGGACAGAAGGGGAGCATATGGTTACGGGTGGGGGAAAAGATGCCATTTGTGGCAGTATTCTCTTCGTCACGTACACTCAATGTGCTTCCCGCTTGTTGGGGGATAAATTGTACACATTGCCGGCAGTTTGTCCAATTTTCGCCACCGGCCAAAGCGTTGAATCGTGGTACCCTCCCAATTTGACTTCAACAAGATGACATGATGCGTTTCAACAACATTGACTGTTGGGCAATTATCCATGCTGCATGACTATCAACTTAAGGCCATCTTCCGTCTTTGTTAATCGACAACAGATTTGACAAGTCGTAACTATTCAGCGGTTAGTTGTTAGCTGTAACTCGATGATCAAGTTTTTTGGACATAGGCACTCAATGATGTGCTCAAGTGTCATTTCTGTGCGAACGGAACGAATGTGCAAACACAAAATATGGAGACGATGTCAGATTTTAAACTGATCACTGAAAACCGATCACCTGTCAATGTTAAAAACCTGATCATCGAGTATCAGGCGATGCGAATATTCAAGATATCACTCCAGGGACCGGCGTCATCGCCTGATCGGGCCTGAATACGGTAAAAGAGCCGGCCTGACCGCCCCCAAACCGGGTTCCAGCGTGTATCATCAGCTTTGAGTTTGAACTCCTTGGGCGAATCGAAGTCCGGGTTGTCCGCTTCGTGGAGCAGATACTGCGTTGCGCCAGGGCTCTCCGACCAGACCAAATGCGGCCTGTTGCGCTTATCGACATGGCTGAGATCGAGCACCGGTTTCAACAATGTTGACGCCGATCTCGATTGCTCGTCGAGCTCTGCCATGGTCTCGTCTTCCGGCTCCCCTGATATGCCGTCATCTACGAGTTCTTCTTCCTTCAATTCCTCGTCGATTGGCTCAGCAGGCTTAGGCGGCAACGCAATGGGAAGGGGATGGTTGCCGGGAGAGCGAGCCAGGATATCGATGCCGATCTGACGTCCGGACTGGGTCTCGGCTTCCGGCGCTGACGGCACGATCAGGGGCCGCCATTCTCTCACCGGGCCACCGGACGGCGGCGGCGCGATGTGCTGAGACTGTGGCGACGGCACAGATACCTGAGGCGCTACGATGGGCCGGGAGGGAGGTAAGGCAACAGGCTCCTCCACCGGCTTCATCGGCTCAGCTTCAACCGGCTCAACTGGGGCCGGAACTGGCTTTACCTCTTCTTCTAAGGACAAGACGGCAGGCGCAGGCTCTGGAGGAATAATTGGCTGGGGTCTGGCATCGGGCAGGCTCTCCGGGATAGCAATTGGCTGCCAATCAGTTACAACCTTCGAAATCTGCTCCCGGCGGAAGACATCGTAAAGGGCATTGCGCCACTCGGACAGGCGAGGACACTCGTCTAAAGTGTCAGAGGCCCAGGCCTGTTCGAGCAGATCGGCCAGGCGAGTATCCATGCTCGCCAATGTATTGAGCATCAACTGGTAGCGCGCACTGTCCTCTTGCATCTCGGCTGGGCCAAAGTAATGTTCCTCATCCGCGGCCTGGCGGATATCCGGCACGTGCCAGGCTGCCATCTCGGCCAATAGAACAGCCCCGGCAAAGCGGTCGGCGGTCGGCGACCACAGGCCGTCTGACGCTACCTTGTGGGCATATCCAGCGGTGCCTGCGGGCAGCGCGCTCGGCGAAGCAAAACCCGGCGCGTACAAATCCTCGATGTCGATCAGGTGGGTGCGTCCGGTATTCGGGTTGATGATCACATTGGGAGCCGCAATATCACAATGGGCCAGCCCGGACTCTTCCAGCGCCGACAGCACCTCGGCCGTGGCATTGGCAAAGGTAAGCGCGTCCAAACGGGCCAGCGGGCGCTCACCCACAACGATATCATACCAGGTCGAGCCGGAGATCCAGGGCATCAGGACCGCGTATTCGAGGTCGGGAAAACTGTCCAGAGCATCGTCATGCGGCCCGGCGTGCAAGCACTGCCTGGCGCACACTTCGAGCCCACGCCAGGTCGAGAAGCGCGCCAACGAATCACAGACATCGACCAGCTCCGGCACGCGGAAAGCAGGCTTGAACTTCTTGATCGCGAACAGACTCCCATCGGCGATATTCGAAAGTTGATAGACAAACGCCTTACGCCCTTCCTGCCCGAAGGCAAAGGCAGGTACCGAAGGGTGTGGCATGACCTGATAGGCTTGTCCGGCAATCACCAGGCGATCATGGGGCGATGGGTTAAACTCGTTCATTTTGACTTACAATCCATATTGATAACACAGGTCATAACTTGTTTTTTTTGCTTTTTAACGCTTGCTGTTTCTCGCGCTACCCATTAACCTCTATCACCAGGACATTGCTCCAGGCACTGGGCTGTTGCGCGCCATCGACTGCTCTGATCCGGAAGTAAACATGACCGGCAGAGTGACCGGACACCTTCATTTTCTGCTCCGGGTGAAACACCCGGGTAGTCGATGTTGTGCCGGGTTCGAAAGCCTCATCGGCTGACTCTTGCAGCTCGTAATAGACACAGCCGGGGATGCCCGTCCAGGAGACTTCGAAGGGAGCGTTGGCGATGACCGGATCGAGGGGCCACAGACTGGGAGCGGAGGGTTGGCGCACCTGGACCGCCACGATATTGCTCGGCGCGCTTTCTTGCGTGCCCCGACAGGCCCGGACACGGAACCAGTAGCGGCCACTGGAAGGAGGCCGGAAAACGATCCCAGGCCGATCGACCTGTTTGCTCACCGTACCGGCAAAGTGTTCATCCCGGCTGACATCCAGTACATAATGGCCGGCATCCTGAACAGGGCTCCAGCGCAGAGGAACCTCGCCTTCTTTGTTCAGATCGGGTGGATCGAGCTTGGGAGGTGTCAACAAAACCACTGCCTGGACAGGGTCACTGTATTGCCAATCGCTGCTGACCCCCGCGACATCCGCCCGAACCCGAAATGACAGCGGCTTGTTACGCTCATCGACTGCCAGATCGAAATGGGTATCTTCACCTTGATAGATCTCGGTGAACGTTCCTCGATCACCTTTCTCTGTTCCTTGTTCCAGCACATAGGTCACCGATCCGCCTACAGCGCCCCAGGCCAGGTCGATATGCTCGCCATCTTCCGATGGAGCTGCCTCGAACCAGGCCGGCGCCGGCGGCTCGTTCACCAAATGCTCGATGTTACTCCAGGGGCCCTCGCCGCCCAAGTTCACGCCGCAGACCCGGAAGAAGAGCTGCCCCGGCTCGCGCCGCACGATCTCCCAAGAGAGATCGGTCAGCGTCTGGACACGCGCATTACGAAAGCTCTTTTCTTCCGATATCTCGATCACGTATCGTCCGGCGCCGGCCACCTCATTCCAGGTCAGACGAACGGTATGGGTATCGTCAGGCCCTTCGATAGATAGATGGGGCACATCAACCGGGGCGGGCGGCGTCACGACGACCGTCTGCTCATTGCTCCAATCGCTGCATCCGAACTCGTGGCAGGCCCGCACCCGGTAGACATACTGTCCATCCGGCTGATCTCCTACCCGGTAGGAGCTGTCGGCCAGGGTGATGATCTGTGAGGTCTCGCTCCCCTGCTCGATCTCCTCCAGCTCGTAGCGTGTGGCGCCGGGCACAGGCTGCCAGCGCAGCTCGTACTCGCCGGAAAAGTGGGAATATCCAACCGTCGCCAGATGAGGTTTAGGGGGCGGCGGCACGGTAATCTCGATCTGCCGGATCTCGCTCCAGGGCCCCGGCCCACCGTCCGAGATCGCTCGCACACGGTAGAAATATGTTCCAGGCTTGTAGGCGCCGGCGGGCACCGGCCATCCGGCGCCGCGCCCCTCGTACACGACTGCCGGATTCTCGAATGCCGGCTCAGTTGCCTCTTCGAGCGCGTAATCCAATGCCTCGCCCTCGCCTTCCCAGGCCAGAGAGGGCATCTCCCCCGGCTCGGAAGCCTGCAATACAGGCGCGGGGGGAGGGGGATAGGAGACAATGACCTGGCGCAATTCGCTCCAGGGCGTGACAACTCCCCGTCGATTAACCCCACGCACGCGGTAGTAATAGTGACCCGGAAGCTGAGACTCAGGCGGACGCCATGAGGTCTCTTTGCCGCCTATATCGATCATCCTGGCATCGCTCAAGGCCGGATAGGTAGCTTCCTGGAGCATGAAGCTGGCATTCGACTGTCCGGGCATGTTCCATCGAAGCTCGTAAGTGGGCGCGCCGGTCGGGTTCCAGATTTGTTCAAGATGTGGGCGCTCAGCGGCGATGTCCGGCTCATCGAGATCGGGATATCCCTCGTAGCGAACGGTGCGCAGGGCGATATCGATAAAAGCAACATCGTCACTGGTAGGCAGCCGCGCCCCGGCGCGTATCTCCCGGTCGAGTTTGTCATCTGAATACGCAATCAGGCGGTCGGCGTGAGCCGAGAGACCATCAGTATAAGCCACCACGCGCCCCACACCCAACAGCTCCTGCATCCAGGACGACATCTTGCCCCGCACACCCTGGGTGGTCGACCAACGGTTGGCATTGTCCCAGCTCCCGCCCAGATCGATCTGTTTGCCATCCTCATCGAGCGCGTGGATGCGGGTATCGCCCATCCAGCAGATGGAGATCAGCCCATCGGGGATCATCGGGCTGGGGTGATCGATGCGAACGGCGGCAAAGATAGCTTCGCTTCCATAGGCGCGCTGGCTTTCGAGTGCCTGCTTGATGAGCGGCGACATCTGCTCCGGTATCTCATGCTCCTCGACCTCGTGACGCGCCTGTTTCTGTAAGCGATTGAGAGCACTGACGGCGGCTTCCATGACGGCCGCCGCGCCATTGAGATAGGTGATATCCACCGCCCAGAGCCATTCGAGGAGTCCATCGCCCAGGATACGGGCGGCTAGGTTGCCGCAAAATGACGATCCAACCCCGTCACACACAACAGCCACAAAACGCTGATCGTTGTGTTGGAAGCACAGGTAATCCTGGCCGTCAACGTGGCTGGACATGCTGTCGCTGGAGCGCGAGTAGGCATAACGCACGTAAGCGCCCGGCACAGGTACAAATGTCACCGGTGTCTCGATGCTTTGAGGTACCCGCTGGGTGCGAATGGGAACGACTTCAGATGACTTTCCAAAATTAAACATCATGTATAGTTATCCGGATAAGTTTTTGCGCTATGGGCAAGGCGATCGGTAAGACAAAAAGTAAATAGGTAAAAGGTAAATATGGAAAAAGGCAATAGAGCATAACGCCCTGCGCGTCAGCCGTGGCGTTTCCAAATCGCGCTTCAATTCGAAGTATAGTGTTCCAGAAAAGTTTTTGCATAACAACTGGTGTGAGACATCGATGGGTAAATATGTAAATTGACTGGCGTGAGTGCTCAGCTACTCATGACAATGGGAGTATTTACATATTCACGTTTTATGTCTCTTCTTCTGCCTGGATCCAGGCAGAAGAAACTTATCCGGATAGCTATATATCACATCAACCAATCGTACCCCGCTACCGGCTGCGAAGCAGTGTCGGCGACACGCGCTTGTTAGCTGCTATTCACTTTTTCGCACTGATGTCAAACTCATAAAGCTCTTTCTTCGAATTGCGCTTTCGGATACGGGTGATTCGTGTGTCTCTAAACCCTGCTTCTGTGAGCATGTCGGCAAAGAGTTTTTCGACTGGAACAACTGTATCGTAAAATCGCGAGTTACCGATGATGTAGTGAACAGTCCCTCCCTCGGTAACTACATTTCCTATATCCTTAAGGTGTTGCCACATATCTTCGAAGTACTTGGCAACATAATTCGATAGTAAAGCACCACTCTTCTTATCAGCCTTCTGAATTTTGGATAGGATAGTCTCGAAATAGGCTGGGTAAAAACCCGACGATGCTCGCTCCCACTCTGCAAGCCTGCTCGTCGCAATTCCCCAGGTACCACCGATAGCCGACCAATCCAAGTCACCAGCATCCCGGCCATTTTTCAGGTATCCGAGCCAGTACATGTAAGGTCTTAGCTCTCGAATGTAAGACATGCGATTAGGATAGGGCGGTGATGTTATGAGCAAATCGTACTTACCAGAGACTGTCCTCGATACCGCGCGGGAATCGCCAGATAACACAGCAGCAATACCGATGGGGTTATCCGCTGCGGAATTCAGCACTTCCTGTCCCTCAGCGTGCGCAGCACAGGCAAGGTTAGGCTCCATCTCAAACAAAGTCGGCTGTTGCCTATTTAAGGCACTCGTCTTTTTGTCCTTAAAGGACATTGACTGGTGGTTGAATGCGGCATTAGAGAATTTGATGACAAGGCGACAGAAGACGACTAGTAACAGGTCTTGTATCGAGTTGTTCCAGCCATTCGAATCATCCAAGGCGGCTTTGAACTTACACAAGAAATCCAATTCTTCCGGGTTCCACCACCTATGCAAGTTGTGCATCGGAGGTGGGGCAACGGATGCGGCTTTCCAGCGGCTCGCCTCGGTGATCAGATGTTCGAGTGCATTGCCGGCATCACAAACGAGAGCGGAACGGTATGTGGCGAGTTTGACGTTTCCGAGCCATGTAAGGAAGGGGTTGATCTCCATGCTAGTAGCGGGATCACCGAAATAGGCAGCGCAAAGAGGAGTCGTGGCAGTTCCGGAGAATGGATCGAGAACTCGAATCCCACGATCCGTACCTGCAAGGATTTCGGAGACGAGCTTCACTGAGTAGGCAGGCGTTAGACGAAGCCAACCGTGCCTTCCATGATGGCGGTTGAGCTTGAAGGTTAGATCGGCGTTTTGTCGGGCCGCTCTGAAGGATTGGGCCTTACTCATGATGCTGTCAGGAGCGCCGTTAGCACGGTCTCCACCTCCTTCTTGAGTGCCGGACTATTGCGCTGGAAGAATGCGGCGAGATCGTATCCAATCACGTCCTTGCAAAAACCATAGAACGATTCGTGAGAAGAAACACTGGCTATTAGCCCCGTGAGAAGCATCCATCTCTCGTTGCGGTAGCGTTGCGCAATGTCTTCGTCTATTTGGAGCGACAGGATTCCTGCGCAAGGAAGAAGTCCCTTCGTGTAAGCCGTCGCGGCATTGGCAATATCAGCATTCTGTCGCTTCGAGTCTTTGCTCTTGTAACCCTGCCGGATTTCGAAAACGATACCCTGGAGGGTTTCGGCAACAGCGGAATCAACGTCGATTCGGGTTGCAGCATTCCTCATCCAGGATTGAACATGCTGCCTTCGTGAGGTATCTGCAATGCTCGAAAGGGGTATGCGTGCGTCGAGATGGAGCGTTCGCGTCTTGCCGCCGCTCGCACGTGGTAGTGTGTACGACCACTTTACATCTTCATCACTTAGACCAAGTTGATCTTGCAGGACACGTCTGAACAGAGATTCGCAGCCTATGCCAATTTGACGGTAGATGCTGGTCATCCCCCCCGCCACCTTGTGAGCAGCATACATTAAGGGATTATCAAGGCCAAGCCAATTGTAGAAGGGATCGGCTCTGTAGATGCGCTGAAACTGGGCGAGATCATATCCAGCCTTTGCTCCATGGCCCAGTTTTGGCTTGTATGTGGCACAGACATGGATATACCCCGTTAGAATGGCCAAGTAATCCTTGTCAGTTGATTTGCTCACTCAGGGCCTCATTTCATGATTGTTATGCAGCTAACTTGCTATGAGCACACAGCCCCTGTCATTCCCACGCAATGCTTGCCACCGCGAAAGCGTGGGACGGTCAATCCATCATCGCGGCAGTGGATTCCCGATTTTGTGGGAATGACAGCATTGATCAGGCGCTCTTTACACAAGAACACGGCAGAAACATAGCAAGTTATGTGGTATTGCGTAAAAAGCCATACAACTAAAGTTGCCCGGTCGCCGCTGCCGAGACCTATCTTGTTCCTTCATCACCCGTCACTCCTCTACCAACTTAACATCGCCCACTCGATCAACAAACTGACGGCGCAACAACATAATAGCGAAAGAACCATCGTGACCACAAATACCGCGCGACATCCCTGCCGGTTAGAGCTGGCCAACCGGGCATTCGGTGCATTCATTCCGGTCCCGGCAAACATCTGTGGCGATTTCTCCGGCTCTTCCTGGAACTCTTTAGGGTCGATCGGTGCCCACTCGGCAACGGGATCGCGTGGAAGAGCATCAAGTAAATCATACCAGGTCTTGAGCGGAGGGCACCCTTCCATCTTCTCGGAGCGCCAGGCCTGCTCGAATGCCTCGGCGAAACCGGGATCGTAAATGCGCAGCACGCGCAACAGCATCTGGTATCGTTCGCCATCTTGCTGAAGCTCATCAGGCGCGAAGTAACTCTCGCCCCAGGCATGTTTGCGCACATCCGGGTGCGCCCATCCCAACATCTCGGCCAGCAAGACGATCCCGGCAAAGCGATCGCCGAGGGGGCCCCACTGACCATTCTGCGCCGACTCTTTGTGCTGATATCCCATCGACCCAGCCGGCACCAGAGGCGGCGGATCGAGCCACGGGCTGTACAGATCCTCGACATCCACCAGGTTGACCTGGACGCTCTGAGGATCAACGATGATATTTCCGCTGGAGAGATCGCAGTGAGCCATCTGGTTCAGCTCCAACGAGTAGAGCACCCAGGCCATGTGCTCGGCCAATGCGCGGCTCTGGTCAAGCGACACTTTTTGCCTGTTTTGCAAGACATCGAACCATGTCTCACCTTCGATCCAGGGCATCACAACAGCATAATCGAGATCCTCATACTGATCGATCAGCTCCGGGTAACCCACGCGGGTGATCACTGTCTGCTGGCAAACACGCAACCCAGGCAGATCATGATAGGTCCATAACGTCTCGGCAGTCTCAATCAGACCAGGGTGCCGGAATGCAGGACGGAAGACCTTGAGTCCATAAGCATCGCCGTTGTTGGACAGCCGGTAGACAATAGCGTGACGCCCCTCCTGTCCCCATACCAAAGTGGGAATAGCAGGGTGCGGCGAGAACTGATATTCCTGGCCCTCCAGGGTCAGGCGAGTAGAGAGTGTAGGGTTAAACATCGTGCATACAACTTATGGCCGGTGACCTTGTCACTCTTCCTGTTCTACGATCAATCTTTCAAGCATCAGCATGGCAAGCGCAGCACTGGTCAGACCAAGCAATGCCGCCTGCTGCCACACACGGATCTGCTGTTGGGCAGAGAGATCGGCGGCCGCGCCAGAAGGTGCCCGAAGAGGTTTCTCCTCGGTAGATTGCTCTTTCTCACCGAGTGGCCGCCAGCCCTCTAATGTCGATGGGCCGGCAGGGACATCGACCAGGGGCTGAAGGGACGTTACCGGTGTGCGCAACTCCTCGGTAAGGATAATCGGACGTGTATCATCGGCCTGGAAAGGCGCCGCCTCCGGCTTGCCAATGGTCTGCGGGCTGGGAGCCAATCGAACATCGAATAATGAAGCGTCGTCTGAAGGCGGTGATGTCTTCCACTCCGACATCAGCCGCGCCAACTCGGCATCAGTGGGCGCGCGTTCGAGCCCCAGGCCGTCGGTGTAACCGGCGACACGGGCAACCCGTCGAGCACTGCCCGTCCAGGTGTGGATCGTCCCCTTGACGCCCGTCGTCGCATTCCAACGCTCCGAGGTATGTCCCTTGGGACCCAGGTCCATCAGTTCACCTTCGATATCGATGGCCGCTACCGGTGAATCGCCCAGCCAGCACAATGCCAGCCAGGGATCGGGCTCAGCAAGAGCCAGCCGCCCAGCCACAAACATCGATTCGCTGCCATAGCGCCGCTGCATCTCCAGCGCCTGGACAACGATCGGCGGCAGATGCGCAGGAAGCTGAAAATCGGCAACTTGCCGGGCACTAGTCTCGGCCAGCTTATCGAGCGCCTCTTTGACTGCCTGGGAGAAGCTGCTTGCATCGACGGGGGCTTCGATCTGCCACAGCCAATCGACCAGCCCGTCGCCCAAAATACGAGCGGCCAGCTCACCCACAAACGACTGCCCAACGCCGTCGCAAACGGCAAAGACCAGATCGGTACTCTTGTAGCGGAAGGTCACATAATCCTGCCCGACAGTCTTACCGCTAATGCTATCTCCCGATCGAGAATAGAGATACAGCGCCGTTCCGAAGGTCGTCTCCAACGCGGTCAGCGGCGTCTCGATATCCTGGCGCAGTTGAGAAGAACCCACAATGGGAGTCAGAGTTGGCATCAGATCACGAAACGGGGGGACACACGACCGTGTGTCCCCTTCAATGGCATCGTTGTGTTACGGCGAAACCGGTGTGACCGGGGTTGCGCCGCTCATCGAGAAGCCCAGCTCGACAATCTCTGGTGTATTGCCTGGGAACAGCATCCGGGCGCCGGGCGATAACCGGTAGCCCATCTCGGCCATGACGCTGGCATAAGTCGGCGGGATCTGGGATGACATCCGCATCAGTGTCTCGGCATAAGGTGAAGCCAGCGGCATCTCATCGGTGACGCCCTGCCAGTTCTTCGGATCGGCAATTGGCTGCGTGAGCGCCTTGTCGGTCACGAAGATGTTCTCGATCAGGACATTGCCGTCGGGAACGGCCATTTGCATAATGCTGCGGGCAATCGGCTCCGGATCGCCGCCACTGTTGTATTCACCATCGGTCATATGGCAGACCAGCGGTGCCGGGCAATCTTGTAAATTGCCCAGTTGAGCCTGGAGCAACCTCTCTGCCTCGCGGAATGCCGCAGCAGTATCGGTCGCATCCATGGGCTGAAGACGCGGAACGCCCATCTGTGCCAGCTCGGCGACCGTCTTGATACCACCCAGCAGATCAGTTACCTGTGAGCTGTAGGCATACATGGCAACTTTGTAGCGAGGCGCGACAGTTGTACCCTTAGTGCTGCGTTGCACCATCCTGACGGCAACCTGATGGAGGGCATCTGAAACGACCTCGATCTTGGGCTTGCCGCCCAGGTCTTCACCCATCGAGCCACTCACGTCGAGCAGATAGATGATCAGGGCAGGAGTCTTGCTTGTAGCAGGAATTGTGTACGGCATGGTTTACCACCTCTCTTTGCAGATTATCGAACATCTCCAGGCGCATCGACGCCTCTGGAAATATCTTTCACTTCATCATTACGTTATTTTGCATATTTGGGTTGCATTTCGATTGTTCAAAACCTGATCATACAACACTCAGGGATTGTTGAAAACTATGTTCAAAACATGTTCAAACCGGTTTATAACCTGACTCTAACCTGTTGATAACTTCGCGAGTTTTGAACAATCAGATCAACACCGGGTGCGAAAAACCGACATCAAACCATTTATGAACCATTTTTCAACAAACTTTGAACAACCCTTTCAACACCGGAAGATTGACAAATTCTCCCTGAGTATAGTCTCATTGCCTTCCAAATGGATAGCTGCCGGGTTTGAAACAGACAAGTTTTCAACAAACTGAGAGTGCCTACTACGACGCCTATTTAATAATGATCCTTGATTAGATTGTTATGTTCAAAAAAGGACATAGTCACGGACATAGTCACCAAAAAAGGACATAGTCACCAAATTATGTGCTCGCGGCAAAGGCAGAGGCCGCAAGTGTGATAGTAGGCCAAGCAGACAATACCAGGTTGACAAT
>JAFGLD010000333.1 GCA_016928235.1 Anaerolineae bacterium | reverse complement strand
TACACGAAATCCCCTATTGACAAACGCTATTTTCAGTTTACAATTAAATAGTTCATTGAAACTTCAGCTGTTCGCCTGAAAAAACTAAGAGTATGGCAAATTCCATCACGTTGCAGGATGTGGCAAAATTAGCCGGTGTATCCATAGGCACGGCTTCCCAAGCCTTGAACAACCGTCCTAACGTTGCGCAAGATACCCGTGTGCGCGTTGTGGATGCTGCCAGAACGTTGGGATACCCCTTCAAAAAAAACGATAACGGCGCTGGCGACAACCCGCTATCGGTCATTGGGTTGCTCACCAAGCATGATTACGGATTCCCATTCGAGGTCAACGCGTTTTACTCCTACATCCAGGCTGGCGTGGAAAGCGAATGTCGCAAACACAATATCAGCCTGATGTTTTCCAACATCGAAGTCGATCCTGCCAACCACCCGATCATGTGGCCGTCTATGATCAGCGAGCAACGCATCGATGGGCTTATCCTGGCCGGAACCTTCATTGAGAATACCATCGGTCTGCTCGGACAGCGTGTTGACATTCCGATTGTGCTCGTGGATAGCTACGCGCCCAATTTGCACTTCGACAGCATCGTGATTGAAAACGTCGCGGGTGCAACCACGGCGGTTGATTATCTCGTTCAACAGGGGCACACCCACATTGGATTGATCGGATGGGCTAAACAGTCGCCGCCCAGTATCGGCGAGCGGCAGATAGGGTACCATCGCGCGCTCGAGGCACACAACATTTCCACGCGCTATATCGAAGAGTCGGGCCTCAATCGCGAGGACGGTTACAGTGCAGCGAAAAGACTTTTACAGCGCGCGCCAGAAGTCACCGCAGTTTTCGCCTGCAATGACTTAACAGCCATCGGCGCAATCCACGCGACGCGCGAAATGGGGTTGACAGTGCCGGGTGATCTCTCCATCGTCGGGTTTGATAATATCGATATGGCAAAAGAGGTTACTCCCTCGTTGACTACCGTCCACGTCTACAAAACCTGGTTGGGCATCTTCAGCGTGCGGCAATTGATCGCCCGCGCGATGAATCCGGAGCAGCCCAAAACCACGACGTCGTTGATGACAGACCTGATTGTACGCAAGTCTGTCGGTAGACCGGAAGGTCGATCTGTTCACTCCTCGTGAGAAAAGGAGGCTTGCCATAGAAACTACATACTCTGCAAAGTCGGTTCCACCGAAGAAATCGAGGTGGAATAGAGATAAGGTCTACACCAACCTGTCTTACCTACTTATGGTTTTGCCGGGTGCGATATGGCTGTTATTGTTTTCGTATCTTCCCATGCCCGGCGTCGTCCTGGCGTTCAAAACCTATAGGCTTGTAAGACCACCCGCAGATGCTTTTATTCAAAACAAGTTTATCTACAGTCTTATCAAAAGCCCTTGGGTCGGACTGGATAACTTTAGATATCTAACCCTTCCCACGAATATTGACGCCACGCTGACGTATATCCGCAATACGGTTTTGTATAACCTGCTCTTTATGGTTGTGGGTCTGGTGCTTTCTGTTGCTCTGGCAGTCATGATTTTCGAGCTGACAAACCGTTTTCTGGCAAAGGTCTACCACTCCATTTTCTTCCTCCCGTTTTTTATCTCGTGGATTGTTGTTGCTTACGTCGTTTACGCATTGGGTAGCTCCCAAGGGATTGTCAACAGCATCATCGCTCCTATGGGGCTTGCGCCGATAGAAGTCTATAAAGAGAAGGCTTTCTGGCCGTTCATTTTCCTGATAGCCAATATATGGAAATATACAGGCAACGGGTCCATCATCTACCTGGCCACCATTACCGGCATCGATCGTGAGCTTTATGAGGCCGCTGCAATTGATGGCGCTGGAAAATGGAAGCAGTTCGTCCACATTACCTTACCTCACCTGGTCCCGGTTATCGTGCTGCTGCAAATTCTGGCGGTAGGTCGTATCTTCGGTTCCGATTTCGACATGTTCTATACCCTCCCGAATGGCGCTGCGCTCGTCAGGGATGTAACGCAGACACTGGATGTCTTTGTGTACGGCATGTTGAGAAGCTCGTTGCCGCTCGGCTACCCAGCCGCGGCTGCGTTCTTGCAGTCAATTGTCGGCTTCATTCTCATTCTGATCACCAATGCCATTGTACGCAAGACCAAGCCGGAAATGGCATTGTTTTAAAGGATTGCTCAAAATGGATATACCGATCAAACCTGAAGCAGCATTGTTGGATAAGTCCTTCGCATCGAAGAAAGAAGGGCGGGATATGCTGGCCCTTTCGCCAACGACAAACGTGGTACTGACTATATTGTTGGGATTCCTTTGCGTTTTGACGTTAATTCCCATCTACGTTATCGTCATTGCTTCGATCACATCGGAAGCCTCGCTTTTGTCAAACGGCTACCAGTTATGGCCGACGGAATTTTCGACTCTGGCCTATACATTCCTTTTCAGCCAGGGGTCGATCGTCATTACCGCTTACAAAAACACGATCATATCCACTGTGGCAGGTACAGTCCTCTCTGTTTTCATGGTTGGGTTATACGCTTACCCGCTTTCGAGACCCAATTTTAAGTTCAAAACCTTCTTTACCTTCTTTGCCTTCTTCACGATGCTGTTCGGCGGGGGGCTTGTTTCCTACTACATGGTGACGCGGCAGATTCTGCAAATTCAAAACAGCCTGTGGGCCTTGTTCCTTCCCTCAGCTTTCAGCCCATTCTGGGTGATTGTCATGCGCACCTTCTACCAAACGAATGTGCCCAATGAGATCATCGAATCAGCCCGTATCGATGGCGCCAACGAATGGCGGACGCTTTTCCAGATTGTCATGCCGCTGGCAATCCCCGGTTTGGCGACCGTCGCTCTGTTTAGCGCGATTGGCATCTGGAATAACTTCTTCAACTGTCTGCTGTTGGTGGATGAAGCAAAGTATTACAGCTTGCAGTTCACCATTTACACAACGTTGAACAATATCCGATTCTTGCTCGAAAACGCGGATAAGATGGCAGGTCTGGTCAACATCTCCGAACTCCCCTCGCAGACTTTCCGCATGGCCATGGCGGTGGTAACCGTAGGCCCCATTATTTTTGCATACCCCTTCTTCCAGCGCTACTTTATCCGCGGTTTGACCATCGGCGCTGTCAAGGGGTAAGACTTTTGCTTTCACTACATATACTCTTTTTCGCATTACAGGCAAAAGTTTTTATAGGAGTAAGAAAGGAGGTGGTGTAAAATCCCCGGGGTTCCTGGATAGAAAAGATGATTAACGAGAACCAAAGGTGATGAGTAATCTTGTTTTCGAAGATTAGTCAACCGTATTAGACACAAAACCAAATGACTTAGCAAAAGAAGGAGAGAGACCATGTCTAAGAAATTGTCCCGTCGTGAGTTTTTGAGGATCGCCGGCATGGCTACGCTTGGCGGAGTCCTTGTAGCTTGCACCAAACCCACAGCAGAACCTACAACAGCCCCTGCGGCCACGGCTGTACCCAAAGCCACTGAAGCACCTGCGGCGCCTGCCGAGACCGTAGTTCTCGACTACTATATCGTCGGCGCCGGGGATACCGATCAGCGCTCGCTGGTTGAGGACGCAATCAACGAATATATCGAGCCTCTCATCGGCGCCAATGTGGTCTTCCACGTCATTGGCTGGGGTGACTGGGCATCCAAGTCTGTTACCGGCATCCAGGCCGGCGAGAAGATGGATGTCTTCTTCACCGCCGACTGGTATTACTATATGCAGTTGACAACCGAAGGTCTGTTCACCCCGTTGAACGACGACAACGGGCCGAACGGCAACCTGCTCGAGCAGTATGGACAGGGTATCCTGAGCAGCCTGAATCCCGCGTTCGTCACCGGCACACAGATTGACGGCGTCAACTACGCGGTTCCCACCAACAAGGAACTGACCGTTCCCGAAGGGTTCCTCTACAACGTCGCGTTGGCCGAAGAAATCGGTTTTACCGAGGCAGACGCTGCCAAGATCAAGAGTTACCGCGATATGGAGCCTTGGCTGGAAAAGGCCAAAGCAGCCCGCCCGGATGAATATCCTTACCTGACGGACGGCAGAGACGGCTTTTCGCCCTGGCCCCAGGACCTCGCCAGCGGCGTCAACGGGCAACTGGTCAACATGAAGATAGCTCCCGATGCAAGTGGCGCGTGGGATGAGACCATCCTCAGCATCATGGAACAAGATGTTACCAAAGAGCGCCTGATGATCATGCACGAATGGTATACTAAGGGCTGGATTCACCCTGATGCCGGCCTGAGTACCTTTGACACCAGCCAGTACCTGAATGCGGGCAATTTCTTCATCGAACCGATGCCTTTGAAGGGCAACAACATCAAGGCGCAGGAGATGATGAATGCTTCCGGTAATGCTGACCTGAGGCTGAAAGAAATCTACGGCCAGCCCAAGGTCAATATCACCACCCACGCCGGTGGCTCCATGCTCGCCATCCCCGCCATGTCCGAGTATCCGGTGCAGGCCATGAAGTACATCAACCTCCTGCACAGCGATCCCAAGGTGGTCAACATGCAGCTGTTCGGCGTCGAGGGTGTGCACTGGGAGAAGGAGGCCGATGGCCGCGTGAACCTCATCAACAGCGCCTGGTACAGCGCGCATGCCGGCGCGTGGACGGTGGGTAACACCATGCTGCAACTGGTGACCAACAAGGAAGATCCGGACAAGAACAAGATGCTGATCGAGTATTCCAACGACGCGATCGATCATGTGGCTCTGGGCTTCCGCTTCCGCACCGAACCCATCGCTGCTGAGCTGACCGCGGTGAATGCCGTCAGCGACGGCATGATGCGGGCTTTGCAGACCGGTTACGTGGACCCCGCAGTTGAACTGCCCAAGTTCATTGCGGACCTGAAGGCCGCCGGTTTCGACACTGTCAAGGCCGAGGTTGAGAAGCAATACGCCGAGTGGAAGGCTAAGAAGTAGTCATTCAGGTTTAATATAGCTTGATGATTGCTTGAAACGAAAGGGGCTGTCCTTGTAAAAGGGCAGCCCCTTTTCTCAACTGAATTCTAAGCACAACGACGGAGCGTTCGCTCCGTCGTTGTGCTGTCTAACTCTAGCCGAAATTTTCAAGTAATTCCAGCACGAGGTGCAATTGCGGCGTCGTATCGACGTAAGAATACATCCCACCGGTATACTGCCCCTGCTGGACGAGTTCCGCGCCCTTGCCTTCCAGGTAAGCCACCACTTTGTCGCTATCCTTAACGAAGAAAGCGATGTGGTGGACGCCCTCGCCCTTCTCATCGAGCGCTTCTTGCCACGTGCTTGGCTTGCCGTCAGGCTCGATTAACTCGATTTGCACCTGACCCATATCGAAGAACGCCAGCTTAGCGGTCGCTTCGCTTGGCTGCCCACGGAACACAGTTTTTGCCTTGTCGTATCCGTCCGTGACGATGATGTTGGGCTTGGGCAGGCCGAGCACATCGCAGTAGGCCGCCGCCGACTTCTCGATATCTTTCACCACCAGGCCAATCTGGCACACCATGTTCGTTCCAATTCCAGTTTGTTCAGTCATTGTTCGCTCCTTCACATAGATAACCTTAGCTTTATACTGCGGGCCAATCTCCCAGAAAGCGGATGTCGAATTCATCCCTGCTAAATTTGTGGACCAATACCGCATCGGCGGTGACTAGTGGGACGGAAAAACGTGCCGCCAGAGCCGCGTAAGCTGCGTCATAGGCCGAGCATCCGTATTGTATAGCCAGAGGCAACGCATCCTCCGCCAGGGACTGCATTGCTACCGGTCTCAGACGTAGGGTTAT
>JAFGLD010000332.1 GCA_016928235.1 Anaerolineae bacterium | reverse complement strand
TGCAGATCGGTGAAGAAGAAGTACAGAGAGGAAAACAACATGACGCACATAGACTCAACATCGATTAAAGTACCTCATACGAGCGATGAGTGGTTGAAGATATTCGACGAGTGTGATGTTCGATTCGCCGTGCTGGACCAGGGCCAGGACAGAGATCTCATCGATACCCTCCAGCGCCAACCGGATTGGTCGGCGGTTGGCATAGAGAACGATGGCGCGGTGATATTTGCTCGATGTGCATAGATCATCCTCCCGGAAGTTGTGTTCCCTGAGCAGAGTAGTATTGAGCACGACCTCCGGGAGACTGTGCTCGCCGATTTTGGCGTTTGGAATGGCCTGCCTGTTCCTGCTCAAATCCCCTACCCCAATCCCCAACTTGGGGATGACATATCCCCCATCCGCTACCTACACTATGTATGATTTCGTTCACAACACTGGAGAATTACCCCATGGAAGTAGACAATCCTGGCGTGGTGCTCATCACCGGCGCGTCGAGTGGCATCGGCGAGGCTTTTGCGCGGAAGCTGGCATCGATGGGATACAACCTCGCGCTGGTAGCGAGACGGAAGGAAAGGCTGGATGCCATCGCCGGTGAGCTGGAAAGCAGGCATTCGATCAAGGTAGAGATACTGCAAGCCGACCTATCCCATGAAGAAGACATCTCGCGGATCGAGCGGCGGATTGCGGATATGGATGCCCTCACAATGCTCGTCAACAACGCCGGATTTGGCACAACAGGCCATTGTTCTGACGTCGAAATTGCCAAATCGACGGCGATGATAGCTGTGCACGTCACAGCGCCAACTCGCCTGTCGCACGCGGCACTGCCAAAGATGGTTGCGCGCAAGCAGGGGGCGATTATCAATGTCGCTTCTCCTTCAGCCTTTGTGCTCTTCCCCGGGAACACGATCTACAGCGCGACGAAGCACTACCTGATTACCTTCTCGGAAGGCCTCGGCCTGGAGCTGGAAGGCACAGGCGTCAGAGTACAGGCGCTGTGTCCCGGATTTACCCGCTCAGGATTTCACCATACAGAGGCATTCACGAAGAGCAAGAGTGATTCGATGCCTGGTTTTCTGTGGATGTCGGCGGAGGAAGTCGTCAAATGCTCCCTTGAAGCACTGAAAAGGAAGCAGGTTGTTGTCGTTCCCGGGTTCATTAACCGCTTGATGTACATCAGGATGAGAAGATTTACCGCTTACCTGGCACGGAAGATGTTTCAGTGAGGGAGAGGAAAAGATGCATACACATCATGGAGATAGGCACAATGCGATCGCGACGTCATAGCACCAAGTATGTTTCTATGGACACGAGCAAATGCAAAGCCTGCTGGGCGTGTATTGACGAATGCAAGAATGGGGTATTCAGGAAAGTAAATCTCCCGTTTCACAAGCATGTCGCCATTGCGAATGCTGAGAACTGTAACGGCTGCAGACGCTGCATCGCCACATGCCCAAATGGTGTGTTCGAGCCGATCGTACGAGATCGAGCCGACACGAAGCTCTGATGGCAAACAACTTGCCCGGAACCGTCATGGGCTCACCGAAGAATAGCAGGAAGGCCATAGGTTGGTTTGTCCACCCGGCCGGTGCACATCCGAATAATCGCGGAGAGGTACCTGAGCCACATCCTGGTGTTCTACATTGGATAAAAAGGCCTTGCTCCCTTCCAAAAAACTTCCAGGGTGATAGTGTGACACAGTGTGTTCATTGCGAGAAAAAGGAGAGGCACGATGAATGACACCGTTCGGCAGCAGAAAGAAAGAGTCCTTTGGGACAAGCAGGCTTTGGGCTACGATGGGCGCAATCTCAAGATGTACAAACATGCCTATGATCTGTCCATCCAGAAGACATGTGCAGTCCTCTCGCCCGGTCAAAAAGTATTGGAGATCGGATGCGGTACCGGGATCATTGCACTGGGCATCGCGCCACTGGTAGAGAGTGTCACCGCGACGGACATATCCCCACAGATGGTTGCTGTTGCCGAGAGCAAAGCCAGAGATGCATCGATTCACAATGTGGATTTCCGGGTATGTGACGGTTATGTGCTCCCTTTTGATGATCAGTCGTTCGATATCGTCTTGCTGTTCAACGTCCTGCACTTCACCAGGGAGCCGGCAACCCTCCTGCGCGAAGCACACAGGCTGCTTAAGCCTGGTGGATACGTGGTAGGCGCGACAGATTGCTATGCCGAGCCCGTACCCATGCCTATCGGACTCATGATCGGCATTCAGAGTCTCTTGAAACAGATCGGTGTCATTCCGTTTATGTGGCACTACAAGAAGGAAGACCTGCACCGGTTGCTTGAGGAATGCTCATTCGACATCGTCGAAACTGATGTACTGCACCCGGCCCCTGTCAATTACTACGTTTGCGCAAAGAAAGCATGACAGTGGATGTCAACACAAGGAGATCGCTCCGGAGGAAGAAATGAGTACACCTACCCTAGACAAAGAGAAATGCACGGCTTGCGGCCTTTGTGCCGAGGTATGCGGACTGGATGTTATCACCCGCAATGGGGATGGCTATCCCATCATCGATCGAGCAGCCTACTGCCACGCATGTGGGCACTGCGTGGCGATCTGCCCGCAAAACGCGCTCGCCATCCGGGAGATAGGCGTCGATGCCTTCGCGCCGGCGCCCCCAGCCACTATCTCATCGACCGACATGGAAGCGTTCCTGCTGACCAAGCGGAGCTGCCGCGAGTTCAAGGATCGGCCGGTCGAGAAGGCGGTGATCGAGCAGCTGATCAACGTCGCCCGCATGGCGCCCACATCGATCAACTGCCAGGAGCGCGGTTTCATCGTCGTCACCGATGCCGGCAAGATCGCCGAGCTGCGTGCGGCGCTGACCAATCATGTCAGATCAACACTCAATTTGGTACGGATGGCCACCGGCAAGCCTGCATCGCTGTTTCTTGCTCCTGACTCGCAGCAGCACATGCGCCATCTCCAGGCCGACTTCGAGGTCGCGCTGCGCCATATGGACAGCGGAGATGACTACCTCTTTCACCATGCTCCCTGCCTGATCTTCTTTACCGGCATCACCATCGATCCGTCCGGCAGAGATCATGCCCTGGGCGCGCAGCACTACCTGATGCTGTACGCCGAGACACTGGGATTGGGCACTTGCATCAATGGCTATGCCCAATCAGCGCCCAAGGTGCTGGCCAAACATCTGGACGTTCCCAAGGATCACACTGTTTATGGAGCCGTCAT
Source organism: Anaerolineae bacterium (assembly GCA_016928235.1). Lineage (GTDB taxonomy): Bacteria > Chloroflexota > Anaerolineae > Aggregatilineales > UBA3940 > JAFGMS01. The sequence goes on along the minus strand of JAFGLD010000332.1, from coordinate 1,058 downwards.
GTTGGGATACCGCAAATATACATACCAGAAGTATGTGCATCGAAAGCCCGCTCTGGCCGTGTACTACGAGTAGAGCCTGTCAGGATGACGCTCTACGAGATTCGCGTCCGGGGGCATCTCTCAGCGCAGCGCCTGCGCGCGTTCGATGGGCTAACAGTTGGGCACAGCTCCGGCGGCGAGACGGTCATCATCGGCTCCTTCCCTGACCAGTCGGCGCTGTTCGGCCTGCTAAGCTGGCTGCACGACCTGGGCACCGTGCTGGTGTCTGTCAGACAGCTCAAGGGCTTGTAGGACGGGAAAGCATGGTAGAATTGGGGGGCGATGAACACATCCCTCCTGACCACCAAGCTCTACATCCCGCCGCCGCGTGCCAACCTGGTTCCGCGCCCGCGCCTGGTCGAGCAACTTGATGAGGGGCTGCGCCTGGGCCACCGGCTGACCCTCATCTCCGCGTCGGCAGGCTCCGGCAAGACGACGCTGCTCAGCGAATGGGCATCAGGCTGCGATCTGCGCTTCTGCTGGCTCTCCCTCGACGAGGATGATAGCGAGCCTGCCCGCTTTTGGACCCACATCATCGCCGCGATCCGGACGCTCGATCCGAAATTTGGGCAGTCAGTGTTGCTGACGCTCCAGGGGCCGCAACCTCCCCCTGTCCGGATGCTTCTCGCGTCTTTGCTCAATGAGATGGCCGCGCTTCGTGATCCCATCGTGCTAGTTCTGGACGATTATCACCTCGTCACCGAAGGAGCTATTCACGAGGACGTCGCGTTTCTACTCGACCATCTTCCGGAGCAATTGCGCCTGGTCATCGCCACCCGTGCCGATCCCCCGCTGCCCATCGCCCGGCTGCGCGCCAGGGGGCAGCTCACCGAGCTGCGCGTCGCCGACCTGCGCTTCACAGCCGAGGAAGCCGCTGCGTTCCTGAACGGTGTGATGGGGTTGGACTTGCAGCTGGGGGATATCGCCGCGCTCGATGCCCGCGTCGAGGGTTGGATTACCGGGCTACACCTGGCGGCGCTGTCGATGCAGGGACGCCGGGACACACAGGCTTTCATAGC
>JAFGLD010000331.1 GCA_016928235.1 Anaerolineae bacterium | reverse complement strand
TGGTCTCTGAGGAAGAGGTCTTCCGTACCGTCGAGCGCGGGAATTACTTCGCTATTTTGCCGATGCTGCCGGAGCTGCGTCCCAACGGAGATGGCGATCGCCCGCTGTCGCAGGAATACAGCTCGGCCAACAACCCGCTGAGCAAAAGCGCCCTCTACGATGTCTTGAAAGATCATCGCCTGCTGGTAGGCGACCAGCCTGAGTTCGAGCAGGAGCTGCTTCGATGAAAGTGATGACCCTGTTCGGGACACGCCCGGAGATCATCCGCCTCAGCCGGGTCATTGAGCACCTCGACCGGTTTTGCGAGCAGATCCTGGTCCACACCGGCCAGAATTACGACCCCAACCTGAGCGATATCTTCTTCCGGGAGCTTGGGCTGCGCCAACCGGACATCCACATGGGCATCCGGGCCGACAGCTTCGCCGGGCAGATCGGCGCCATCATGGCGCAGTCGGGCGCGCTGCTGATCGAGCACCGGCCCGACCGCCTGCTGATTTTGGGCGATACCAACAGCGGGCTGGCGGCGGTTATCGCGGCCCGGATGGGCATCCCGGTCTTCCACATGGAGGCCGGCAATCGATGCTATGACGACCGCGTGCCGGAGGAGATCAACCGCCGGGTGATCGATCATTCGAGCACCATCCTGATGCCCTACACCCAACGCAGCAAGGAAAACCTGGTACGGGAGGGCATCGAGGGCCGTCGCGTTTACGTGACAGGCAACCCGATCCGCGAAGTCATCACCCATTACGCGTCGAACATCCAGGCCTCCGATATTCACAGCCGGTTAGGCATCGAGCCGGGCAAGTTCATCCTGGTAACGATGCACCGCGCCGAGAACGTCGATGTCGAGCCGCGCTTGAAAAACTTGACGGAAGCCTTAATCCAGGTACAGCGCAAGTATGGCTATCCGGTGATTTGCAGCCTGCACCCCCGCACCAAAGACAAGATGCAGCAGTATGGCGTGGGTGTCGAGGGTGACCAGGTGCGCTTCGTCACCCCGTTGGGGTTCTTCGATTTCGTGGCATTGGAGCAGACAGCCTTTTGCGCGCTCTCGGACAGCGGTACCGTGCAGGAGGAGTGCTGCATCTTCAAGGTGCCCAACGTGACCATCCGGGATGTCACCGAGCGCCCGGAGACCATCGAGTGCGGCAGCAACATGCTGTCAGGCTGCGAGCCGGATGTTGTGTTACGCTGCCTGGAGACGGTGCTGGCGCACAAGCCGGATTGGACCCCTCCCCAGGAGTATCTGGAGACCGATGTCTCATCGAAGGTGGCCAGGATCGTGCTGGGATATCATCATGAGTGTAGAGCGTGAATCGGCCGGAGATTGGCGGATTGTGTCACGAACTTGACAACAAGAGCGGTATCGCACGACAATAGCGTAGTCACGAAGACACGACGATTGCATTTCCACCACTGAAAACTGAGCGCAACTTCAGCTATTGGCACTGTTTGTTTGATAGTTTTGAGTGACGAGTTCATAGGTGTCAACTTAAGGGTCTGGCGTTGCTCTGTGATCTGTTTTCAGCTCTCTGCTCGCGGAGACTGGTTCGCGGTCGCCTGGCAGAAGCTAATAGCCAAAAGCTAACAGCTAACAGCCAATCACACACTACGATTGATCTTAAGTTGACACTTATGGTGATGAGTTCTATGACCTACATTGCGTGCTGTTCGAAGCATCGAGGCGCCGTTGGTTTTTAGGGTCTGTTGCCGTTTTCTCATAATCGGAGTGAAGTACAAATGTCAACGAACCTTATTTGTCGTTTAGTCGTCCGACACGTCGTTTAGTCGTCCGACACGTTGTTTAGTCGTCCGTTACTCGTCACTTCGAGTAGTTACAACTGAGCATCCTTTATTTGCAGCCGTTACCTGACACGCTTTTCGAGGCAAAACCCTATGCGCGCTGACAATTTGGAGATTTTAGATCGCATCACACTGGCTGAGCTGGAGAAAGCCCTGGATGCTAACACCCGTGAGAAGGTCGAGCCTGATAGGTGGACAGCCTTCAGCTGGTCGGTCAGCCGTCACAAGATGTTCGAAGATTGTAAGCGCCGTTACTATCTCAACTACTATGGCGCGCGCCGCGTTCGCGAGGCCAAGAGCCCGGCCATCAGCGCCGTCTGGTGGCTCAAACAGGTAACATTGCTACGGACCTGGATCGGGACGGTCATCCATCACGTGGCCGGACTGGCCGTACAGGCCCATCGAGATGAAAAACAGGTGAACGAAAAGGGCTTGATTGATGAGGCCACGCGCTACTATCGAGAGGGCCTGCTGGCGTCCGAGCGCGCCGCCAAGCACGAAGGTCAATGGGTTGTTCTCTTCGAGCACCTTTACCCCGGCGAGCGATTTTCCGTTGATCGGGACGCAGCCGAAGCACTGGTGGTTGACCTGACCCGCACGTTCCTGGAAAGCGACGGCTATGGGTTTATCAAGAGCCTGCCCCCTCAGGCAGTCCGGGAGGTTGACCCGCCTTTCCAATCCTTTGAAATGATCGATGTGCCGGTTGTGGGCAAGCTACGCATCTTTGCCATCCCGGATGTCTTGCTGCATGACGGAAAAGCCATCTACATCATCGATTGGAAAACGGGCGACCCTGCCAGCGAGAATATTCACTGGCAGGCGGGTGTCTATCGATTATATGCGCATGAGGCCTACAAGCTGCCGGCAGAATCGATTCATGTGGCCATCGCCGCGCTGGAAGACACCGGCGAGAGCGTCGATCCACCGGGCGGCGTGCCGTCGCTAGAAGACACTCGCGCCTTCATCGGCACCAGCGCCCAGGCCATGCTGGATCGATTAGAGGATGTAGCCCTCAACACGGCAGCCATCGCCAGTTTTCCCATGACCGACGACCTCGAGATGTGCCAGCAGTGCGGCTTCAAACGGGCCTGTTGGCGGCATGAGTAATTCGATTGACGCTCGGGTTGACACTTGTAGGGCAGGGTAAAAAGAAGCCTTTACTCGGTGGGCCGGGGCCAATCCGCTATCACATTACCCATTCCGTCGAGTGCCTCCAACTGGGGTGGGTGCGCCATGCGTGCAATGTAGATGGCAACAAAGCTGCCCTCTTCACCGACATCCACAACCTGCACAGTGCCGTCTTCCCAGGTGACACGCACCCACTGGGCCTCCGGATCGGTGATGAGGCCCGTCACGATGCTATAATCGCCAAATACATCTTCCGAGCCTATGAAGGTACCCACCAGTTCGAACGGTGCTGTCCAGCTGGGGATGGTCTGTGAGCAGGTTTTCCATGCTCCGCTGTCGGCAGGGGTAGGCTCGATAGCCAATCCAAGACATTCGGCCTGCAGCTCGCCACCCTCGGCAACAACCTGGTATCGGGAGACAGCCAAATTTCGATCGGGCAGCGCGAGTGTCTGAAGGATCCGATGGTTGGCTACTTGCCCTTGCGGCTCGAAGGGATCATTGGGCTGTGGGCCACCGCAGGCAACCAGCCCCATCACTATCCACATTAAAACTATCAGCCAGTTTTTCATATTACCGGTAACTCCTTGAAACGAATCATCACGTTGTCGATTAATCAATTCTCATTCCTGAACTCACCTACTTAACTGGCCCGGTGCAGTAGTCTTGCCATTCTAAATCGACCACCTCGTGGGTATCTTTTCGATAGATCGTGAACGAGAGCATCTCGCTCGATACCTGCTGATATATGTTATCAACCAGTTGATAGGTCCGGCGCATCTGCCAGGAATCGTGAGCGTAGGTATCTTTGAATTCCTGCGTAAACTCGCAGGGATCATCTGCATACCAATAAGTGAGATCGGCGATCATAGCGTTGTACCCGTCTTCGAAGCGTATGGATGGTGGGTCAAAGTCGTAAGGAATAGGGTCGAACTCGAACATGATCAACGGCTGCCAGACACTGGCTTTCCTTCCGATGTGCGTCAGCCCCCAAGGCATTGGGCCGCTTACAGAATCGATTCTCAGCCGAGAAAGCGTCACCCATCGATCCCCGATCCACCAGGTCTGGAGCAAAATACCAACTAATGGCGGATCGCCGCTTTCCCAGGCAGGAATGTTGTGAATCGTCCCCTGTGCGTCAACAACATGCAGGGAGTGTGGCGTGCCAAATCGATGGCCACATACGTCATTTCGGTCACGATACGACTTGATAGACACCAGTTTCGCCGAGCCGTCACCGGGGATGAATTTCACGCCGTCAAACCCGGCCACCTCAGCAAACAATGCTTCGCGCCCGGTCAGACTGATCGACTGCGCCCTCGGATCGGTGAGCAGCAAAGCAGTCATCTCCTGCAACCCCTTGTGATATTCCGGATAAGGTGTCAGGATCTCGTTCCAGCATCCTCGCGACGGATCGATCTCAAAACGATCGTGGATGCTCCGGAGCGCAGCTACTAAAGATGTATCAGTCTGGGTAGCGGGGGCAGTAGTTGCCCGCTGAGAGGCCAGCGGCGAGCCCAACGGCCAGGCTTCCAGCAGATCATCCGGCACCTGGGCGATGTCCTCCTGCCGGTAGCCAAGCGTGAAGAAAGTTTCCATATCCGGGATGTAGCGGCGCAGACCACCTTCCATCCAATAGACCGGATCGCTGCTGCCTTTGAGCAGGACTGTCAAGGGGGACCCTTCAACATAGTCGGCCATTGTGCCGCACGGGATGATTTGTTCTCGTTTGAAGCCAAGTGCCAAAAACGTCTCCCAATCGACGATATGCCGGCGCTCTTTGTAGATCACGAGATAGACTTTGGGGTCATCCTGTTTGCATAGCGTCATCGATGCAGGGGACAGCACGACAGTGTCTTTGCGCGCCTCGATCGGCAATATGGAGGGTTCATCTTCCACATTCGCGACAAGCACTGGCAACTGCGCCAGATCGCTGTCTTCCAGCTTGCTGTCCGAACCTGTCGGCATCTCCCGACAGGCTGCTCCTAACAGTGCGAGCAAGGCTACGGCAATATATATTGATGCCTTTTTCCTGCCTGACAGTATCCTTAACATTTGGATCCGCTCCTCTCTGCACGTTCATTCTGTTCATCATGGTGATCATCTCTACAGGTTAATATGCATGATGGCGCAAAGGATTACAGAGAGAGAGCCTGCCCGGTGAGCAAAATCTTCCAATTGCATGACGGAACGCCACTGAAAAACCCGATCTTGCGAAAAAACGTTTTCCCATTATGACATTTGAACTCGCGGGTGCCGAAAAACTTCATAGAGAGCCGGTTTTTATGCGGGGACAAGAGATTTGATCGGCCAAATTCCTCGCTCCACTCACCAGATCGGACGCTGCTCTATGCAGGATGTCACAAAATGGGAATGCACCCATTTAGAGGTAACTATTCAGTTATTGGTGTCGGTTGCTTGACAGTTTTGAGTGGCAAGTGATGAGCGACAAGTTTTAGTCTACCGCTAACATCTGAATAGTTACATTTAGATCTTGATTTATATACCTAAACACACTAACATAACTTCGTGAAGAAACCCTATGCCCCCAGGGAATGTGACAAGCTGCCTGGGCGAACCATGCAGACATTACAGCCATGGACAAGAGGGGATACTCAAGGCCTATTATAAGCATGTCTATTGCTGATAAAGTCTAATAGAGTGCTCCCGAAAAGTTTTCGGTTAATACTCACACCAATCCCTTCGCCGATGCTGTCATTCCCGCCCGCACGGGAATCCACTTGACGGGTCTTTGGATTCCTGCCTACGCGGGAATGATAAGATTGGCGTAACTATTCAGCTGTTAACTGTTAGCTGTAAACTAAAACTCGTCACTCGTCACTCAAAACTATCAGGCAGCCGGCACCAATAACTGAATAGTTACGATTGGCGAAGGGATTGAACACATTACTTATCATGCATTGCTCGTTGTTAGACTAATCACCAAGCACGATTTTTAGGGGGAAACCGTATGTATCTTGTCATGTTTGTCTTAGACAACCCCGATCTGCTCGATCAGGTATTGGATGCCTGGGAAGCCATTGACGTCAGTGGCGTAACAATTGTTGAGAGCAGCGGTATCAATCGTCGACGGCTGGCCCGGCAAGTTGGAGCGATGTTCATGGCCGGCATCAACCGGCTCATGAGCGGCGACGTAGAAACCCACTGTACACTGCTCGCTATCGTCAAGGGCGAATCGATGGTGCATGCCTGTGTGGAAGCAGCAGAAAAGATTGTAGGAGATCTGAACAACCCAAACAGCGGCATATTGGCCGCCTGGCCTGTGCCTTATGTCAAAGGTGTACCCGATCCAACTCAGAAACCTGAGGGGGATCGATGATCTGGCTACAATTCATTGTCAGCGCGGCTATCCTGGTCGCTGCAGCCATCAAACTGGCCCAATATGGCGATGTGATCGCTGTACGCACCAGGTTGGGTGGGCTTTTTGTGGGTACCTTGCTCATGGCTGGTGCCACCTCGCTTCCTGAGCTGCTCTCGGCGATCAATGCTGTCAACCAGGGCTCGCCTAACCTGGCGGCCGGCAGCATGTTGGGCAGCAACATGTTCAATATGTTTATGCTGGCGGTTCTCGATCTGCTTAACCAACAGGCACGCATCTTGCGCCATGTGGCAATGAAGCATGCTCTGACTGCCAGCCTGGCGACACTGCTGATCGCCCTGGTTGTATTTTTCACACTGGCCGACATAGAAGCCGCCATTGGCTGGGTGGGAATCGACAGCCTGTTGATCGTCCTGGTCTATGTGGCCGGAGCCTGGCTGCTCCAACAACAAGGAGGCACGCCGGGAACGGAGATGCCAGCAGAGATCGAGGACAAGGTTCCCAGCCTGCGTCGGGCCTTGATCGGTTTTAGCCTGGCCACACTCGTTCTGGTGATCGTGACGCCTTACCTGGTCAGCAGCGCGGCAGAGATCGGCATAATGACCGGGTTGAGCGCAGGGTTTGTCGGTGCCACATTGATCGGCATTACGACCTCGCTCCCTGAGCTGGTCGCTACTGTTGCGGCTGTGCGCGCGCGTGCATATGACCTGGCTGTAGGAAACCTGTTCGGCAGCAACATCTTCAACATGTTTGCTTTGGGCCTTACTGATGTCTTCTACACTCAAGGACGTTTTATGGGCGCTATCGATCCCAATTTTGCGCTGGTCGGTCTGTTGGGGCTGATTCTCACCGGCATGGGGCTAATCGGCAACCTGGCCCGTGTCGAGCGCCGGCTGGCGTTTGTCGAATTCGATGCTTTGATTATCCTAATCGGATATTTATCAGGGATGTACTTTCTGTACGCAAGAGGCATCGGCGCATAGAATTTGAGTGATTCACTGAGCCGAGGTATCTTCTCAATAATCCGGGGGTAACTTCAAGCCACTTCTTGGTGATCAGTTTTCAGTTATCAGTGATCAGCCTAAAATCACAGAATCATAACTGTCAACTTAAGATCAGGTCCCGTCTTTGTGGATCGATAACGGATTTGGCAAGTTAAGAAAAAGATCCGGATGTTTTTGGGAAAAGATCGTGATCTTTTTTGAAAGATATCAAGAAGTTTTTGCTTCAGTTGACGCTTCTGTCAACTGTGAGCGACAGCATGCTAACGTGCCAACACGCAATTTCCGCAACTGTAAACTGTGAGCGCAATGATCGAACCGGATACTTCACCTTACCTGCGCCTCCTCCGTAATCGCATCGACTTATGCCGCATACCGTTCAGCGAGCGGGGATCGCGGTTGCTGCTGCTGCGAACCGAGGATCACTTCTCGATCCGGCTGGCCGAGCGCTGGTTCAAACTGGAAAACCAGCTGGCTGCCTACCGGGATCGCCCACCGCTGGTCGATGAGTGGCAGCTAACAGACGGCGACGGACAGCCGCTATCTTTTGATCTGACCACCTACCCACACTGCGTAATCGCCAGGACGGACATTGGCGACTTTACGTTTACATTTGTCGATCCGGAGACACTTTTGGTTGCTCTCCCAGCGGCTCGTTGTGGGGTAACCTTCCACGCGCACCTCGATCATGCCCAGACCGACCGGCGTGGCGGTACCTTGCGGCTGACCGGGCAGATCAAACGCAGCCTGGCCTATACGGTCAACGCTCCCTTACACCACAACGAGACAGCATCCATCAGCGCCATCGAGCAGATGATCCGTTTGCGCATCGACGCCTCAGAGGGCGGACGAGCACTACTGGTCAACATCACGCCACGCCTGGGGCTCAATCGATGGGTGCCCGAGCCTGCTAAAGCAATCGAGGCGGCAGCCCGCCGCTGGCACGATTGGTTTGCCGCTGTACCCGAGGTTGCCGCGCCATATCGCGAGCAATATTATTATGCCTGGTGGATCATGCGGGCCGGGCTGATCTCGACTCGCTTCTACACCACCCGCGAGGCGATGACACCCTCCAAGCTGCATTATGTTGGTGCCTGGCAGTGGGATAACTTCTTCCACGCTATGGCTTATCGACACGTCGAGCCGCGCCTGGCACAGGATCAGCTGCGTCTCCTGCTCGATCACCAACGTGAGGACGGCATGATCCCGGATGCCATCCACGACGAGGGTACCGTTACACATATGGTCACCCCCATTGATGCCGATGTGACCAAGCCACCGCTGATCGCCTGGGCGGCCTGGAAGCTGTACGAGCAAGACGGCGACCGCGAGTTTCTGGACGAGATCTACGAGCCGCTGGTGCGCTGGAACAACTGGTGGTTCGCGAAGAACGATGTCGACGGCAATGGGCTATGTGAGTACCAGCATCCCTACTCATCCGGTCTGGATGACAGCCCGCTATGGGATGCGGGGATGCCGGTCGAATCGCCCGACCTGAATACCTGCTTGTATCTTCAACAGGAGACGCTGGCAAAGATCGCCGATGTTCTGGGCGAAAAGAAGGATGCTGAAATGTGGTCGCAGCGTGCCGATAACATGCTCCGGCATCTGCTCCGGACGGGATGGGATGCCGATGCCGGTCTGTTCTGGGCAACCCACAACGGCAAGCGGATCGAAGTCGTCACCCCCTTCAACCTCTATCCGCTGATTACTGGGCAGATGCCGCCCGAGATCGCCGCGCGGCTGGTCGGGCACCTCACCGACACGCGCAAATTCTGGCCGCGCTACCCCATCCCCACCGTCGCGCTCGATGATCCCAAGCACGATCCGCTTCAGATGTGGCGCGGTCCGACCTGGGTAAACATCAACTACCTGTTCATCGAAGGTCTGCAACGCTCAGGCTACGCCGATGTTGCCCGCGAGCTGCGCTGCCGTACACTCGACTTGATCTCTGGACAGCCTGACATCTACGAATACTATCACCCGCAAACCGGCGCCAACCCGCCCAAAGCTGCTTCGATCTTCGGCTGGTCGGCGGCCATTTATATCGATCTGGTCATCCAAGGCAGTGGCAATCGCTGATTGGCAATCGCTGATTGGCAATCGCCGATTGCTGGTGGGCAATTATCCATCTGATGCCTTCTGTTTCGCTACCAGGTGCTAACGTCAATTGAGATGCTGTCTGTCCCATCGAGGGTTGTGAAGCGGACACCGGTCGATGGATCGTAGAGGCCCACCAGGGCATGCAGGCATCGAACATCTTCGATCTCCGGCAGCGTCAAATAGCGCGCGTCGCGCCATCGCTCGCCTGGCTGCCAGAGATGAAGCGGATAGACGCGACCCAGCGGCGGCCCATCAGCTTGAGCGAGCAGATCACCGTCACAAAACAGGTGCGCAAAGACCTCGACCGGCGCCTGCGGCGTCGACGCGACATGCCAGTCCAGGCTGAGCGTTACCACGACAATGCCCGGAATAGCCATATCCGGCGCCAGTGCCAGATCGCCATCTTCCAGAATGACACCATTTCCAAAATCGGCCAGTGGGGTGGTACCCGGCAGCGTATCGGGAAACAGCTTCTCGCCGACCAGAACCGCCCGCAATTTTTCATCGAATGTCTGTGCCGCAGCCACCGCGTCATAGGTACCCAGATCGCTGACATCCAGCCCCGGCGCATCAATGGCTGCCGGTGGCGCAACATCAGGGGCATGGCGCAGCTCAACATCGAGAGGATGCTGCTCGCTGAGGAAACCGTTGACCCACAACAACGACTCCAGGCTGATGTAAGCAGGGAGGTAAACGCTGCCTTCACTGCCCATCAGGAAAGTCTGCTCTGGGGGAAGGATGACAGAGGGCGCATTCAGCACCAACAGCCAGGGTGTATGTGGTTGCCGATGGCCGGTTACGACCCGACCGGAGATCCGTCCGATATCGCGATATACGTTGTCCAACTCGCGGTATTCAGCCTGACGTGCCCAGATGAACGGGGCGGCAATGCCAAGATAGACGACCAGAGCCAGGCCAAGGCCACCGATCACCCATCGATGCCGGCTGACGGGAAAGACGCCGGATAGCCAGGATGCCCACATCCAGGCGATACCTGCCGATGCCAGATAGTAAAGGCGCGCACTCCCCATCAGATAATCGACAGACGCAAAGACCCAGGCCGGGAAGATCGCTATGGTGGCCCAGACCATCCCCAGAAGTGTCGACACGAGTGCCGGTCCAACTGTCTTTGAGGCTCTCCACTGCCGGACAGCCCATATCGCCACCCCGCCCAGGATCATCGACCCACTGAGCCAGGACAAGACAAGTCCATCCTGGGGATCGAAGATCCGGCGGAACAACACCGCAAGCGGAAATCCGATCAACTGGAGCATCTGCCCGATCTTGGCCGCCGGCGCGGCAGGCTGCGGCCCACCGGCATCCACTTTGATGGCCAGACTGCGCAAAATGGCGTAGACGATAACTAACCCAACCACCGGCCCCAACGTCACGGCCAGACGTTTCCAGTCTTTCTTGATGTCAGGCCGCCGGCCGGAACGAAACCGGAAGGCAAAAACGACACTGCCGACCAGCACCGGAGCCGTCACGCCGTTCTCGTGTTGAAAGATAGCCCAGAAGATCAATAACCAGGCCGGCACCAGATGCAGCCAGTGCTTTGATGTGTCGTCCAGCCAGCCGAGCATCAGCCATGCCCCGGCCAGCAGCCCAAACGTCTGCCAAAGGTGGAATTGAGCGGCCACCAGGTTGACTGCCCCATAACTGAACGGGAAGGCAACAAAGAACAGACCGGCCAGCCAGCCGGCCTGGTGCTGCCCGGTGAGCCGGGTGGCTATCCCAGCCACCAACAGCCCGTTGGCCAGGTGCAAGAAAACAGACAACGCATGGAAAATTAGTGCGTTGGGACCACCCAGCAGCCTGTTCAGGATATCCCAGGCGGCAAAAGTGGCCGGTCGGTAGACCGGGAAGCCGGTCGAGTCGAGCCAATACGAACCGCCGGTCAGGCCACTCAGCCACTGCATATGTGGGACATCATCAAGGAAGAGCAGCAGGCCCAGGCTGGGTGCATACAGCGCCAGGCCGGCGGCCAGGATAGTGATGACGGAGAGCCAGAGCCAGAGACGGGCATCTATCGATTGACGCATGTGTGGGTCACCTCTTGAGCGTAGGATGTGAGGCGATTATAACGTGGACAGGCAAGAGATGGGGGAAATGACGACCAGAGGAGTGGGCAAGTCTGCGCGTGGTCATGGATCGGCTATCCGGCACTGCTGCGTCTGGCAGTGATATCCTTCGCGCTATTCTTACGTGATATCGCCAACTCACGCTGTTATTCTCTATCAGCCAGGCACCGCGCGGCCACCACCTCGATCACATCCAAGACCTTGACCCGATCACTGGCCCCACGCGAACGAACAGCGTCATCGAGCATCAGCAGGCAGTATGGGCAAGCCGTGGCAATCACATCGGCGCGGGCAGCCAGGGCATCATCCAGGCGATGGGAGTTGATGCGCATCTCGGCGCCCGTCTCGATCCACATCCCGCCACCTCCCCCGCCGCAGCAAAAGCCATCCTCACACCGCCGCCGCATCTCGACGCGCGACACACCGGCCCGGTCGAGCAGTGCGCGGGGCTGGTCGTAGATCTGGTTCATGCGCCCCAGGTAGCACGAGTCGTGGTAAGTTACCACCCCATCGACCGGCTTGCCGGCATCGGGCAGCTTCGCCACGATCTCAGCCAGAAGCTCGCCGGCATGTTGAACCCTGAATGTTCCCCCAAAGTATGGATATTCGTTCTTGAGCGTATTGAAGCAGTGCGGGCACAGTGTCACGATTTGATTGAAGGTCACTGCCTTCAGCGCCTCGACGTTCTGCCTGGCCAGCGTCTGAAACAGGTACTCATGACCCAGTCGCCGAGCCGTCTCGCCACAGCAGACTTCAGCGTCGCCCAGGATGGCAAAATCGACGCCTGCCGCTTGCAATAACCTGACAAAAGCACGGGCGACTTTCTTGTTGCGCTCGTCGTATGCAGCAGCGCATCCCACGAAGAACAGCACATCGGTTGACTGGCCCGGCATCAGCCGGCGCGCATCCGGATCATCGACCCAGTCCGCGCGATCAGCGGGCAGTCCCCACGGGTTACCCTGCCGATCGATGCCGCGCAACGCCAGTCCAATCGGCCCGGGCACCTTGCCGCTGGTGAGCACCTGGTAGCGACGCAGATCGACTACCATAGCCACCGGATCGATGAACAGTGGGCAGCGCCGGGCGCACGCGCCGCAGGTGGTGCAGTACCAGATATACTGGTCGCTTAACGTTGCATTGATGGCCTGTTCCGGCCCATCAGCCATCACCAGCCTCTCGACCATCTCGCCCCGCAGCGCCTGGATCAGATCACGCGGCGAATAGGGCATCCCGCTGATAGTGGCCGGGCAGACTTCTTCGCAGCGGCCACAGCGCACGCAGGCATCGAGCGAGAGCAACTGCCGGGAGGTAAACTCCGCCACCCTACCAACGCCCAGATACTCAACCTCTTCAATATTATCGATGGCCAGCAGCTCACCACTCTGCCGTCTGGGGTGTGCCAGGATGGTGAGCGGTCCGACGACCAGGTGGCGCAATTTGGTAAATGGGATGCTAGCGATCAAGACCAGCGATGCTCCGATGTGGATCCACAACAACCAGCCATGCGTTGTCTCTGCATCCTCGATGGACGCCCCAACCATCGCCCCGGCTACCAGGCTGCCCACCGGCGACCATCCGGCCCAGTCCGGCGCGGTTGCATAGATGCGCAGCCCCTCCAGCATGAAGCCGAGGAAGGGTATCAGCAACAGCATCCCAATGGCATACCAGTCATCCCAGCGGGTTTCGAGCGTCCTGGGCCGGAGCACCAGCCGCCGGAACATCGCCATCAATGCGCCGATCATAATGGCCACGCCTGCGCTGTCCATCATCAGCTCGTAGACCAGGTATCCGTCGCCGCGCGGAAACTGAAGCTCGACAAAGGGAAGAAAGAGCTGCATCTGCAAAAGTTCGATGGCCGTGCCGGTGATCTGGATTGTCATTCCCCAAAAGATCAAGGCGTGCATGATACCGCTGTAGCGATTCTCCCAGATACGCGCCTGGACAAACCCATGGACGATGAGATCGACCAGACGTGGCCCGATTGTTGTCATCCGTTCTCCTCGCCGATGATAATCTGACCAGCCTCATCTGTGCTCACAGGAATCGGGTCGAGCGGTCTGGGCGGCGGCCCGGAGAGCACGCTGCCGTCGTTGGCGTCGAAATACCCCTCGTGGCATGGGCACTCGATGCGCCCGGCATCCGGGTTCCAATTGACCAGGCAGGCAAAGTGTGTACACACTGCCGAATAGGCCCGCAGTCCCTTTGGTGTATGGATCACCAGCGCCGGGTAGCGTCCATAATCTACCGTCTTCGACGCGCCCACCGGCAGCTCATCGATCGGGCCGACTTTCACCGGATCGGCAGGAGTCTCAGAGAGGTCTTTGGGATAGAGGAAGGCAATCAGCGGGTAAACAATAACCGATAATCCGGTCACGGCAGCTATCCACCGCGCCAGCTTCATGAATTCACGGCGTGATACCGGTTGAGGAAGAGTCGCCATCTCAGCTCAGGGCTCCCCAGACCGTTAAACCAGAGATTACGATGAAGAACATTGTCACAATCCCCGCGCGTATCCACCGGGCACGTCTGGAAGTATCCGGGCGGCGGTCGATAAACGGCCAGAGCATCACTAACAGCATCCCGAGTATCGGCAGCAACACCCCAGCGGTCTTCGGAACGAACTTAATCGCCTGATACAACGCCAAAAAGTACCACTCCGGCTTGATATGTGCAGGCGTGCTCAGCGGATCGGCCGGCTCTCCCAACCCAACCGGGTGCATCTGCCCCAACATGCCGACGATGAGCACAATCACCATCAGGCCGATGGTCACATATAGCTCAATACGAAATAGATTGGGATAAAAAGGGATGCTGTCGTGTTCGGGTTCTGTTGTTTCCATCGCCGGTCTCCAACAAGCAGTGAATAGTTCTGAGAGTGTGTTTTTAAAGTTTGACGGTGAGGTTCTCAAATAGTTTTGAGTGATGCGTGACGGGTGACGAGTCAGGCAAAAAAGGCGAGATCACCATGGCTCCCCTGGTCATTTTCACATCTGTAGCTGTCATTCCCGCTTTCGCGGGAATCTAATGTTCATGCAGAATGGATGTGGGAACAGGAATGACATCACCCAAGAGTCTGCTTCTACCTGTGTCAAGACCCGTTAAAACACATTCTCAGCAATCAAGTATGTTACTATAGCCTAAATTTCGCACTTTGTATGACCGTCTTTGGTGATCAGTTTTCAGTGATCAGTGATCAGTTTTTAGCCTCCAATTGC
>JAFGLD010000330.1 GCA_016928235.1 Anaerolineae bacterium | reverse complement strand
AGCAAAAGCTCACCCAAGAGGATGAAAATAGCTTTTTGACTCATCACCCAAACGACTGCAAGTCGTCCATCACCCATCACCCATCACCCATCACTATTTTCAAGGAAGACAATGATTTCATTCACGGGTATTGCATCAAAATGCACTTACAGCCTGACAAGGTATCACTCGATGATCAAGTTCTTAACATTGACAGGTGATCAGTAATCAGTTCTTGACGATTGTGCAACAATCGTCGAGCACTGAAAACTGATCACTAAACCAGACAGAGCAAAAACCAGATCATCGAGTATCAGTTTACCATTGATAGGCTTTTTTGCAGATGATCGCCTCAAACAGAATGGAAATTCCCCATTTGGGTAATAGGCTTTTGGCGTATGAGCAGCTATATTGTAGACATCAGATGTGTTATCATGCCTGACATAAGAAATTAAAGAACGACCCACTGCGGCAAATGAAATCTTTATTCATATGGATGACTAAATATAAGGAGTGACAACCATGACCAAGACTGTTGCAGATGTGCTCAAGTTAGCAAAAGAAGTGCAGATGGTGGATTTCCGTTTCGTCGATCTACCCGGCACCTGGCAACACTTCAGCAGCCCGATCCACGAGCTTAGTGAAGAAACATTCGAAGAGGGTATTGGCTTCGACGGCTCATCGATCCGCGGCTTCCAGGAGATTCACGAGTCAGATATGCTGCTGATGCCGGACCCCTCCACGGCATTCATCGATCAGGTGCTCGAAATCCCAACCCTGGTGATTATCTGTGACGTTTACGATCCGGTAACCCGGCAGCCCTATTCGCGTGACGCCCGGTATGTGGCCCGCAAGGCAGAGGCCTATCTACAGCAGACCGGTATTGCCGATGTTAGCTATTGGGGCCCAGAGGCCGAGTTCTTCCTCTTCAATGACATTCGTTATGGTGGTGGCACTAACTCCTCTTTCTATTACGTCGACAGCAACGAGGGGTGGTGGAAGAGCGGCGAGGATCTCAAGCCCAACCTGGGCGGGCAAATCCCGACCAAGCGGGGTTACTTCCCTGTTCCACCGACCGATACACAGCAGGATATCCGCAGCCGGATCGTGCTGACATTGGAAGCTGTAGGTATTCCCATCGAGGTTCACCACCACGAAGTCGCCACCGCCGGCCAGGCCGAGATCGATATGCGCTATGGGCCCCTACTCCGCATGGCTGACAGCGTCCTGTTGTACAAGTACATCGTGAAGAATGTGGCCCGTATGAATGGATTGACCGCCACTTTCATGCCCAAGCCGTTGTTTGGCGACAATGGCAGTGGCATGCATGTCCATCAGAGCTTGTGGAAGGGTGAATCGAACGTCTTTTACGATGAAGCCGGCTATTCGCAGCTTTCGGAAGCAGCCATCTACTACATTGGTGGTTTGCTCAAACATGCCCCGGCGCTGTTGGCGCTGGCAGCACCAACTACCAATTCGTACCGTCGCTTAGTGCCCGGCTTCGAAGCACCCGTTAACCTGGCCTACTCACAGCGTAATCGCTCTGCGGTCTGCCGTATCCCGACCTATTCTAAGAGCCCGAAGGCCAAACGTATCGAGTTCCGAGCGCCCGACCCCACCTGCAATCCTTATCTGTGCTTTGCCGCGCTGTTGATGGCAGGCCTGGACGGTATCCAGAACCGGATCGATCCGGGTGAGCCGAACGACAAGGATCTGTACGGTCTGCCGCCGGAAGAGGCCAAGCTGATCAAGCAGGTGCCCGGCTCGCTCGACGCCGTCCTGGATGCTCTGGAGAACGACTACGAGTTCTTGCTCAAGGGTGATGTGTTTACCGAAGACTTGCTGGAGGCATACATTGCCTACAAGCGTCAAGTCGAGGTAGACCCGGTCCGCATGAGACCACATCCCTACGAGTTTACACTGTATTACGACGCCTAACTCTGATGTAATTGTAAGCTTGACGCTGCAGGTCGGTGGTACAATCATCGACCTGCAGCATGTTTTTATCAGCAGTTTGCAAACAGGGACATAGACAGTAACTTAAGCTCGATGCTGTACGGTTGGCTGTTAGTTTTGTTGTTTCTACCAATCGCGGTCAGCCAATCAATGCAAACAAAAAACTTCTTGATCTCTTGCAAAAAAGATCATGATCTTTTCCTAAAAACTTCTTGATCTTTTTCAAAAACATCCCGATCTTTTTCTTGACTTCCAAGTCCCCTGTCAATCAACAGAGACGGAAAATGGCCTTCAGTTGACAGTTATGATGTCATGATGATTGGAGCAAGCTCGTAACAGTGTTCGTGTTAATTCTTTCGGCTCTCGGACTAAGCTTCTCGTTTTGCGCGGGACCAGGGATGGTCAATACGGAGGCCGTCAGACGTGGTCTGGTACGGGGGTTCAGGTCTGCCCTCATGGTCGAGCTGGGATCGCTGATCGGTGACGCCACGTGGGCGATCATCGCGATGATCGGATTGGCCTTTATTGCTCAGAGCTCGTTGGTACGTTTGCTGCTGGGATTTGTCGGGGCGGCTATTTTGATCTACCTGGCCTGGAATGCCATCCGTGATGCCCGGCGAGGGATTGTCCCACAGCCGGACGGCGCCGGCACCAAAGGAGATTTCTCGACCGGCGCCTTGCTCTCGATAGGCAATCCTTTTGCAGTAGCATTCTGGTTGGGTGTCAGCGGATCAGTTATCTCGATCACCGTCTCGAACCCCCAGCCGGAGCACTTCGCGATCTTTTTTGCCGCGTTTATGCTGGGAGGGCTCTTGTGGAGTATTTTTCTGTCCAGCCTGGTTGCCTGGGGGAGACGCTTTCTCAAACCTGATTTTTATCGATGGGTGAATTTGCTCTGTGGTATGATGCTGGGGTATTTTGGGGTGAAGTTGTTGTGGAATACCATCATGAGCCTGTGAGCGACAATTTCAACCGCAAAATGAGGATGCAGATAAACACACACAGATTGATGCTGACCCTTTCGAAAAATCCGCGTCCGTCAGCGTGAATCAGCGTCCAAAATGTCTCACCTGTGAGCAGACTCATATGCCCTAAGAGTGCTAGGGGCAAATTGTCAACCAGTCACAATCGTAAGCCGCTGTTTGTTCCGATGGGGAATCGATACCGTTGTCTGTTGAAACACAAGTCAATGAAGCCGAGAGCCGTTTGATGGCTGCGCTGGACAGCTTGAACCAGATCAGCGCGGCTATCAACCGTATGGGATCGGCCAACCAGGCCAGCTTCGAAGAGACATTGTTCTTGATCGCGGAGAGCGCCACCCGGGTCGTCCCTAGTGCCTCGGCTGTGATCTATGTCTACAACCAGGAGCATGCCACCTTCGATTCATCGCCCAGGGTCTCTGCAGGGGAGCGGGCTATTCCGGTTGTCGGCGACGAGCCAAGGGCCAACGGAATGGGTGTCCGGGCATTGTCACAGCACCGCCGTGTGCTCTCATACGAGGAAACCGATCTGGATGTCAACCCCGTTATCCGAGAGAAGGCAGGAGCCAAAGTAGCGGCTTGCTTTCCGCTGGTGGTGGCCGATCAGCCAGTTGGAGCCTTATATGTATTTCTGCACGAGGAACGCCAGTTTAGCCGGCTCGAGCTGCTGATGTTGGACAATTTCGTCAACCAGGCGGCCATGGCCATTCACCAGACCCGGCAAATAGCCAGTGTCCAGCGCGACCTGGCCCGCACCGAGGGCGAGCTTAGCTACCTGCGCCGCGCCGGGCTGTTGATCTTCTCCCGGTTACGGCTGGAAGAAACCCTGGAAGCGATTTTGCAGATGGCCATGGAGGTTACCGATGCCGAGTTTGGAATTTTCAGGCTCGTGGATAAAAATGGAGAGAATCTGATCACCCGGGTGCTGGCTGGCGAGACGATGTCGCATCCCCAGGTCGAGGCGCTGCCGCTGGACGGCAAGAGCATCATGAGCTGGGTAGCCCAACATCGTCGTCCGGTCTGTATTGCCGATCTACGCGATGAGCCCTGGCGCAACATCTACTATCCGCTGGAAGAGGGCATGGAGATGCGCTCTGAGCTGGCCATTCCCCTACTCGATGCCAGTGGGCGGCTTGAGGGTGTGCTGAACCTGGAAAGCCCTATACCCGGCGCTTTCAGCGAGCAAGACAGCCACTTGCTTCAGGCCCTGGCGACCCAGGCCATGATAGCTATTCAGGAAATCCGCCTATTGGACGCGCTGCAAGAAGTGGCTCAACGTTTGCTGACCCAGCCCTGCCAGCCTGTCCTGGACCACCTGGCATCGCTGGCCTGTGACCTGTTGAATGCGGCAGCCAGCGCTATCTGGACACTGGAGGGAGACGACCTGGTCTTGCAGACTTCCATTGGCGATTATTCGAGAGGCGAGCGGATACCGGTACAAGACAGCCTGGCCGGGCAGTCCGTCCTTCAGCGCAGCGCTGTCACGTCGCAAGACGTCCGCATTGATCGACGCTTTCACCGTCCCGATCTGGCCAATGAGAGGACCTGGGTCAGAGCGTTGATTGTGCCGATGTTGACCAGCGACAATCTGAAACCGGTGGGAGCATTCGGTGTCTTCAGCGCCGAGACCGAGGCGGGACGTTTCACCGAATCGGAATGGGACACCAAGGTCCTGACCTGCCTGGCCTATTATGCTGCGCTGGCCGTTCACAATGCCTCACGACAAGAGGAGCTACGAGCTGCCCAGGATCAACATGCGGTAGCCGAGACATTTGCGGTTGTCGGCGATATTGCAGCCAACCTCCTTCACCGGCTGAACAATAAAATAGGCGCTATCCCGGTGCGTGTGCAGGGCATCCAGGATAAGTGTCAGGCAGCTCTGGCCTCTGAACCATATCTGGCCTGCAACCTGGATGAGATCGAGCGCAGTGCAGAAGAAGCTATGGACACGGTACGAGAAAGCCTTTCCCATCTGCATCCTATCACGCTGGCGCTGGTCAATGTTGCTGATTGTGTCCGAGCGGCTGTTACAGCCGCCAAATTGCCGGCAAGTGTGCATGTTCAAATCGGCGCGCTGGATGCTCTCCCCGAGGTTGTCGCGGGACAGAGAAGCCTGACGATGGTGTTTACCAATTTGCTGGATAACGCATCTGATGCGATGGAGGGAAAGGGGACGATCACTATCCAGGGGACAGTGCGTGGCGACTGGGTCGAGGTATCGGTTTGTGACGATGGTCCCGGGATCGCTCCAGAGCTGCATGATCGGATTTTCGAGCTGACCTTCTCCGGCCGAGCATCGTCACGCCCCGGCAATCTGGGGTTTGGTTTGTGGTGGGTTAAAACGTTAATGACGCGCCTGGGAGGCGTGGTTGTCGTCGAAAGCGATGGACAATGCGGGACATCATTTCGTCTCAGCCTTCCTCGCGCCAAGGAGGCCCTATGAAACCGACCAAGGCTCGTGCTTTGATCGTAGAAGACGATCGTGCCTGGCAGCAAATCTTGAGTGAGATATTGACGGACGCCGGTCTGTCTGTCGACATCGCCGACAGTTTAGATGATGCTATTCCTATTATCCGAGCCGTCCCTCACCGCCTGGCTGTGCTCGATCTTTCTTTGAGCAGCGAACACCACAACCGGGAAGGGCTGCGCGCGCTTGACGCAGTACACCAGCATAACCCAGGCTGTACGACCATCTTGCTGACCGGTTTTGCGACCGTCGAACTGGCCGTCGATGTGCTGACCGAGCATGGCGCCTTTACTTGTTTGCGGAAAGAGAACTTTCGTAGATCGGAGTTCAAGGAGCTGGTCAATCGTGCACTGGCCAGTGCCCCCCTGGTTGATAACAAGGCAGGGACTGCATCGACGCCGGGAGTGGCAGAAAGAGTATCTGCCATCAGGGACAGGTTGGGACCGGCACTGGTAGTCGAGGACGATGCCGGCTGGCGGGATATTTTGGGGGAGCTACTGGGAGATGCCGGTTATCAGCCGCGACTGTGCACCAGCTTCGGCGAAGCTTTGGGATATCTGCACCGGGAAAAGTATGCTTTGGCTGTCATCGATCTCTCGCTTTCAGGCGCTGTTCTGAACGATATCACGGGCGATGAGCCCTCCGCGCACAATATGGATGGTTATCGCCTGCTGGCCAGCACGCGCGCAGGTGGCGTGCCGACGATTGTCGTGAGCGGCATCGGTAGCCCGGAGGACATTGAGCGGGCTTATACTGAACAGGGGATTTTTGCTTACCTGGCGAAACAGACCTTTGACCGGCACGCCTTTCTGCAAACCCTCAAAGAGGCGCGCTCGGCAGGTATATCGGCCGGCGAACTGGCCGGTCTGACAGATCGCGAGCGCGAGGTCCTGGATTTGCTGGCGCAGGGGATGACCAACAAGGAGATTGCTGGGGTGCTGGTGATCACGACCAATACGGTCAAGCGACACCTCAAGTCGATTTTCAGCAAGCTTGATATCCATACCCGGTCAGCAGCCACGGCCAAGGCAATCGGCGGTAGTATTGCAACCGATCCGTCGGAATAGAGGCTAAATGGCAATACCCATGAATGAATGTTCAGATCGCAATCCCATCCATTGGTTTTGAAGCGGGTTTTTCCCAGACGTTGCGCAAGTTCTTTCTTAATCTGCCACCGATTTCGCGATGGAAGGAGAAGTGTTACGGCGGTTACCAGAGACCTGCCAATGACCAACCACCATTGGGAATGAACATCTATTTTCACCCATCACCCATCACCCGTCACTCGTTACTATTTTCAAAGAAGACAATGATTTCATTCACGGGTATTGGCGCCGGTTACGAATATTCCTCTGCAACCGGCGCGCTTTTGCTTTTCACGCCTCACGCCCCCCTTCGGACGGTAGCCATACCTTGAAAGTAGCACCGTGCCCCGGCACACCATCGCTCTCGACCTCCATCGTACCGGCATGCTGTTTGACAATCTCTCTAGCGATGGCCAGCCCCAGCCCGGTACCCGGCACGCCAGACTGTCGTCCGGCTGATCCCCGGAAGAAGCGGGCAAATAATTGTGACTGTTCATCAGGGGGTATGCCAGGTCCTGTATCCGAGATACTGATCCCCACCCATCGTTTGGCTGTTCCTTGTCGAGTATGAGTTTTGACCGATACCTGCCCACCGACGGGCGTGTAGTTGATCGCATTGGTCAGCAAGATACTCAACATCTGTCCCAGCAACCCCATATCGGCCAGGACGAGCGAGATCTCCGGCTCTTCCTGAAAGTTGAGGGTGAGTTGCTTGCTGTTGGCAATTGGCATCCGGTCGGCGATGTACTGCCTGACCAGCTCATTGAGATTGATTGGCACCGGGTGAAACTCGGTTCTTCGTTGGTCCAGGCGGGAAAGCTGAAGCAAGTCTTCGATGGTCCGCGCCAGGCGATCGGTCTCGCGTTTGATGGCATCGAGGTGCTCATCGAGCTGATCGGGATGGTGTTTGGCCAGATAGTGGCGTAGTGTGATGCTGGAGATGGGTGTACGCAGCTCGTGGGAGACATTTGAGACAAACTCATCTTTCATGTTGCTCAACACAAGCAACTGTTCATTGGCTGCTTTCAATTCAGCAGTTCGTTGTTCGACCAGATCCTCGAGGTGATCGCGGTGAAGCGCAAGCTCTTCTTCAACCTGCTTGCGTTCGGTGATATCGCGGCCCACGCCGACCAACCCGATGATCTTGCCCTGGCTGTCATGCAAAGGAACCTTGGTCGTCAGGATCCATCGCTCCTTTCCCTCGGGCCCGATACCTGGCTCCTCCCGGTTGATCAATGGCTGTCCGGAGCGAATGACCTGTTGATCGTCGGCGTGAAAACGTTCCGCAAGCTCCCGTGGATAATAGTCAAAATCGGTCTTGCCGATGACTTCGCCGGCAGAAGCTGCCCCCATGACATGGGCACCGGTCTCGTTCTTGAGGATGAACCGGCCCTCGGCGTCTTTGACATAGATGATGTCAGGAATGCTGTCGACCAGTGTGCGCAGCAGGTTGCGCTCTTGCGCCAGTGCCTCTTGTGCCTGCTGCCGCTCGGCGACTTCTGTCTGTAGTTGATTGACGGCCTGCGTCAGCTCTTCGGTGCGTTCGGTTACACGCCGCTCTAATTGTGCAGTATAGCTCTGCGCTTGCTGGAGAAGCTGAGAGCCTCGCAGCGCGCTGCTGATCTGCGCGCGTAGATTCTCGTAGATGGCACCCTCTATCGGGCCGACTTCGAGGACCAGGATGCCCAGTTGCTGCTCTCGAAAGTAGAGCGGTTCGACGACAAGCGGTGTGACTTGTTGAGAGAACGGCAAGGCTGCGGGGATCAGTTGGCCGGTGGGAAAGGGAAGACCGCCCGGTGGAAGGTCGATGTCCTGGTTGTCGTGGCGGGCCATGATGAGGTGAGAAGAGACAGTTGGCTGCTCCGGAATATCGTACAGAGAAAGGCAGAACCCCGGAAAACCAAGTTCCGGCAGTTGCCGGCAGAGCGTCTCTATCAGTAACGGTTGGCCAAATGAGGTGATCAGCGATTCTGCCGTGCGGTGCAGATCCTCGATGTGATGCTCAGTCTTTAGCCGATGCCTGATATACGCCCGGTGCGCTGCTTCCGTGATCAGCACACGCGCCTGGTGGAACAGAGTCTCTCCCAAGAGTCCGATCTCGCCGTTAGGCTTCGCCAATATCTGCCTTCTGAGAACCGAGATGACATCTTGCCAGGCCATGGCATCGATATGCAATTCGGGCGTTTCCATCAAATACTGTTTGAGAGCAGTCAAAAACAGGTGTGATGTTCCTGATTGGAGATCGCTTTGAAGGCGCTTGGCCAGATTCTCGATCTTTTCAGCCGGAATTGCCAGATGGTGAGCGATGCTTGCCAACCCGCCCGCAATCGCTTCTTGCTGCGAATCGAATGCCCCCGGACCGGGCTTTGGATGCGCTGCGCCACTTCCCAGACTCGCCAACACCATCGATTTAGCCGTACATCCGCACGACTCGCGGACGAGTAGCTGCGCGGGGACAACGGATTGTTCAGGTAGGCTTTGACCGCCAAGTAAGGCCAGAAGCATCCTGGTGGCCTGGTAGCCCATCTCATGGAATGGCTGCCGGATGGTTGTGACCGAGGGGATACCGGATAAGGAAATGTCTGCATCGTCAAAGCCAACGACGGCGATATCATCAGGCACGTGTAATCCATGATCCTGAATAGCCCGGATGGCCGCCAGTGCCATGTTATCGGAGCTTGCAACGATGGCATCAGGTTTCCGACCGGCATTCCGAAGCCATTGCCGGGTAATTGCCGCTGACATGGCGGCGCCTGAATTCGATGCGAATAGTGCCTGTCCTATGTAATCGGGGTTGATGGGAAGACCCTGAGATTGCAGTGCGTCAGCATAACCACGGTATCTTTCATCGGCATCGGGGTGCCCAATGGGGCCACGGATAATGGCGATGTGCCGGCAGCCATGGACATCAACGAGATGATCGATGAGTGCCCGCGAGCCGTGATAGTTATCGATAGATAGGTCATGGGAGCCTTTCCTTTGGCTGCCAATGGTGACAACCGGCAGCGACGCATAGCGGTCGAAGAACTGTCCGGCACTATCCATATCGATATCTTCTATGATACCGGCATACCAAACCAATAGGCCATCCACATACTGCGCCTCAACAAGATCAAAAAGGGCTTTGGCGCTGGGAATGAATGATGAAGAGGCGCGGTTGATGGCCGGGTAGAATATCAGCCGCGCCTGATGCTCCATCGCGGACTTCATGGCGCCTCGCCACAATTGGTTCTGCAAGGATATGTGTAATCCGGATCCTAAGAATCCAAGAGTTTTCTGCTTGTTGGGGTGAAGGACAGTCATGCGCAGTTTTGTTAGTTAATGCATCGTCCATAACTCGCAGTTTGCGAATCGTGCCATTGCATCACGTATGAATTGGTCGAAATATAATTGTCGGTCGCCGTCGATGACCTTTCAGTCGGATTGACAAATGGTCTTGATTGTTTGAAGCAGATCATCAACTTCGAATGGCTTACGCAGAATAGATGCTTTACGCTGTTTGCCGATCTCATCTTCAACCTCAGACGAGACAAAGGCGCTGGCGAACAAAAACGGTATATCGTTCAAGCCCAGTGAGCCACGTACAATCTCAAACAACTGCAAGCCCGTCATTTCGGGCATGACAATATCCGCGATGATCAGATCGGGTTGTTGGCGCCCGGGCGTCCGCAAAATATCCAGGGCTGCCTGCCCCGATGTCACGGCCTCGACTTGATAGCCGGTATCTGTCAGGATCACAGCCAGGGCCTCCAATAAATTTTCCTCGTCATCGACCACCAGTAGATTTGTCATTGTTTCTTCCTTTGAAAATGCCGACGGGCGATGCGTAATGAGTGACGAGTGAAAAGCTATTTTCATTCCCTATGGTGAGCATTTTGTTCATGAGCTATTCCTTGCCAATGAATCGACACTGCTCGACAAACTATCCTGTGAATCAGGTGGCCAACTGTGTTTTTAGTATAGGACTATTTTGAACTTCCTGCACAAGCTTATCGAAAATGTTATCTAAGCGTAACCTCTACCCGATCAAGGAGCATTGGACAATTTCCCGCGTTGAGGCCGGGCGATGCGTCAGATGAGATCGAGACTCTGTGGGCTGTTAGTTCCTGGTTTTCAGCCTCTTACCAACCGCTGTCGGCCAGTCATTGCGAATCAAAAACTGAGCACTGAAAACTGATCCCTGATCACCAGTCGCTAACCAGGCAATGCCCACTCAATCCATTAAGTTATCGCCTATGGGAAAAGTCCACCGTTCATATCGACGGCAAACCGGTCAGGGGTGCATTCGGCTAAAATGGGCCAGCGAGGACTTGACTCCTATCCCCTATCGGGCTATGCTTTTGATGCTCCGGGGGTGGTTTGGTCCCGGTGGGCTGCGCGGTCTTCAAAACCGTTGGGGGGGTGCGGAGCATTCCCCGGTGGGTTCGACTCCCATCCACTCCCGCCTCTAGGGCC
Source organism: Anaerolineae bacterium (assembly GCA_016928235.1). Lineage (GTDB taxonomy): Bacteria > Chloroflexota > Anaerolineae > Aggregatilineales > UBA3940 > JAFGMS01. The sequence continues at coordinate 37,873 of JAFGLD010000330.1, read as the reverse complement.
ATCTCTTAAGGTTTGGGGATGGCTTTTTTGATTCATCGCGCATGATCCGAGCGATATTGGTGGATCGGTTGTCTATCATCCATCCACCCCCGTTTAACACAGTTCCGGAGAAAACTTCCAGCCGCTACGCATGGTTCAGTAGCTCGATATCATGAAGCTCCGGCTCGATGTCATGAAGCTCCGGCCCGACCTCGAGGAACCCCGGCCCGAGATCATGAAGCTCCGGCCCGAGATCATGAGCCACCGGATCGAGGTCATGAAGCTCCGGCCCAAGATCATGAGCCACCGGCCCGAGCCGGTGAAGCTCAAAACCGGGTTTGAGCAGGTCCAACTCCAGTTTGAGGGGCATCAGCTTGGGCTGGAGGAACATCAGCTGCGGCTAGAGAGGCATCAGCCCGAGCTGGTATTGAGTAGGCTCGCGCTTTTAGACTTCGGAAGTCTTGAAGACTTCCGAAGTCTGGGCGCGGATCGCCCCGCAATACCCAAACTCCCTTTCGCGAGTATACTGGCAGCAAATGCAGCTCGCGCTCCCGACCACACCGCACCCCAGCGAGCCCCGCCTTTTGCCGTTAACTGATCACTGAAAACTGATCACCAAGGAAAACTCCATGCCTCCTTCCTACCGCGAAGAGCTGATCTCCCAAATCCCGGCGCTCCAGCTGCTGATGGCCATGGGCTGGCAGTACCTGACCCCGGCCGAGGCGCTGGAGCGGCGCGGCGGCAAGAAGGGGGCGGTCGTCCTCACCGGCGTGCTGGAGCCCTGGCTGGCCGAGCACAACAGCATCACCCACAAGGGGCAGCACTATGCCTTCTCGGAGGCCAACATCCGCGAGGCGCTGCGCAGGCTGGTCGACCAGCCTTACGATGGCCTGCTGCCCGCCAACGAGCGCGTCTACGAGCTGCTTACCCTGGGCATCAGCCTGCCCCAGACTATCAGCGGGGATAGTCGCAGCTACTCGCTGCGCTACATCGATTGGGCCGATCCGCGAAACAACGTCTACCAGGTGGCCGATGAGTTCATCGTCGAGCGCAGCCGCAGCCACCTGACGCGCCGCCCGGACATCGTGCTGTTTGTCAACGGCATCCCGCTGGCGGTGGTCGAGTGCAAGCGGCCCGACCTGGATAAGGGTGGCCAGAAGGCAGTCGATGAGGCCATCAGCCAGATGCTCGCATCCAGCTCATCGACTATGTCATCCTGCACGAGTTGTGCCACCTGAAGGAGCATCACCACGGCCCCGCCTTCTACGCTCTGCTCAACCGGGTGCTGCCGGGGTGGCGGGAGATCAAGCGACGGTTGGATGAGGTTGAGTTTGGATAAAGCCAGGCAGGGCATCGTGGAGGGATGAGAATGGACGGGGAAGATATGCACAGAACTTACTGGCCAGCCGTGCTTTGTAATGAGCAAGCGGTGTTCTTCGAGCGAGCCGAGGATTTCGGTGTCGCCTATTTCGGCGGCCCGCTCGAGCATCGCTTTGTCGGGCAGGCGTTCGGCACCGAGCCTCTCCACCGTGTCATGACACTATCGATGGACAAGCTTCCCACGCCCAAGGGATATAAGGCAATAGGCGACCTCCCTCTTTTCTATGGATTTCGCTATGAGGGGTGCCGCATCCGCTATCGGCCGACAGTAGAAGGATCGCCTGATTACCAGATGTTTTCACACTCTGACGTGTCGGAAGTGATCGGGATATCTCCTAACCGGTCAACACAGGGCTGGCCATACGAGGACTATCCTCGGATTTTGCCCTATGTTCCACTGAGGGTCGCTCAGCGGGTTCCCATGGCAGTAGCTGACTTCGAGAGGCAGATGACCTGGCAAGGTCTCCATATGAGCGAGACGGAGTTGGCCGTTGTTGTTCCCGCCAACCCGCTGCTCGGTTGCTCGATGTGGGGACGAGTGGGCGACAGGGCGGAAGTCATGCTGGTTTTCAAGTACGACTTTGTAAGCCACGAGGTTATCGCAGAAAGCCAGGTTGGTTAAGCATAGATCCGGACAATATATCCGCTGCCAGATGTACAACTCCGGCAAGCGGGGGCCGGCTTTGCCGGGAGCAAGATAGCCGGAGTGACCATTTCTTGCCATATCTCCCTGCGCTTTCAGCCTCCTGTGTGTCACACACACATCGACCCACTGACCGACGACATCCCGCCACAGACGTCTGGGTATTCAGGTGTCTGTGTGTCGGTCGCTCGCACAAAACTCATGGCCTGCTAAACTGACTGTGTCTTGTCCCAGATAGTTGTGTATGGACAGCAAACACATACAATCAAAATCAGATCGTACCTATTCAGTTATTGGTGCCGGCTGCTTGACGGTTTTGAGTGACGAGTGTCAGTTTACAGCTAACCGCTGAATAGTTACATCAGATCGATGATACTGCCCCGTGCAACTCATCTATGCTTCGAGCTTCTCAAAGGAGGCAACCTCATGGCTGATATTCTCGTGACGGATCATCTTCAGAAGCAGTATCAAATGGGTGAAGTGACCGTCGACGCGCTGCAGGGCCAGACCATCGTGATGGTGACACACGACACGCACGCCGCCGAATATGCGGATCGGGTGGTGCGGCTGCGCGATGGGCGGATTGAAGACATTTGATATTTGAGATTTGACATTTTACTGCCGGGCAGGAGATGGGTGTGTCAATAGACGAGGCCAATCGGCGCATTCAAAGGGCGCTCAAACATGGGGCTACCAAACTCAATCTCAGCAGATGTAGCCTAACGACACTGCCAGAGAGCATCGGCCAGCTTGCCCAGTTGCAGAAGCTTGTCCTATACGCGAACGATCTACAGGTTTTGCCGGAGAGTATCGGTCATCTTACTCAATTACGGAAGCTTTGCCTGAGTATGAACCGATTACAGTCTCTGCCAGATTGGATTGGTCGCCTCCGCCGGTTGCAGACGCTTGACCTGAGCTACAATCAGCTTCAGGCCTTACCAGAGAGTGTAGGCGACCTTGCCCAGCTATTGAAGCTGCAGATAGTCAGTAATACCCTGCGGTCTCTTCCAGAGAGCATTGGTAACCTCATCCAGTTGCAGGTACTTGGCCTGTGGAGTAACCAATTGCGGTCCTTGCCTGACAGCATTGGCAACCTTACCCAACTGCGAAAACTTCACCTGAGCGAGAACCAACTGCAATCCTTGCCGGAGAGCATCGGCAACCTTGTCGAATTGCAGCAGCTCACCCTGGGCAAAAACCAATTACAGACTTTGCCGGAGAGCATTGGCAATCTTACCAGGCTCCAGGATCTTAATCTACACGATAACCAGCTACAGTCTCTGCCGGAGAGCATCGGCAACCTCGTCGAATTGCAGGAGCTTGGCCTGGGCAACAACCAATTACAGACCTTGCCGGATAGCATTGGCAACCTTGCCAATCTACGGATACTTTATGTGTTCGAGAATCAGCTACAATCCCTGCCGGATAGCATTGGCGATCTCTCTCTGTTGCAGCACCTTAACCTGGATGGGAACCGGCTACGGATCCTCTCAGAGAGCATCGGCAACCTCGCCCAGTTGCACATGCTCGTTCTGGGCCGCAACCAATTACAGTCTTTGCCGGAAAGTATGGGTAATCTCACTCGATTGAGCGTGCTATTGCTGGGCACCAACCAGTTTCAGACTCTGCCGGATCGCATTGGCGACCTCCCTCAGCTGCGGATCCTTCGCTTAAACGATAACCCACTGACAGCACTCCCGGTTGGCTTTCGATTGGACATACTATGGATTGCAGGATGCGCTAACCTGCGTCACCTGCCTGCTGATATCCAGGTTCGGCGTTTGGAACTGGCCAATACAGGGTTAACTGAGTTACCACTTGCGCTAAACACTGCCGAGCTGCGCTGGCACCAAGTACCCATCAACACCCGCATAGCGTTTCAGCCGGAGACCATCACTGCCGGGGAAGTCCTGGGCGAAGAAAACATCGAGCTGCGGCGGGTGCTGCTGGAGCGCATGGGCTATGAGCGTTTCATCCGCGAGGCCGATGCCGAGGAGATCGATCAGGACATGGACGCTGGGGGCATCCGGCGCCTGTTGCGCATCGAGCTGGCGGATGATGAGCCGTTTGTGGGGCTGGTGGTGATCGACCCATCGACGGGGCGGCAGTACGTGCTGCGCGTGCCGCCCAACATGCAATCGTGCCACCAAGGGGCGGCGTGGGTAGCAGGCTTCGATGCCCCGGAGGATTATCGACCGCTGGTGGAGACGTGAGGATGAGTATGTCAACAGGCCAAGCTGCACAACGTATTCAAGAGGCTCTTGAACAAGGGGCTAATCGGCTCGACCTCAGCTATTGTAGCTTAACAACACTACCAGAGAGCATTGTAAACCTTGGCCAATTGCAACAGCTTATCCTGAGCGATAACCAGCTGCAGTCCTTGCCGGAGAATATTGGTAATTTATCGCGGCTGCGGGGGCTTGAGCTGAGCCGCAACCAGCTGACAGCCTTGCCAGATAGTATTGGCAACCTGACGAGGCTGCAGGTGCTTGATCTGGAAAATAACCAGCTGCAGTCTTTGCCGGAGAGCATTGGTAATCTCGTTCAGCTGAAACGGCTTGACCTGGGTGGCAACCAGTTGCGAAGTCTGCCGGATAGTATCGGTCACCTTATTGGGCTGCGAGTGCTTGATCTGGAAAGCAATCAGCTACAGTCTTTACCAGAAAGCATCTGCAGCCTCTGCAAGCTGGGACAGCTTACATTAAGCGACAATCAATTGCAGTCTTTGCCAACAAATATTGCCAACCTGGCTCAGATGCAGACACTCAACCTGGACAATAATCAACTGCAGGTCTTGCCAGAGAGCATTGGTGACCTCACCAGACTGGAGATGCTTCGCGTATCTGCTAACCAGTTACTGTCTCTGTTTGAGAGCATCGGAAAACTCACACAACTGAGGCGGCTTGGCCTGGACGATAATAAACTGAGGATCTTGCCGGAAAGCATCGGCCATCTTACTCAGCTAGAATTCCTTCATCTGAGAAACAATCAATTACAGTCTTTGCCGGAGAGCATGAGCAACCTCAAACCGTTGGCATGGCTTGGCCTGAGCAACAATCCGTTGATGACGCTTCCGGCCGGGCTTCAGGCACAGAGCCTATGGATTGAAGGTTGTGCCAATCTGCGTGACCTGCCTGCCGACGTCCAGGTTCAGTTATTGCATCTGGCCGATACAGGTCTGACCAGGCTGCCGCTTACGTTGTATGCAACTTCATTGTACTGGCGCGGTGTCCCCATCGATGCCCGCATTGCGTGTCAGCCGGAGACTATCACTGCAGAAGAGGTTCTGATCGAAGAGAACGTCGAGCTGCGGCGGGTACTGCTGGAGCGCATGGGCTACGAGCGTTTTATCCTCGAAGCCGATGCTGAGGAGCTGGACCAGGATATGGATGCTGGGGGCATCCGGCGCCTGCTGCGCATCGAGCTGGCGGATGACGAGCCGTTCGTGGGGCTGGTGGTGATTGACCCATCGACGGGGCGGCAGTACGTGCTGCGCGTGCCACCTGAGACGCGATCGTGCCGGCAAGCGGCGGCATGGGTGGCAGGCTTCGATGATCCAGAGGATTATCGGCCGCTGGTAGAGACGTGACAGAAAGCTGTCAGCTATCAACGAACAGCCAACCGCATCGGCAGAACTGCTCACTGAGAACTCCTTTGAGGCTGGAGGTGCCTGCCCTATCGACGGAGCGGCAAGATGTCCTGCGTGTGCCGCCCGATAAAGGCTATTGTTGTGAGGCGGAAATGGTGAAGAAGAACGTCGTCCCGTGGCCGGGCTGAGACTCGACCCAGATGCGCCCACCGTGGTGCTCCACGACCTTCTTGCAGATAGCCAGGCCGATGCCGCTTCCAGGGTATTTATCCTGCGAATGCAGACGGCCGAAGATGGCAAAGATCTTTTCCCAGTGCTCTGGATCAATCCCGATCCCGTTGTCCCGGACAGAAAATAGCCACTCATTCTCTTTATGATCGGCCGAGACATGGATGCAAGGCTGCTGTTGGCCACGGAACTTGATAGCATTGCCGATCAGGTTCTGGAAGATAGCCGTCAGCTGAGTTCTGTTGCCCATCACGGTAGGGAGAGGGTCATGGGTAATCAGGGCATTACCCTCCTTGATGGCGATCTCAAGGTTAGCCAGAGCATCGGCAAGGACATCTTCACAATTGGTCAACTCCAGCGGCTGGCCAACAGAAGTCACTCGCGAGTAAGCCAGGAGGTCATTGATCATCCGCTTCATCCGCGCGGCCCCGTCCATGGCATACCCGATGAATTCTTCTCCATCGCCATCCAGCTTACCCTGGTAACGCTTCTCGACCAGCTGCAGATAGCTGGTAATCATCCTCAGGGGCTCCTGCAGGTCGTGTGAGGCAACATAGGCGAACTGCTCCAGCTGGGCATTGGCCTCTGCCAGCTCAGCCGCATGCCGTTGGAGATCCTGGTTGGAGCGTTCGATTTGCTGCTGCAAGAGCGCCCTATACAGGGCTGAGCCGATCTGTTCTGCAAGCGCTAGATACGTGCTGTACAACGACCACTGTCCGGCAATCATTTCCATCAGTATGAAACCGAAATGGATATCGCGTGATACGAGTGGATGGATTACAAGATAAGGCCATTGCTCGTGCGGCAGGATATCCGGAGGGATCAGTTGCGTAGAGAGAAAAAGCCGTCCACCAGGTTCCAACTCGAGTCTTTGGCCATTGTGATAGGCCATGATTAGCCTGGACTGTGGCGACGGGGCGGGTGTCCCTTCGTACAACGCTAGCGCGCAGGTGCCGATACCCAACCTGGATAGGTTTTGGGCCAGGCAGTCAGCCACTTGCTGTGCATTTGATGTTGAATTGAAATCACGGACAACTTCAGACTGGGTCACCATGCTTGCTTCGGCGCTGTTTTCGCGACTTAAATGAACACGTCTGGTAGCTTCGATGATCAGAACACATCCCTGGTACAGAAGCCCATCCACATCCTCTCCAGCGTCGGGACGCCGATAGGGCATCGCCTGCTCACGCAAGATCGACAGCATTTCCTGCCATTTGGACATGATCCCTTCCTCGAGATCTGCACGCGTGAGGGTCCTCATGCTTTGCCTCAGCATCTGATTGAAGAGTGGCAGGAATTGGGAAGGGACTTTCCCTTGCAGCGCGTCAAAGAAGGCATCAACCAGTTGTTCTATACAGTCAGGGGGTACGTCCTGAAAATGGGGGCATATTACCTCCTGAATATCCGCCACTACCACATCTCGTTGTTGTGCGAGAGCGGTGTCCGAGATACTGGTTGCTATGATACGAGCAGATGCAACCAGACTTGGCGTTGCCAGTGGTGAACAGCCGCAGGAGTCGCGAATCACCAATTCTGTTTCCATGATGGAGTTTTCAGGTGGCGTGCCGTGCTCCAGCCATTCGAGCAGCATACGTACTGCCTGCCGGCCCTGCTCGACCAGAGGCTGGCGAACGGTAGTCAGGGGTATAGCGAGGATTTCTGCCTCTGGTATGTCGTCAAACCCGGTGAGCGCGATATCTTCTGGAATATTGAACCCGCGTCTGGTTAGCTCCCGCCAGGCTCCAATTGCCATACTATCGTTACTGGCAACAATGGCGTCAAGACTCACTCTTCGGTGGTCCAGGAGCAGCCTGACAGCCTCGACACCACTCTCAACGAGGAAGCTCCCTGGTACAACCAAATCGGAGTCAAACGGAATGCCAAAGTTCGTCAGGGCATCGAGGTAAGTATGGTAACGAATGTCAGCCTCCGGGTTACCCTCTGGCCCACGGATAAATGCGATGCGCTGGTAACGATGATGCTCGATCAGGTGCTTGAGCAACTCACGTAAACCGGTGGCGTTATCGATAGTCACACTGGGAATACCTTCCAACTCCAGTGCAATGCTGATGATAGGCAGCGGAGCATAGTGGCTACAGAATTGGGCGAATTTCTCGATCGTATTCTGCATAGCACTAGAGAGCATAATCAGCCCATCGATATTAGTTGGGTCGGCCAGCTCATAAATAGCATTCCAGTGTCTTCGAAAACCTAGTGCATCGTCCAGCGCGGCGCCAATGAAGCTGACCACATTGGCATGGTATTCTTCGGCAGCCTGGGTGATTCCACTCAAGACGGTTTCCTGGTAATCTCCGAAAAACGACAAGAAAAACCCAAGAGTCGGTTTCCTTCTTGCCCCTCTATTTATTGCACGGCCGGTTGCCATAATCTAGTTCCCTATGTGAGATTCTGATTGGCAGCACGCGTAAGTATGGTGCAGGGGTGCGCTGCTTGGTAAATGAGCTGGGGTGGGGAAGAAGAACAGCGCCCCATGGCCAGGCTGAGACTCGACACAGGCACATTCATCGTGGTACTCCACGGCGGCTAATCTAGAGAGCGAGGGTGATTTCATCACCTTGATTAAGCTATTATACGCCTGCCCTCGACACCAACAACCTTCCCATCCCTAGAGATCCTGTATTCCTATGTTGCTCCTGCCATACTCCTTCCAATCTCATGATCATGATTGCGTCCAGCCCACCTCTCAATGGCAGGCCCCTGTTCGATGATCCTCCAATAGTCATGTATGGTTTTCCTGCTTCGCCATACCGATACCAGAATCCAATCTCAAATGTCAAATGCAGGGCCATCTGTGCGCTTCCTGGTTATAATCCCTCTGTAACTTCACAAGGAGACAGAAGCATGAAAATCATCCATCGATTGGTCTGGGCATCGGCCTTTATGATTATATTGTCTGCTTGCGGCCAACCGAGCGGCCAGAGCACCGGCGGCAAGCCGGATGTGGTGGGGCCGTCGGCGCGACGCGGCGGCAGGTGGTGACAGCCGTGGTCGGCGAGGCGGCGCTGATGGGGCTCATCGGTGGGGCGGTGGGGCTGGCCGCTGGGGTGGGCATCATCCTGGTGATCGTGCTGGTCTACGGCGGTAACGCCTGGGGCGCGCCCGACCTCGACCTGTGGGACATGGCCTGGCGCTCGGTGCGGCCCGCGCTGACCAGCGGCGTGATTGGGTTGGTGGCGGCCCCGATCATCAGCGCCGCAGCCGCCACCTTCCCCGCCCGCTCGATTTTGCGCGGGAGCGCCATCGAGACGCTGACGGTAGAGTGATGGGATTTATGCGTAAATCAAAGAGGATGCAAAGAGGATGCCCGGACAACACCTGGGATTGGAAGGCAGGGATGGACGTGGAGGCCGGCGTGAGGCTGGGAGGAGTATGGCAGGAGTATAGTAGGAGTATGGAAGGAGTATGGAAGCTGTGGGGATGGGATGGGTGGGGGGCGGGCATTGAGGAGGTGTTGTGGCTTCCGCTGGGTGCGGGGTGTGGGAGGGGCGGGCAAGTAGAGGATGCGTGTGGGGCATACCAGAAAATGCTATACTGTTCTGTGACGGAACAACAATGCTGGCCGCACCACTGTGATGTAAAGGGGCAGGAGAACCGATTTATGATGGCACAACCAGAACCGTACATCTCTGAAGAGGCGTATCTCGAATCTGAGCGTTCCAGTACCATCAAACATGAATATTTCAGAGGGCGCATGTATGCGATGACCGGCGCCAAAGAATCGCATAATCTCATCGCAGCAAACACCCTCGCCTCACTCCACAGTCAGCTGCGTCAAAAGCCCTGCCGTGTCTATTCAAGTGATATGCGTATCAAGGTTCTGCGCACTGGGCTCAATACACACCCTGATGTCGTTGTCATCTGTGGGCAGCCTCAATTTACCGATGACGTGCACGACACTATCGTCAATCCTATAGTAATTGTTGAAGTACTGTCTGCATCCACAGAGCGCTATGATCGCGGCATGAAATTCCAGAATTACCGCACAATCGATACACTACAAGATTATGTCCTCATCAGCCAAGATCACCATCATGTCGAGCACTATACCCGGCAAGAGAGTGGTCTCTGGCTGCTCCAAGAAGTGGACGGGCTTGAAGAAGAAATACATATACAGTCTATTGAGTGCACGTTGCCCCTCAAAGATGTCTACGAAAAAGTTGAATTAGAACAAAGCAATAGCGATTTACCGCGCGAAATCTCTCCAGAATAATCATCACCTTATACTGTGTACTAGTCCTTTCCGTGGTGGCCTTGTCATGCAGCGCCGCCCTCGGCGGGATCAGGTTGCTCGACGAGGGGGATTGTGGAGGGGGGATCGAGTAGGTGGAGGCGGTGTTGATCGCAGCGGTGGGAAATTAGTCATCAGACAGACAGGAATAATAGAGTATGGCATCATCCCAAAGTATTGAACATATTCAATATCTTATCCGGTCGGAACAACTTGATCAAGCACAGACTGCTCTGTCAGAATTCTTGAGAAATGCTCCTCGCAATGGAGAAGCGTGGGCAATTGCTGCTCAGCTTACATCGGATCCACAACAATGCAGAGAGTTTCTCAAAACAGTATTTGACTGTAGCGACAGTACAGCCCTTACAGATTGGGCCTTTCGTAATCTCGGCGATCTGCAATCTGAGGGATCTGTATATAGGCTTTCTCCACCACCGATAGAATCCTTGATAGTTCTAACTGATACGAGAATTCCGTCAGACAATTTGTTGGCTCAAGCCGCAAGTAGTAGCCAATCGACATCCCCCATAGAAAAAGCAACATCGCCAGTGCCTATTCCTGAAAGTGTCCCGCCCACACCTACATCTGCTATATATGAGCCAAACGTCAAGAAGACTCGACTACCCTTTTCGGTCAAGCGGCTTGGGGAATGGATGATGCTCGTAGGAGGACTAATACTCATTTTTAGTGTGTATTCCGAATCCTTCAGATTACTTCTCATGGATATTATTGGGCTATCTCCTTTTTATTATTGCTTCTTGCCACTATTTGTTTTAGGTACACTCACTTTTCTTGCCGGATTTATTGTTGACACTCGATGATCAAGTTTTTGCTCTGTCTGGTTTAATGTCAATGTTAAAAATTTGATCGTCGAGTGTCAACTAACACTCATCACCCATCACCCATCACCCAAAACTGTCAATCAGCCGGCACCTATAACTGAATAGTTACGAAGACAGATGATATAACCGGGGGGAGGCAAACGAGGATGGGAGGGCTTGTTCGTTTCATGCCGATGCCCTTCGCTGCTTGTACAAGCAGCGAAGGGCATCGGTTTTTTTCGATAACCTCATAGGCCAATGAGGCTGTCAGCCATACCGGAATTAGTTTCCACTCCCCGCACCGATGATTTCCAGGAGCAGATCAAGTGCAGCCAATAATTGAACGTCTTCATTATCACGCAGTTGTTCTGGTGTCATATCTGTCTCGGCCTCAGGCAATAAGAGTGACGCATTAACAGGCAGCTTCACTTCTTTATCAGGCGTGATACCTTTGTGCCAGATGAGTCGACCCTTGGGCGTCAGCCACTCTTCGACTGCCAGCAGTATCGCCGACCCATCAGACAGTTTGAACTGGTTGAGCACAGTGCCGGTGCCGAAGGTTGTCTCACCGACCAACTGTGCCCGGCCGGCGTCCTGGATGGCACCGGAAACAATCTCCGATGCGCTGGCCGATCCCTGGTTGATCAACACGACCATCGGGATGTCGGTTGCCAATCCCCCTGCTCTGACTTTCGTCGCTGTCTCTTTACCCTGTGCATCGCGTTCGATGAGCACATTCCCATCCGATAGGAACTGACTGGCTGTATCGACTGCCTCATCCAGTGCCCCGCCAGGATTGTTACGCAGGTCGAGAACGATCCCGGCTGCTTCCTGCTCCTTGATCTCCTTCAATGCCTGTTTGAGCTCATCGGTCATACCAAGACTGAACTGGGCAATTCGCAGGTGGGCAATTTGAGTGCCGGGCAGGAATTTCCAGGTAACATTACGAATAGTGATCCGCGCGCGGGTGATGGTGACTTCAAGCGTTTCCTGTGTTTCGGGTCTGAAGATAGTCAGATTGACATCGCTCCCTGCCGGGCCCATGATCTGGCTGATGACTTCTTCCAGCGCCTTGCCTGCCATATCCTCTTCGTCCACCTGGAGCACTACATCTCCAGGGCGCAGACCTGCTTCCTGAGCGGGAGATCCATCCATTGGTGTAACGATGATCACATACCCCCCACGCATTTCAACGTAGGCGCCAATACCTTCGAACTCGCCCTCGATGTCTATCTGGTAGGCTCGCAGCATCTCCGGCGTCAAAAAGACACTGTGTCCGGTATCGCCTAGCGACATCACCATGCCGCTGATCGCGCCATAGGTCAACCGCTCCCTCTCAACCGCCTCGCGGTCAACATAATGTTTGTCGATCAGATTCCAGGCTTCGTTAATAAGCTCCGCATCGGGTGCTGTACCGGCAGAGTCTGCCGTCTCGGGTTCGTCATCGACAAAGGCCGTCTGCCAGGCACGATCGGCTACCACGCCGCCCGCCAACCCTGCCACACAGGTAAAAACAAGTACGATAGCTACCAACACGTAACGCAAATAGTTTTTCATCATCTCTCCATCGGTCGAAGTGCTCATATGGCACCAGTCTCAAAACAGCATCAGAGCTATTTGAGAGAGTATACCCTACTCATGGTTTTCGGTGAACATTTTTTGTCGTGGGGATGATACAGTTGAGAAGCGCAGTCTCATCGCCATGCAAACAGGCTGGAAATCGATGAGGAATCAGTTTTTTTGTTCGCCGGAATTAGCAACAGGTGGGAAGAGGCTGAAAACCCATCAGAACTACGAACTACCAAACTCGACTTTGCACCTATCTGACTGAATGGTCACGAAGGATGACGCGAAGGCATGGTTTTTTTCAACATCATGGTCAAGCAGCGATAGTCAAAGAGTCTCTTGCATCTCAAGACTGTCATTCCTGCGAAAGCGGGAATCCACTCCGCACGCCACGCTGTCTTTCCCACATTCCACCTGCCACGCATGGAGTTGTCGATGGACAAAGTCGAGTTGAGATATGGAAGATCAAATGGGCTCGTTAAGATGCTCAGCCACTTCAAAACCTTTTAAGAGTGCCTGCCGATTCATTTCTTTGGTTCCCTCAGGGGCTCGCGCCAACACGGCTTTTTCGATGGCTTGCCGGGAGACCGCCCCTGTCAGGCCTACCAACACACCAAGAGCCACAATATTAGCCGCCAGAGTCTTGCCGGTGGTCTCCAGCGCCAATCGCGTTATCGGCGCCCGAACAAATGGCGTTATCGGCAGGCAATCGATATTCTCGTCATCCAGAATTGACAGGCTGTCCGCCTTCATGCTGAGAGCATATTTGTCGCAGGCTTCCTGGCTCATGACCACCAACACATCCGCATTGATCACTTCAGGATAATCGATTTCACCCGAGCTGATTACGACCTCCGATTTACTGGCACCGCCACGGGCTTCAGGCCCATAGGTCTGGGTTTGCACGGCATTCTTGAAGTCGTAGATAGTCGCAGCTTCAGCCAGGATCATGCCGGCCAGGATCATGCCCTGCCCACCCTTTCCAACCAGGCGAATCTCGATCCGATCGACAAAGGGAATGTTCACTGCGAGCCTCCAGTCCGAACACGCTCAGAGAGCTGCCGGCATACACGAGAAAACTCCTCGCGACTGTCATCGACATGCAAGACACCCCGCACAATCTTGGAATTCTCGGCACGTTCCCGGGGAGACAGCTTCTCGAAAGCTGATTTGGAGATACTATCTTTTTTGAGCCCTCTCATCATATCAGGCGCCGTGCCGAATTTGTTCAAGCGCCCATAGGTGGTATGGCAATAGCTGACCGCCTCCACCAGGCTAAAGCCATCTTTTTGGATGGCCTCCTGAATATACTTATCCAGTTCCAGAACGTGGTAGACGGTGCTGCGAGCAACATAAGTAGCACCAGATGCAATGGCCAGCTCGCAGATCGGGAAGGGGGGCTCGATGTTGCCATAAGGGGCTGTTGTGGCCTGCTTGCCGACAGGAGTGGTTGGGCTGTATTGCCCCCCGGTCATCCCGTAGATAGCGTTGTTCACGATGATGGAAGTGATGCCGATGTTGCGCCGGGCAGCGTGGATGAAATGATTGCCGCCGATTGCCAACGCGTCGCCGTCACCCATGATTGCAATGACTTGCATATGAGGACGAGCGATTTTTAATCCGGTAGCAAAAGCCAGGGCGCGCCCATGCGTGGTGTGCATCGTATTGAAATCCATGTACACCGGCATACGACTGGTGCACCCAATCCCGGATACCAGGGCGACCTCGTCGTTTGATAAGCCCAGGTGATCGATGGCACGAATCAGTGAGCCCATTACAATGCCAATGCCACATCCGGCACACCAAATAGTCGGAAATTTCTTGTTCTTTCGCAGCTTTTGCAGCGTATCACTTGACTCAAACCAGTCTTCACGCGGGATCTGGATTTCATCGACATCCAGATCATGGGCACCAAGAATATGTTCTGCCATGGCTCAACTTTCGATAACATCCAGGATCATTTGCGGGGTGACCATCTCGCCGTTGGCACGGTTGACACGCGCAACCTTCTTTCTCCCCACCATGCGCTCTACCTCCAGTGCCAGCTGTCCCAAATTCATTTCAGGGACGATGACCCGATCCACTTGATCTCCCAGTTCTTCTACCTGTGCTTCAGGAAATGGCCAGATGGTCAATAGTGTCAACATGCTGACTTTGTAGCCCTGAGATCGCGCCAGCTTCAGAGCGTGCCGGGCACCGCGTGCCGACACGCCATAGGCTATGATCGCGATTCTGGCATCATCTTGTAGATCTTCCTCTACCATCACAATCTCATCCAGATGCCGGTCAAGCTTGTGATGGACTCGTTCCAGCCAGGGATCGATCTCGTCCAGACGTTGGGTTGGGAAGCCCATCGGATCGTGAAACAAGCCAGTGATATGGTACCGGTAACCCTGTCCGAAACTGGCCAGGGGCGGGACATCTCCTAAATCGTTGCTGAATGGGACATAGTGATCGGGTGTATCGGTGATGACACGCTCAACGATTTCGAGCGCATCAAAATCCGGCAGATCGATCGGTTCCCGCATATGGCCGATAATGCCCTCAGTCAGCAGGATGACTGGCGTACGATATCGCTCGGAGAGGTTGAAGGCCCGGATAGTCAACTCAAAAGACTGTGTAACCGATGTCGGGCTGAGGACGATGATCGGGTGGTCGCCGTGTGTGCCCCAGCGAGTCTGCATAACATCGCCCTGCGCTGCAGCTGTGGCAAGCCCTGTTGAAGGACCCAGGCGTTGAACGTTTACCACGACACAAGGCACCTCGGTCATTGCCGCGTACCCGATGTTCTCTTGCATAAGAGAGAAACCGGGGCCACTGGTAGCCGTCATGGACTTCAAACCACCAATCGAAGCACCAATAATTGCTGCCATGCTGGCGATTTCATCTTCCATCTGAATGAAGGTGCCGCCGACTTTGGGAAGCTCACGCGCGAGCATCTCGGCAATCTCGGTGGATGGGGTAATCGGATATCCCGCAAAGAAACGGCAACCCGCCGCCAATGCCCCCCAACTGATAGCTTCATTTCCCTGCATCAAGCTGACAACCAAAGGACACTCCTCCGAAAATAGGTGTAAAGCATGAGCAACGAGTTACCGGATAGCCCTCGGAAATAACGTGGTCATGTCAGTGTGCCGGTCAAACGTCGTACCGCTTAAAACCTCACCCCCAACGACCTTCGATAGATGACCAACGGCTGTCTGCCCCTCTCCATGTATGGAAAGGGGCAGCACCGAGGTTGGTAACCGGATAGAGGCACATGGGGTAAGGTTAAAAGCCTCCAAACGACCAACCACGCTATCCTCGCGTGCCGCCGGTTAACGGCTCTGGAAAAGATGAGTTATGTACTGTCGTTTCGCCTTTTTTGTGCGTGCGCACAGATTTGTCGCAGAGAAAAAACTAAAAATCTCCGTGTGCTCCGCGAGCTCTTATCAGATAACAGACTTTATCGGCAGTAGACATGCTATGCGTAAAATCCGGCTTATTTTATGTGTAACACCGTTATTTCTGATCAAGTCTACTCTCAAGGCACAGAACAGACATGTTATGATCTGGGGAACGAAAACCCTCAGCTGACTGTCTGAGTGTTTCGCAGCACAGCCACAACGATGAGGTCGCCTATGCCGCAAAACATTAGTCCAGGCGTTTGACGACAATGGCCATGTCTGGACAATGCGTATCACACCAATGGCAGCCTGTACAGTTTTCGGGCTTTATGACAATGGGATGATCGTTTTCATCCAGAGCCAGCACACCTGTAGGGCAAAACTCTACGCAGAGACCGCATCCTTTGCACCATGACCCAAAAAGTACAACCTGACCACGGGGCTTTTTTCGTTTGTTTGAATCTTCTGCCAGGGTAATCTGTATGACTGGCACTGCATCAACCATAAGAACCTCTCTAGCCTTAATTCTGCTGTAACTATTCAGCTGTTAGCTGTTATACTGCGAGCGGTTGTAACCTGGACTTTTGATTATGCTTGGGTATGTTCAGAAAAAGTCCAAAACCCAGCCGTTTGCAGTATAGCTGTAAACTAAAACTCGTCACGCATCACTCAAAACTGTCAAGCAGCCGGCACCCATAACTGAATAGTTACATCTCGCTTTACACATCGGTTCGCGGAGGTTTTTAACCACACAGAACAAGCCTCACTCAGTTTAGTTCGTTCCTGGTTTATAACAATTGGCCAACAGCCACCAGTTGCGCAACAGATGGCCCATATATTGTAACGAATCTTCACCTATTGAGTTGCGCTCCATGGGTGTCACGTGCATACCAGTTTCTTTGTCAGGGTCTTTGATGCGGCTTGATGTCGGACTCGAGACCATGGCTATGGGAAACTGTACGCCACCCATCTGAGAGCAGATTGGGGTGAGGAGTGATGGACGATTAAAAAGCAAATCGTTTGGGTGATCAGTCAGGCAAAAAAGCACATTCGATATCCATAGACTCTATTGGGAATAGACAGCAAGAGATAGCAATTCTCGGAGAACCGATGATTTCATTCACGGATATTAGGGTATAACCCCATTCATGCATTTTAGTAGTCTGTGATATACTGACAACGTGAAGACATTATGAACTATCGTTGGAATCACATCTAGTATTCTCTTATTCTGCAGAGTGTTGTCACAAGGCTGGAGAAGGATAGCATGTCGCCAAAAGATGAAAAATACCCATCCGGCAGCGTACTTCCTGACTTCGAAAAAATGGCGCAGCAGCTCCGGGATACCCTGAAAGCTCTGGAAGATCGTGCCATCAGCCGCACTCGCGATCTCGAAATTGCGGCCCAAGTCTCTCAAGAAGTCTCCCGAAATCTTGACCTGGACAAGCTTTTGCCTCGCATGGTCAATCTGACCAAAGGCAGGTTCAAGCTTTACCATGCCCACGTATACCTTCTGGACGACGCTACCGAAACGTTGATCATGGAAGCCGGAGCCGGCCAGGCGGGCAAAACAATGAGAAAGAGCGGCCACAGCATCCCGCTCGGCGCGCCTAAAAGCCTGGTCGCACGCGCTGCCCGGACAGGCGAACCCGTGATTGCAAACGAGGTTTGGAAGGAAGATGGCTTTCTGCCCAATCCCCTTTTGCCTCATACCAAATCGGAGATGGCTGTGCCGATGTTGGCCGGTCAGAAAACCATCGGCGTCCTTGACGTTCAATCCGAACAAGCCAACCGGTTTGCCGAAGACGACGTACATGTGATGTCTACTCTGGCCGGACAGGTGGCAATTGCAGTCGAAAACGCGCGCGCATTTGACCAGGTTCGCAAAACACAGGCAGAATCCGAGGCAACCCTTAACCGGCTTGCAAGGCAGAACCGCTTCTCATCCGGCGTCTCTGAGTTTGCAACCGTGCTCTTGGACCAGGGCGTGATGGGGCTCGCAGATGCTATTGCTTCCCTCGCCCGAGCGGTGGAAGCCAGCCGTGTTTATATTTTTGCCAATTTTACAAACGCCGACGGTCAACTTGCGGCACGGAAGACGCACGAATGGGTCAATGAGGGAATCGCGCCGGCTGGTGATCAGGTGTTTGCCTACGACGCGCTTCCCCACTGGAAAGAGAATCTGTTCAACGGCAAGCCGATCGTCGCTTTGCGCTCAAGTATCCCGGAGCCCGAAATCGCGATCATGCAGGCGCAAGATACCCGATCTCTCTTGTTGATCCCAATCAGTTCAGGCGAGAAAATGTCTGGGTTTGTCGGGTTCGATGACTGCACACAAGAGCGTGCCTGGGAGCAAGCCGAAGTCGAGCTGCTCCAGACAGCCAGTACATCAATTGCCTATGCGCTGACCAGCGGGCAGATGCTGGAACAGACCCGGACTGCCTTGGGCCGTGTCCAGACCCTCTATGAAGCCAGCCTCGCGCTATTGATATCTCAAAACGCCGAAGACCTTCTACAGGCATTTGCAGGGCCAATTCTCTCCAAAGAGCCCTGCCGGGCCGATCTATTCTACATTACCAACAACGCTACCGGCGAGCCGGAGTGGGTCGAGCTAATCGCCACCCTCCACCCCTTCAAGGAAGAGCCCGTAAGTGAACTGAGGCTGGAGCGATGCCGTATCAAAGATGCCCCAATATCGCTGCTGTTGACAGCCGACCCAAACCAGATCACGGATATCCCGGATCTGGCTGCGCTACACCCACTGGTGAGCGAGCAAACCCGGCAGCTATTCCTGGCAGCGGGTATCCGGTCTCTGGCCGTCATCCCCCTACTCCTGGCCAAGAAACAGTGGATCGGGATTGCCACGCTTGGATGGCCGGAGCAGCATCACCTTCACCCGGAAGATAGTGAGCTCTACAAGGTACTCGCTTCTGAGCTGGCTACCGCGCTTGAAAACCGGCAGTTGGTCGCGCAAACACAAGATCAGGCTCAATTGCTCCGCTCCATCATCAATGCCAGTCCCGACTGGATCTACGCCAAAGACACAGATCGCCGTTATGTGGTTGCCAATCAGGCTTTTGCCACATCACAGGGCAAGCAGACGCCGGAAGAGATGATCGGTCAGGATGATCACGCGCTAGGCATCCTATCACGCCTGGTCGAGGACGATACCGAGAAGACCCTCCGCAGCTCGCGCGCTGATGAACAAACGGTGCTTGAAAAAGGCCAGACTATTTTCATCCCTGAAGATGTGGTCACCTACCCGGATGGCACGACACACATTCTCGAAACCACCCAGATGCCTCTCAAGGATGCACAGGGCAATATAATCGGCGTCTTGGGCATGTCACACGACATCACGAATCGGGCAGCAGCGAGTAAACGACAAGAGGCGGCATACGGACTGGCTCAACGTCTGACCACTGTCCTCGATCAAGAAGAGCTGTTGAAAGAGACCGTCAACCGCACCGCAGAGACCTTCAATTATTACCATGCTCACATCTATCTCTATGAGCCGGACACACAGAGATTGATTGTCAGCGAAGGATTGGGTGAGGTGGGCGAGATCTTGAAAGAACAGGCCCACAGCATTTCGCTCTATGCCGAACGCAGTCTGGTCGCAGAGGCGGCCCGAACGCTCAAGCCTGTCGTCGTGCAGGATGTCACCCAAACCCCCCAACATCTCCCTAATCCACTCCTGCCGGATACGCTTTCAGAAGTGGCCATACCACTCTTCATCGGTGATGAGATACTGGGCGTTTTCGATATACAACAGAGTGTAGCAAACTACTTCGATGAAGATGAGATCGTCACCCTTCAGATCATCGCCAATCAGCTCTCCGTGGCATTATCAAATACACGTCTCTTTACCGATGCCCAACGGCTCGCCGAAGAGATGGCCACGGTGGCAGAGATCGGGACACAGGCCAGTACGAATCTCAACCTGACACAGCTTCTCGAGAATGTCTGTAACCTGAGCAAGGAACGGCTGGGCCTTTATCACGCCCATATCTATCTGCTCGATCCGGATCAGCACAATCTCAAGCTGACCGCGGGAGCCGGCACAATCGGGCAACTCCTGGTCGAAGGCGCTCATGCCATTCCCCTGGACTATGAGCACAGCCTGGTAGCACGCGCTGCGCGTACCGGAACACCTTCCATCGTTAACGATGTCAGGCGCGAGCCACACTTCCTCCCTAATCCTCTCCTCCCTGAGACCAGGTCGGAAATGACCATCCCCATCTCACTGGGCATGGAGATCATCGGCGTCCTTGACGTTCAAGATAACCAACCCAATCGTTTTACCGGAACTGACAAGAATATCCATCTGACACTTGCCAACCAGATCGCAGTCGCTATCTCGAATGCCCGGCTGTTCGAGGAAACGCAAAAAGCCCTGAACAACATCGAAACACTGTATATGGGCAGTAGCCGGCTCGTTCATGCATCGGCCCTCGATGAAATCCTACAGGCTCTTGTATCATCGAGCGGCCTCTATCAATTGGATCGTGTATCCATCGATTTCTTCGATGTTCCCTGGACAGATGAGGAAATACCAACATCGCTATCCGTTGCCGCAGTGTGGGGGCGGGAAGGCAAGACAGCCTGTTTGCCTATCGGAAGTGAATACCAGTTAGATGACTATCCTACCCTCAAGCTTTTCAATTCCCACGAACCGCTAATTTTCAAGGATATATCGGCAGATGAGCGCGTCGATGAACATACACGAGAACTCTTCTCCGACCAGCTTGATACCCAAGGGCTGCTTGTCCTCCCATTCAGGTCCGGCGAGACTTTCCTGGGTGTACTTATGTGTGAATCCGGTACCCCCCTGAACGTCAAAGACGACGTGCTTCGCCAGGTTCAAGTACTTGCTGAGCAAGCCTCTGCCGTCATCCTCAATATTCGCTTGCTGGAAGAAGCTCAAGCTACAGCTGAACAGTTACGGGATCTCGATAAGCTCAAGAATGAGTTCCTGGCCAGCATGAGCCATGAGTTGAGGACCCCACTCAATTCGATCATCGGATATTCGGAGTTGATGATCGATGGCATCGGTGAAGAGATTGACCCCATGTCACTCGAAGATCTCAAGAGCATCCACTCCAGTGGCCAGTATCTGCTGGCCCTGATCAACGATGTCTTAGATCTGGCCAAGATCGAGGCTGGTCGGTTAGAGTTGAACAAAAGCGAGGTTAATTTCACGGAGTTAGCCCCTGAGATTATGGAAGCAACCCGTGTCTTGACGCAGGAAAAACCCAACATCAAGCTTGAAATGGATATTCCTGAAAACACCCCCATTCTATATGCCGATCCCTTGCGCCTGCGCCAGATCGTCTGGAACCTGCTCAGCAATGCCATCAAATTCACATCAGAGGGACACATCCGTCTGTTTTGTAAACAGGCGGAAGATAGTGTACACATTGGCGTCGAGGATACAGGATCGGGTATTCCTCCCGAGTATCAAGAAATCGTTTTTGACCGGTTCCGCCAGGTGGACGGATCATCCACCCGTAAAGCAGGAGGCAGCGGGCTGGGCCTGGCCATTACACGCCAACTGGTACGGCTGCATGGCGGTGAGATGTGGGTGGAGAGTGAAGTTGGCAAAGGGAGTACTTTCTCCTTCACCATCCCTTTGTCACTTAAACAAACAACGAAGCTCTCTGGTGAAGCTAACAAGATTACCAACACAAATGCCGATCAGACACGATCAGCTCAACCAACCGAAGCTATGGGAGATTGACTATCATGGCTACTATTTTGATCATTGAAGACGACCCAAACAGCATTAAAATCCTGACCCGCGTATTGGAGCGTGCAGGACATGAGGTTATGTTTGCTACTGAGGGCCTCAGCGGAGTCAAGATTATCCATGAACAAAAGGTCGATCTGATCCTGCTTGACATGGGGCTGCCCGATCTGGGAGGGCACACAGTTGCCGCATTGATCAAGCGCATCCCCGGCAGCGTTCCCATCGTTGCTGTCACCGCCAGCACCGATCCCGCGGTCGAGCGTCGCGCCCGCAGCTATGGATGCGCGGGCTACATCACCAAGCCAATCAACACACGCACATTTATCGAGCAGATCACACCCTATCTTGGTGGCGCAACAGAACCCGGCAAAACACTGATTGCCAACTCGAGCCTCAGCGGCGCGACAGAGCCCGGTAAAACACAGGATGCCAACTCGAGCCTCAGCGGCACGACAGAGCCCGGTAAGACACAGGATGCCAACCCGATCCTCAGCGGCACAACAGATCCCGGCAGAACACAGGATGCCAACTCGAGCCGCAGCGGCGCGGTAGAACCCGGTAAAACACAGGATGCCAATCCGGAATTAACAACTCAGAGCCCGGCCGGGTAACCAGCCTGGGCAGGGATGAAAATAATCGAGTCAGATTGGATATGGAATAACGGGGCATTTAATTTTATTGTTCGAGGAGGGACTGAAGCATCAGTCTAAATCATTATGTACAAGATACTCTACGTTGAAGATAACTTTCAGAACTTTCGACTGGTTATGCGTATGCTCATGTTAGAGAAACAGGAGCACGAGATCGTTCAAGCAGCAACCGGTCTGGATGGCCTGCGCATGGCAGCCGAACTCAACCCCGATCTGATTTTGATGGATATTAACTTGCCGGATATTGACGGCGTTGAGTGTACCCGTCGTATCAAGGAAGACCCTAAGCTCAAGCACATTCCTGTTGTGGCACTCACAGCCAACGCCATGGTTGGAGATAAAGAGCATTATCTTTCGGCAGGCTGCGATGACTACCTGCGTAAGCCGCTCAACCGAGCCGATCTACAAAATGTACTGGCCAGCTTTCTCAATGGAAAGTTCACTGTGAAAAATATAACCACCGGGTCACTCAAATTGGTCAGCGAGCCTGAACAAAGAAGCGCATTATGAGCAAAGCGCCAACCATCCTGCTGATTGAGGACAACCCAAACAACGCTCGTATCATGAGCCGCGTGTTAGAAAAGCACGCATACACCATCCTGCACGCGGAAGACGGCGAGACCGGCCTCGGAATGGCCCTGGCCGAACACCCTGACCTGATCCTGCTCGACCTGGGATTACCCGACGTCGACGGCCAGACCGTGGCAGCCTGGCTAAAGCAAAATGAAACCCTGCGCCACGTCCCTTTGGTGGTCGTCACTGCCTGGCCTTCAGAGACCGCGGGCCAGATGGTCGCTGCTTATGGCTGCCAGGGATACATCGCCAAGCCGATTGATACACGCCGGTTTCCTAATCAGATCGCTGCCTTTCTGACTTCGACGTAATAAGGTATGTGGAGAATGCCCTCGTGAAACTGGTGCCGGCCAGTCAGTTTTCAATCCAGGAGTTAACTGCGGCATATAACCAAACCCGCGTCGATTACCTGGTTCCGATGCCCATGACGGCTCGTCGCCTGGGCGAGTACATCGCCGATTACGACGTCCTCCTGGATGCTTCGGCAGTAGCTATGGAAAAGAACCGCATCTTAGGACTATGCATGCTTGGGTTGCGGGGTCAAAATGGCTGGCTGACACGCCTGGGTGTGCTGCCCCACTCACGACGACGCGGGACAGGCAGCGCATTGGTAGAATACTGCATCCAGCAGGCCATCAGGCGGCGGGCAAAGACCATCTACCTGGAGGTTATCGTCGGCAATGTGCCTGCCCTGGAACTCTTTCTGAATTACGGGTTCCGGGAAACGCGTCGACTGGCTGTGCTGCGACGCCCCCCCGGCCCACCTCCCCTTCCCCAGAAGGACATCGAAGAGCGTGATCTCAAACTGACCTGGCTGAGCCAGGAGCAGACACTCGATCTGGCAAAAAAACGCAAGGAACCACAAGCCTGGCTCAACCAGGTGGAGACCTTCGTCAACTCCGGCACCCTCAAAGCACTCGAGATCATCGATCCGGCAACAGAACACAGCGGATGGGTTAGCTACGAGCAAACTCCCCTTCAGCTCCGGCGCGTCCTGCTCTCGTTAGAGGATAACACACTCAATGGCGTCGCCGGCGAGCTTCTCTACCTTTTGCACACACGCTTTGCAACGTTGGACACCCTGGCCGAAAACATGCCCATCGACGCGCCATACCTGGAGGCGTACTATGCCAACGGATATGTCGATGCGTTTTCCCGGATCGAGATGAAGCTGGATCTCCCCTCGAAATCATCAACCAGAGCCACAAATAGTCAACCTATCTGACCGGCAACCTCACAAAGGATGGACAGGAGACCAGGCAAGACTGGGCACTGTGAACACGCTATCAGGTATTGACCCGGCCCAAAAAGCGTTGTAGAATTGTTGTGTACGCAACAATTCATGGCGCAACTGTTACAGTCGCAACTGTACTATCAGTCGAGGGGCGCCCACACATCCGGACATCTGCTCACATTTGCCATTCGGGGGACATGGAACAAGCAGATTGTGTGTCTCCAATCTCCTCATTCATCGCAGCCACCCCTCCCTGAAACAGACAACCATTCAATGCTCGTTTTGTTCGTCTATTCATCTGTAAAGGGGTACAGCATGCAAGTGACACGTCATCTAAAACCTGTTTCAATGGGAGTTATTCTTCTCGTTATCCTGGCCAGCGTGCTTGTCATGACACAGGCTCACGCGGCCAATACACCCAACCCGTCCAGCGTGACGATCGTCGGAAACTTGCAGTCGGCGATAGGCTGTGCCGGCGACTGGGATCCGGCTTGCGAGGCAGCCTACCTGTTGTACGACAGCAACGATGATATATGGCAGGTAACCTGGCAGATTCCGGCAGGGAGCTGGGAATATAAGGCGGCTCTCAACAACGGCTGGGATGAGAATTATGGCCTGAATGCTGTCCGCGACGGGTCGAACATCGAGTTGGGCCTGGCCGATTCGACTGCCGTCAAGTTCTACTACGATCACCAATCTCATTGGGTTACCAGCAATCAGAACGCCGTCATCGCTGTAGCAACGGGCAGCTTTCAAAGTGAGCTGGGTTGTTCTGATGATTGGGATCCCGGCTGCCTGCGCTCCTGGCTGCAAGATATCGACGGGAATGGGATCTACACCTTTGCCATCGACGCCCTTCCCGCCGGTAGCTATGAGGCCAAAGTAGCGATCAACGAGAGCTGGGATGAGAATTATGGTCAGGGCGGTGCGCCGGGCGGGGCAAATATCCTCTTTAACGTTCCGGAGGATGGAACAGGCGTCTTGTTTTCCTACCATGCTGACACCCACATCCTGACGATCTCCGGCGGCGGCGCATCGCATGACAACAACGTCCAGTGGAGCGAGCTGGGTCACAACAGCCGCGATCCGTTGTACCGCGCGCCCGGCGGCCCGGTGCCTATCGGAACACCGGTGACGCTGCGCTTACGCGCCGCCGCCGGTGATTTGACAGGTGCCAGAGCGCGTGTCTGGAATGATCGCACCGATACCCAGATGCTGCTCACCATGACTCGCGCGGCAGGCGATAGCGAATACGAATGGTGGGAAGTCACCCTTCCGGCCAGCAGCGAGCCGACCATCTACTGGTACCGGTTGATCGCGATTGACGGCACCGATACCGATTATTACGAGGACGACGCAGCGAGAACCGGCGGCTGGGGCGAGCCATTGGACGATACCCAGGACCGGAGCTGGCAGTTGACCGTTTACGATCCGGCTTTCCGAACGCCGGATTGGGTCAAGGACGGCGTCATCTACCAGATCTTCCCGGACCGTTTCCGGGATGGCGACACGAGCAACAATACGCCTGCGGGCGCGTTCTTCTACGATGAGCCTGGAGGAACCATCGTCCGTTCTCATGGCAGCGACTGGAACACGCCCATCTGCGATCCGCGCAGCCCGTCAGACTGTTTTGGCGGCTACAGCAACAATTTCTACGGCGGCGACCTCCAGGGGATCATCGATAAGCTCGATTATCTCGACGCGCTGGGCGTGACGGTTCTCTACCTCAACCCAATCTTCGAATCGCCGTCAAACCACAAATACGATACGACCGACTACCATATCATCGATGACAACTTTGGCTCGCCGGCCACCTTCCAGGCGCTGGCAAACGAAGCCCATGCCCGCGGGATGCGTATCATCCTGGATGGTGTGTTCAATCACACCTCGTCCGACAGCATCTATTTCGACCGCTACGGTCGATACGAATCGGTGGGCGCCTGCGAGAGCATCGACAGCCCCTACCGGAGCTGGTACTACTTCTCCGGGACCGGCCCCTGCGCCGGGCAGGATTACGAATCGTGGTTCGGCTATGACAGCCTGCCTAAGCTTCAAGCCAACAGCCCTGACGTCCGCGCGCTGATCTGGGCCAACGGCCTCGATTCGATTGGCCCATACTGGATGCAGTGGGCCGACGGCTGGCGGCTGGACGTAGCGGGTGATGTCGACCCCGGCACGACCAATGATCCCACCAACGATTACTGGGAGGGCTTCCGCGCGGCGCTCCATGCCGTCAAGCCCGAAGCGACCATCGTGGGCGAGGAGTGGGGCAACGCCTCTGCCTGGACGCTCGGCGCCGAGTGGGATGCTACAATGAACTACCAGCTCGGCTCGGCGCTGCTCAGCTTCTGGCGCGATACAGCATTTGTGGACAACGACCACAACCCGGGCAGCTCGGCCGGATCGCTCGATCCGCTAACGCCCAGCCAGCTCGATGAGCGGTTGCGTAATCTCGAAGAACGCTATCCGCCCGAGGCCTTCTTTGCCATGATGAACCTGCTGGGCAGCCACGACACCAATCGGGCGCTCTTCATGCTGGACGAAAACGCAGGGCTGAACGATCGGGCCATCTACGAAGATCCCGGCTACGACTGGAGCGATGCCATGACCCGGCTGAAAGGTGTCGTGCTGCTCCAGATGACCCTGCCCGGCGCGCCGACTATCTACTATGGCGATGAGATCGGCCTGGTCGCGCCGGCAACCTACGATGGATCGACCTGGCAGGATGATCCGTACAACCGTATTCCCTACCCGTGGCTCGATGCAAGTGGGATGCCCACCTACACCCACCTCCAGACCGAGGACGGACAATCGCAATTGCATAGCTACTACACGCTGCTGGCCACTACCCGCAATGCGCACCCGGCTCTGCGGACAGGCAGCTTCGATACGCTGTTGGTGGATGACGCCAACAACGTTTATGGGTATGGACGCCTGACTGACGATTACTCGGATGCCGCCGTGGTGATCATCAACCGTGCCGGTGGGGCTCAGACCATCACAGTGAGCGTCGACGGGTATCTGCCGGACAGCGCGCAGTTCACCGATGTGCTGAACGGCGGCGTCTACACGGTCAGCAACGGCGCGGTTATCATTCCGGACGTTCCTGCCCGCGGCGGCGCGCTGCTGGTGCTCACATCGCCCATGCCCGCTGTGCCGCCGGCCGCGGTGACCGATCTGGCCGTAACCAGCGAGAGCAACGGCCAGGTCTGCCTGGGCTGGAGCGCCGCGGCAGGCGCCACCGGTTACCTGGTATATCGAGGCCTGTTGAGCGGCGGCGGCTACAGCCTGCTCGCCTCGACGAATGAGACCGGCTACACAGACAGTGGGCTCGAAGACGGCCGAAGCTACTACTACATCGTGGTAAGCCGGAATGCCGCCGGTCTGACCGGCGGTCACTCCAACGAAGTGGCCGGGCTGCCACATGCCGATATCAGCTGGTGCAATGTGCAGTGGCCCGATAGCATCGCGCATACTGTCGGCCTGGCGCCCACCGAGAACATCTACGGGCAAGTGTGGATCGATGGGCTGACTCAGCAGCCCGGCCGGACCCCCGGGCTGATCGCGCAGGTGGGCTTCGGCCCGCGGAACTCCGATGCCGGCAGCCTGCAGTGGACCTGGGTCGACGCCGCATTCAACACAGACAGCGGCAACAACGATGAATACCAGGGACAGCTTCTGCCCGAAACGGCGGGAGATTATCACTATCTCTACCGTCACAGCACGACCGGTGGCCAGGTGTGGACATACTGCGACCGGGACGGCATCGCCGCTCCTACCGGCTACGCGAATCCCGGCATGCTGACGGTCAACCCGTCGGCCGATACGACCGCGCCTGCCGCTCCCGCCAATCTGCATGTGACTGACTGGAGCGACAGCTTCATCGATCTCGCCTGGGACGCGCCCGGCGATGCCGATCTGTACGGATACGATCTATTTCGCAGCATCGATGGCACGGTACCCGGCGCGCGTGTCGCGCGGGTCCTGGCACCGGCAACCACTTACCGCGACGAGGATGTAGTAAACGGGACTGAGTACACATACGTGGCTCAGGCGCTCGATACCAGTTTCAACCACTCCGATTCCTCTAACACCATTACCCAACGCGCGGAGCAGAAGATCGTCGAGGTTACTTTCCGGGTCCGTGTGCCGAGCTACACGCCCGGCACGGTGTACGTCGCGGGCGATCTGCCCGGTCTCCCCTCCTGGAACCCCGGCGCGACACCGATGACCCGGGCATCCGGCTCATCCGAGCTGTGGGAGACGACGCTCAGTGTTCCTGACGGCGCCAACGGGCAGTACAAATACACGCGCGGCAGCTGGGATACGGTCGAGCAGTGGGGGACGATCACCGGGTTGGCCAACCGGCAGGTGACCATCAGTTATGGCACGGGCGGCTCCCAGATCATCGATGATACGGCTACCGATTGGGGCAACGGCCCGGACGATCATAAGGCGGTGCAGCACTGGCGCGACCCGTTGGTTATTTCCCATACCCCGGAGACCGATGCGGAAAATGTCGCGCCGGATACGTCCATCACGATGACGTGGAGCGCCCCGATGGACGCCGCGACCGATTGCATCGTCAGCAGCCCGGATGGCCCGGTGGTAGGGACATTCAGCCTCGATGATACCGGGACAGTGCTGACCTTCATGCCTGCCGCGCCGCTGGCCGGTAACACGACATTCACCGTCGATATCACGGGGGAGGTCGATGCGGGTGGCAATGTTCAGCAGGTGCCTGTCTCGTGGTCGTTTACCACGCTCACCGACAACGATAACCTTCTCACCAACGGCTCCTTCGAGCTGGATGTGGACGGTAACCGCGTCCCCGATGGCTGGACAGCCTGGTACCTGACAGGCATCGATGGGCAAGATTGCCGTGTTGCACACTCCGGCTCGTGTTCGCTGGCGCTTTGGGGCGGACGTTGGCCCAAGAGCCTGGTCCAACGTCCCACAGTCGGTGGCGTAACAGGCGATACCTTTACACTCAGTTTGTGGGCCCAGGGCAAATACATGGAGTGGAAGTCGACAACCACGGTCTGGGTAACTATTTTCCACACCGACGGCTCGCGTCGCTATGTCAACCTGCCGCTGCCGGGTGGTAGCTACGATTGGCGGCAGTTCGATCTCAGCTTTACGGCCAAGCGAGACTACTATGGCATCGAAGTATCGATTACCCGTTGGGGCCGGCTCGGACGGATCCGGATCGATGATATCAACGTGTCAAAGGACTGACTCGACCCTGGCATCAATGCGCGATCACGTAAGCATGGAAGGTTGGGTGACGGTGTAAAAGCAAATCTCTTGACCCCAATATCTCCGTCACCCAATGATTGGCAAAAACCATCCGGAGAGTGGCCGATGATCGAAAAGGGATGAAAATAGTGTTTGACTCATCACTATTTTCAAGGGAGTTGTCGATGATCAACACGCTCACCATAGGGAATGACAATAGTAACAGCAGGTCATTGTGGCTTATGGATTCCCGCTTTCGCGGGAATGACAGGATAGGAGAGAGTGTGCTCGATTGATTCTTGTAATAGCAAGAGGCACATAGCAAGCTTTAACTCGTCACTCATCACTCGTCACTATATTCACAGGAGGTCGTTCATGTCTAAGCGGTTGTCGATTGCTATTCTGAGTATATTGGTGTTTCTTTTGTTGGTCATGTTTCACCCTCAGCGGCTTGTCGAAGCAGCGCCGGCCGCCAGCGTCGGCGCCCAGGCAGGC
Source organism: Anaerolineae bacterium (assembly GCA_016928235.1). Classification (GTDB taxonomy): domain Bacteria; phylum Chloroflexota; class Anaerolineae; order Aggregatilineales; family UBA3940; genus JAFGMS01. The sequence continues at coordinate 8,093 of JAFGLD010000330.1, read as the reverse complement.
ACGCCTCGAACGGTTTACGTGCATCTCTTCGAATGGCGCTATGCCGATGTGGCCCGTGAGTGCGAAACCTACCTGGGGCCCAAAGGCTTTGCGGCAGTACAGGTCTCCCCACCCCACGAGCATCTTCACATTGCTTCTGAAGGCTACCCATGGTGGGAACGCTATCAGGTGGTGAGTTATACCATCAACAGCCGGAGCGGTGATCGCGCGGCATTTCAGGATATGGTCGAACGATGCAATGCTGTCGGCGTCGATATCTACGCTGACGCGGTGATCAATCACATGTCCGGCTACGAAGGAGCACCATCCTTTGGCGGCTCGACCTGGTCGCACTACACCTATCCGGGCATCTACGCTGGCGCCGATTTTCACTACTGTGGCACTCCCGGTCACGAGATCAACAATTATGGTGATCGATGGAACGTTCAGAACTGCGAGTTGGAAAACCTGGCCGATCTGAAGACCGAGGATACCTACGTTCGTAACCGCATCCGGGCCTATTTGAGCGATCTGCTCAGCCTGGGCGTCGACGGTTTCCGCATCGATGCAGCCAAGCACATCCCGGCTGGCGATCTCGATGCCATCCTGACCGGCCTGGCAAGAGTTCCGGAAGGCGATGCGCCTTTTGTGTTCCAGGAGGTCATCGAAGCACATGGCGAGCCGATCCAGGGCGATGAATATTTCGGCACAGGCGACGTAACCGAATTTCTGTACGGCCAGGAAATGTATCGCATCTTCGGCAGCGGCAATGTCGCCGAGGTTAGCAGCTTTAATGACTCGAAACCGGGTTTTATGCCCAGTGTGCATGCCATGGTGTTCACAGATAATCACGATAAGCAGCGCGGGCACGGCGGAGGCGGCAGTTATCTGACTTACAAGGACGGCGCGAAGTATGCGTTGGCAAACGTGCTGATGTTGGCGTGGCCCTATGGCTATCCGCAAGTCATGTCCAGCTATGCCTTTACCGATACCGATGCGGGACCTCCCGGCACCGGCGGTGTCATCCGCGCCATCTACGACAGCCCAACCGATACGACACCGGACTGCTTCGGCGATTGGGTGTGCGAGCATCGCTGGGCGGCAATAGGCAATATGGTGGCATTTCGTAACGCGACTGCCCACAACTTCGATGTCTCCGATTGGTGGACGAACGGCTACGATGCCGTTGCTTTTGGGCGCGGCAATGTCGGCTATGTGGTCATCAACGGAGAGAGCTTTGCCGTCAGTCGCACCTTCCAAACCAGCATGCCTGCCGGGACGTACTGCAACGTTACCGACGGCGAGCTAAATGCCGCCGGAACGGGCTGCACAGGCACATCAATTACCGTCGATGCCGGCGGGCGATTCACAGCCACGGTGAATGCAATGGCTTCCATCGCCATCCATGAAGGTCAGAAAGTCACCGGTGGAGGGGGCAACACGGCAACTGTCACATTCAAAGTGAACGCGACCACCTATTGGGGGCAAAATGTCTATGTAGTGGGGAACCAAACTGCTCTGGGCAACTGGAACCCATGCAACGGCGTGCCGATGTCGGCTGCCACTTACCCGGTATGGAGTGGTACTGTCTCTTTGCCCGCCAACACGCCAATCGAGTTCAAGTTTGTCAAGTGGGAAGGGAGCTGCCAAAATGTCCAATGGGAGAGCAGTATCGGCAACCGCTCTCTGACAACGCCTGCAAGCGGCGGCTCGATGACGACACCAACATACAATTGGAATATCCCGTAATCGGAAACGTACAGACGATGACAAGCAGGGGCCGGGTTAAACCCGGCCCCTGCTGTTCGATCGATCTGCCACCCTACCCCAGCAATACAAGCTCAGAGATAACAACATCTTGACAGATTCGAAAGTTTCACCTAAAATAATTTTGTACGCAACAATTCTTTACGCAACTGTTTCACGAGCAAGCTTCATCACACCGTGATGGGATCAGTATTCGATGATTGCACAACAGCAGTATCGATTATTACACGACATTTATGTGCTTCTTGATGATGGCGATCACCGTGTCCTCTCTGCTTATGATCTCACGCCTTCTCAGTATGCTGTACTGCTTCTCTTAGACGCTCACGAAGGCATTCGCCTGACGACAGTAAGCGATCGCCTCTTGCTAGCGCGTAGCACCATCACCCGCATCGTCGACCAATTGGAGAAAACAGGACTTGTGCGGCGCGAATCCGATCCTGATGATCGCCGCGCCCAACGCGTGATTCTGACGGCAGAGGGAGAGGCTCGGCGCGCGGCAGCGCAGACAGCGCACGATCAATCGATAGAACTTCGAATGAGGGCGCTCAAGCCCGCCGACCACAAACAACTATATGGTCTACTCACGAAGCTACGGCAGTCGCTCAGAGATCATCTTGATTCCGAGACTTTTTGACCGTTCACACGACTAAACAAGGAGGTGGCGCGATTGGAAAGAATCGGTGGTGCGCATCGTACTAACGTTCATGGCAGTTCCTTTGCTAATCGGTACGGCAATGGGGACCGTACCGTCCAATCTCAACTATTCATAGGAGGAAAAAGATGAAATACCGTTCGTTGTGGCTATCGATGTTAATGGTACTCCTCGCGGGCCTGCTGCTAAGTGCCTGTACCGGCGGCGCGACAACCGCAGGCAAGGCTGTTACCATCTCGGTGTGGCATGGTTACATCGAGACTGAAGAGCAAGTTTTTACCGATTTCGTCAAGAGCTTCCAGGAACAGAACACCAACATCACCGTGGAGGTGTTAGCCGTTCCATTTGACGAGTTACAGAACAAATATCAGACCGAGGTATCCGCAGGCGGTGGCCCAACCTTAATCACCGGCCCGCAAGATCGGATGGCTGCATATCAACAAGCCGGTTTGCTCGCCACGATCCCAACTGACGCTCCATTCTTCGGCGATCTGGTCCCCGCCGCTGTTGAAGGCGGCAAGATCGCCGGTGAGCAGGTCGGTGTGCCCGTCAACAATAAGGTCGTAGCGATGTTCTACAACAAGAGCATGGTCGATACGCCCCCTGCAACCTTCGAAGATCTCCTGGCCGATGCTGCCGGGGGGAACGGCATAGCCATCACTGCCGACTGGTTCCACAATTACATGTGGATACCGGCCTTCGGCGGCCAGCTCTTTGACGACACTTATACCTGCGCACTGAACACCGATGCGGCAGCCAACGCCTTCCAGTTCCTGGCCGACACCTGCTCATCGGAAGGGGTTACCTGCGACGGCAATGACGGTGATATGGATACGCTGTTCCGCCAGGGCAAAGTAGCCTATCGCATCCAGGGCCCATGGGCATCCGGCGATTTCGTCACCGATCTCGGTGCTGAGAACGTCGGCGTGACCCGTGTCCCAGCCATTGGAGCAGCTACACCTGGCGATCCGCGTCCCTGGAACCAGTCAGAGATGATTTCCATCAGCGTGACAGCAACACCGGAACAGGTAGAAGCAGCACTGCTGTTTATCGGCGCTTTTGTCAGCGCCGAGGTTCAGGCCGACCTTTTGAACAACGCCAACTGGATTCCGGCTAATGCCTCTGTTGATACATCCAGCAATCCCGTTGTTGGTGGTTTCCTGGAGCAGGTTCCCTTCTCCGATCCGTTCCCGGTGGTCGCCGAGCTGGGCGCTACCTGGGAGCCGCTGGGTAATGCCGTTACCCAGGTGCTCGAAGGGGTAGCCGAGCCTGCCGCGGCACTCGAGGAAGCGTGCTCGTTGGTCAACACGACGAACAAAAAGTAACGAGTAATGCAAGCGAGAATGGGCGGGAGAATCTCCCGCCCGTTCATTTTATCCGGCAACGTGACAAATCAATGCTCCGGAAACGCTTTCAGTTCACACACGCACACGACAGGCAAATACACAGAGATTTGGGCCGGCACATCCGAATCAAACAGGACATAGACTTCGCAAAATCACGACCACCTGTATGATGGCATGCTCGCAATAAGACAGCAACGCATCAGAGTCCTGTGACTTTCGGCCTGTGGCTTTAAACTGATCGCTCATCAATGTTAAAAACTACATATTCACATAGTCAGTCTTACCCTGCTACTTTGCCCATGTGCAAAAATTTATCCGGATGACTATACTGGATATTGAGCAGGCGTCGGTCTGGTCTGTTATTGAACACCTGCCAGTCAGCATACTTGTCCAAGGAGGAATAGATGGCCTCAATCACTACTCCTAGAGAAGAAATCAGCACCCCACCTCGGAAGCCCGGCCTTTTTGGGCACTTCTCCCAATCGGTAAAGAAGAATAGCCTGGCATATGCCTATATACTGCCGGCCCTACTGTTGATGGCCTTCATCACCTTCTACCCCCTTCTCTACCAGGTGTGGATGGCCTTTACCAACTTCGAGCTCAAACACTTGTTGCTGCAAAACCCCGATTTCGTGGGGCTGGACAATTTCATCCAGATATTTCAAAGCGGTCTGCCGGTACCGAATTTTAGCTTCGGACGCATCCTGGTCTTCAATATTCTATGGACGGTGGTCAATGTTACCCTACATGTCACCATTGGCATTGTCGTGGCATTAGCGCTCAACGCCGAAGAACTGCCCGGGAAGCGCCTCTACCGGAGCCTGTTTGTCATCCCCTGGGCGCTACCCTCGCTGATCTCCGGGCTGATGTGGGCCAACATGTGGCACGAGCAATTTGGGGGGATCAACCTGCTGATCAAAGAGCTAGGTGGGCAGGGAACACTCCGCTGGCTGCTTGAGCCCACACCGATTGTCAACCTGCCCCAGATAGGACTTGTGCTGCCGCTTTCCTTCTTTGCCGTCCTGATTACCAATGTATGGCTGGGCTGGCCCTTCATGATGGTCATCGCCACCGGCGCGCTCCAGGGCATTCCCAAGGATCTCTATGAAGCAGCCGATGTCGATGGGGCAAGCGGGTGGTACAGAACCTGGAAGATCACGCTCCCCCTACTCCGCCCTGCCATGGTGCCTGCCATTATCATCGGCATCATGATGACATTCAACAACTTCAATGTCATCTATTTTGTCACGGGCGGCGGCCCATTTGGATTGACGGAGATCCTCGTCACGCAGGGGTTTAAGCTGGTCAATCCACAGGGATGGTATGGCGTCGCCTCGGCATTCAACATTATTGTGTTCTTCATCCTGGCAACGATTACGCTGATGACTAACCATGTCTCTCGGGCCACTGAGCCCTACTATACCTAGAGGAGATCGAGATGAAAGCGGCTCCAGTTACTCGTACAACTGCAAAATCGGTGGCTTTCCGCGACATCCTCGCTCTCGTTTGGGCGATCCTGGCTATAGTAGCCGGGCTGGCATTGGTAACATTCGGCGTCTACCAGCTCGTTCAGACAGGCCAGACTCCCATCGATCCGGAAGCGGGGAGCAACCTGCCTCAGATTGTCGCCGGCGTTCTATTGCTTGCCGCCGGAGCAGTCATCATCTTTCGATACATCCGCCTGCTGCTCGCTGTCAGTCGCAGCCGCGAATTCAAACATGCCCGCAGCACAATGCGCATTGATCTGATTCAGATTTTCCTGCTGCTCATGTTGGCCACGGTATTATTCCCGGTGCTCTGGATCGTGTCGATGTCTCTTGATCCACGCAACTTCTCGCGGCCCATCGGCCTGACACTCATTCCACCAGGCGCCAGCTTCGACGCCTATATCAAAGTGCTGACCAGGCCCTCCCCGAACCCGGTCACATTCTGGCAGCTTCTACGAAACAGCCTGCTCGTTTCAGGTGGAACCGCGCTGCTGGGAGTGATCATCGGCACAAGCGCCGCCTATGCGTTTTCCCGCTTTAATTTTCCCGGACGCAGGCTTGGCATGTTAGGCTTCGTCATCGTCTTGATGATCCCGGCCGGGGCGACACTGGCGCCCCTGTTTGTGCTGCTCAACACGGTGCAGCTTCGCACCACGCTGTGGGGATTGGCGATTGCCTACACCTCCAGCGCGCTGCCGTTTGCCATCTGGAACATGAAGGGGTTCATCGACTCATTGCCCATCGATCTGGAAGAGGCAGCGCAAATCGATGGCGCCGGCCGGACCGGCGCGTTTATTCGCGTTATCCTGCCCCTGGCAGCTCCCGGCATGGTCGTCACGGCGCTATGGGGCTTCCTGACCGGTTGGTCGGAGTTCATTCTGGCCTGGACATTCTTGAGCGAGCCGACACGCTTCACGCTCCCAATGGTGCTGCGCGGCATGACGGGCCAGTATGCTTCCGGCACACCCTGGGCGGAATTCGCGGCCATGTCCGTGCTGATGTCGATCCCTCCCATTCTGATCTTCTTCCTCCTGCAGCGATACCTGGTCAGCGGTCTGGCTGTAGGCGGTGTCAAGGGATAGAGGTTGGCAGTTGGGCATGAGATTCTGTAAGATTACCAAGAACTGCCCATTATCACGACCGAGCTGGACTTTCGCCTTTTTTGCCGTCAAACAATTTCTCACCGCAGAGAGACGACCAGAGGTCGTTTCAGAGTACACAGAGATTTTTTAGTTTTTTCTCTGCGTTCTCGGCGTATCTTCTCAATAATCAGGGGGACACCAATCCGGAAACCGGGTTTTTCGGTGTTGAACAGGCCATCCTGACGGCGAAAGCGGCATCAACTCTGTGCCGTTCTTGCGAAAGGAAAAACCCGGTTTCTCTTGCCGAGAGTTTTCCCCGTTTTTTTGAGAAGATACTTCTCGGCGGTAAATATAGGCACACACACAAAAAATGAGAAACTACAGGACCGAGGATGCCTTGATCGCCAATGCACCCCCATCGAAGTGCTGAAACAGTAATCACCCCGACACACTGCGAAACATTGCTTGTTGCATTTGCCTGAAATCTCCACCCATATTCTGGTGAGGAAACGGCTCATCGACAGGAACCGGTTGGCCTAAAAACTCGCACAAAGGCCCCCATCCTTCTTCGACCTGATAGATCAATAACTGGTTTGAGGGCACAACACACTGTACTTCTTCTGAGTGGCGCTGATATACGGCCAGGGCATGGTCTTTCTCCTCAAAACGGCCACCGAACAGTCCCTTCCAGGCTATCCGATGGTACAATCGAACCACGCGGGGCAACATGCGATGTTTACTAGAAAAAGGCATCCTGAGGAGCAGCGGAAGGAGTTGCCTCAATGGAGGCCTGGCATTATAGAGGGTTTTCAAGGTACTGTTGTACCACCTCTCCGGATCACGCACCGTCAAGATCACTTTGGCATCCTGATACGCTTGGAGGATTTCTTTGTAAAAACAACAACCAGGATAATCGACAACTGCCTGGTATCCATCGAACAATGCCGTCCAATCGACGGACCTGCCTTGAGACAGTTTCTCCCATTGGGTGACATGTTCCGGGTGGGCAATCAGCTCAGAAAAGTGATAACACTGAGCGTATCCGAGCCTCTCCAAAGCCATTTTAAGCGAACCTGTGCCGGTTCTCCCCAACCCTGCCCCAACAACCTTGATTCCCATGATCATTCCCCTTGCGTGTTTTTTGATGGATAGTTTACCTCAGCAAAAGTCGATCGGGTGCATTCCCAAAATATGACATCCGAACTCGTGGGTGCCGGAAAGCCTCATAGCGAGCCGGTTTTTATGCGTGGACAAGAGATTTGATCGGCTAAATTCTTCACTCCGCTCACAGGATCAGACACTGCTCTATGCAGGATGTCACAAAATGGGAATGCACCCAATGACTCCCCTGAAAAAACTCTTTTACCGCCGAGAGCGCTGAGAACGCAGAAGGGATCTATACGGGATTTCTTGGTGTCCTTGGCGCTCTTTGTGGTGATTTTGACCTTTTTTCAGTGGACTCACCCAATAGTTATTCAGTTTCGATAGCCGATGCAAATGTACTGACCAGATAGAAAAGCTGGTTATACATTTCCGCTGTGCTGTACTAGTTAGAGGTATCTTGCCTACAGAAAGTAAGTAGAGTAGGAATTCTGTATCACGGATTTTGGGATGGTTCATGAGTTTGTGATGCGGGCTGGAGTTATTTGTGGGGCAATCTGACATAAAAACAACCTGACAGCGCCATAAGCTGGCAGTCTTTACGGTTAGTTTGCCCCTGCAAACAACTATGGGGAGACATCTCCCATCTTCTTGCCCGCCACAAATATCTCATCTT